>DATLAR010000032.1:0-3396 GCA_035527355.1 Planctomycetota bacterium
GCTTTCGTCACGCTTCTTTCTCATCGACCGTACGGTAGATGTCGGCGCCGAGCTGGTTGAGGCGCTGCTCGATCTGCTCGTAGCCGCGGTCGATGTGGTACACGCGGTGGATTTCTGTTTCACCTTTTGCGACGAGGCCGGCGATGACGAGCGCGGCGCTTGCGCGCAGGTCTGATGCCATCACTTCGCAGCCGCTGAGGCAGTCGACACCGCGTATTATGGCCGACGATCCTTCCTTGCGGATGTCGGCTCCCATGCGGTTCAGCTCGCCCACGTGCATGAACCGGTCGGGATACACTTTGTCGGTAACCACGCTGATTCCGTCGGACGTGGTGAGCATGGCCATCATCTGCGCTTGCAGGTCTGTGGGCATGCCGGGGTAGGGCAGCGTTGTCAGATCGGTCGATTTGAACGGCGGCGATCCGGTTACACGCAGGCTGCCATTGGTTTTTTCTACGCACACTCCCACCTGCTTCAGCTTGTCGACCACCGCGCCAAGATGGGCTGCGTTTACATTTTCAAGGATCACATCGCCGCCGGTGGCGGCGGCTGCCATCATCAACGTTCCGGCTTCTATTCTGTCGGGTATCACGCGATGCCGCGCGCCGGCCAGGTGTTTCACGCCCTCGATGGTAACGGTGGGCGATCCGGCGCCGGTGATTCGCGCGCCCATTGCGTTCAGGAACGCGGCGAGGTCGGCCACTTCGGGCTCGCAGGCCGCGCAATCGATTACCGTCTCGCCTTCGGCCAGCGTGGCGGCCATCATGATGTTGGCGGTGGCCAGCACGGACGATCCGAACGAGCCGCCGAGGTATATTTCGCTGCCGACGAGGCGTTCGGCTTCGGCCACCACGTAGCCGCGTTCGATGCTAATGCGTGCGCCGAGTGCCCGCAGGCCCTTGATGTGCAGGTCTACGGGCCGCAGGCCGATGATGCATCCGCCGGGCAGCGACACTACGGCTTTTCGGCGGCGAGCGAGCAGCGGGCCGAGCACGCAGATGGAGCCGCGCATAGTGCTCACCTTGCGATAGTCGGCCTTCACCGGCGTATTATCCACAGGATTCAGGCAGATGCTGCCGTCTTCGCGATGCTCGCCCTGCATGCCGAGGTCGGCGAGGATGGAGAGCATTGTGCGCACGTCGCGCAGACGCGGGGCGCCCTCGATAACCGACGGGCTTTCGCCCAGGATCGCCGCTGCCATAATGGGCAGGACAGAGTTTTTTGAGCCGCTGACCTTTATGCTGCCGCGGAGGCGCCGTCCGCCGTGAATCACAAACTCGTCCATCCGTGGTCTCCGTGTTCGTTTGAGGAATGCCGGTATCTGTTTGAAGACGCGCCAACGGTGCGTCCTTATATGATATCGTCATTCCGCGGCGGAATCTTTTTGCGGCATTGCAAGCACCAGCACGCGCTCGATTTTTGCGTAGTCGGGGATCGTTTCTTCCTCGACCAGGGGCGTTTTTTCGGCGATCTGGCGCACGAGCCGCGCCTTTTCGGCGGGCAGCTCGAGCAGCAGCCGGCCGCCCGGCTGCAGGTGCGCGGGCGCCGCGGGTATTATGCGCCGGTATGCGTCGAGGCCGTCTTGGCCGCCCACTAGAGCAGTGCGGGGCTCGTGATCGCGCACTTCGGGTGCGAGGCCGCGCCATTCGTCTTCGCCGATGTATGGCGGATTCGACACGACGTAATCGAAAGACTGGCCGGCTAGCGGGTCGAAGAAATCGCCGTGAATGAACCGAATGCGCGAATCGACGCCATGCTTGGCGGCGTTTTCGGCCGCAATGGCCAGAGCGTCGGCCGAGAGGTCTACCGCTACGAATTCGGCCAGCGGCAGCGCCTTTGCGGCGGCTACCACGATGCAGCCGCTGCCGGTGCCAAGCTCGAGCACGCGGGCGGCCGTTTGGCCTTTTGCGCGCGAGATCAGCGCCTCAACGAGGTGCTCGGTTTCCGGCCGCGGGATGAGCACAGCGGGCGTTACGCGGAATTCGAGCGAATAGAACTCGCACGTGCCAAGGATGTATTGCGTGGGCGTGTGATCGGCCCGCTGCACGATCATCTCCTTGAACGCGGCCAACTTGTCGGCCGGCAGCACGTAGTCGAATTTCGTGTAGAGGTGGATGCGCTCCCAGCCCAGCACGTGTGCGAGCAGGAGCTCGGCCTCCAGCCTGGGCGATTCGATATTCTTGTTTTTAAAGAACTGCCTGGTCCATTCCAGCAGTGCCAGCACCGTCCATGTTTTCTCAGAAGCCACATCAGGCTCCTGGGCTGGCGCTAGCCCCGGTGTTCACGCTCTTGAGTCTCAGTTCCCTGTCGTATTCAACAAGCCTGTCGATGATCGGCTCGATCTCGCCGAGCAGAACGTGCTCCAGGTCGTATATGGTGAAGTTTATGCGATGATCGGTAACGCGGTTTTGCGGGAAATTATAGGTGCGAATGCGTTCGGAGCGGTCGCCTGAGCCGACAAGTGTGCGGCGGAGAGCGCTGCGCTCGGAATCGCGCTTTTCGAGCGCCTGCTCGTAGATGCGCGTGCGGAGGATTCGCATTGCTTTTGCACGGTTCTTGTGCTGCGAGCGTTCCTCCTGGCAAGGCACCACGATGCCGGTGGGCAGGTGTGTGATTCGCACGGCCGAGTTCAGCTTGTTCACGTTTTGGCCGCCCGGCCCGGACGAGCGGAAGGTGTCGATCACCAGGTCTTTCTCGTCGATCTGCACGTCTATTTCCTCGGCCTCGGCCATTATTGCCACGGTGCAGGCGGAGGTATGGATGCGGCCGCCGGCCTCGGTGAGGGGCACGCGCTGCACGCGGTGGGCGCCGCTTTCGTGGCGGAGGTATTTGTAGACCTGCTCGCCGGTGATTGAAAGCACCACTTCTTTGAAGCCCTGCAGCTCGGTTTCGTGGCTGTCGAGCACTTCGGTTTTCCAGCCTCGGCGCTCGGCGTATTTGAGGTACATGCGCAGGAGGTCGGCGGCAAACAGGCAGGCCTCGTCGCCACCGGTGCCCGCGCGGATTTCCATGATGACGTCGCGGTCGGATTCGGTAACCTCGTCGAGGAAGATGCTTTCGATTTCGGCCAGCAGGGCCTGGCGTT
This sequence comes from Planctomycetota bacterium, assembly GCA_035527355.1. Classification (GTDB taxonomy): domain Bacteria; phylum Planctomycetota; class PUPC01; order JABMSA01; family JABMSA01; genus DATLAR01. The sequence goes on from DATLAR010000032.1 coordinate 3,086, forward strand.
CGCCGTCGAGCTGCTTGAGCTCGTCCTGTGCGAGGGTGACGAATTCATCGTCGGCCGATTTATCTTCGAGGATGGCCTGTGCTTCCCTGGTGCGCGTGTCGATCTGCTGGTAGCGGCGGTAGCGATCGACGGATTTCACCAGCCGCCCCCGCTCTTTGAGATAGGCGCGACATGTCCCCTGGTTGCTGATGACTTCGGGGTCGGTCAGCAATTTCTCGAGTTCGGCGAATCGCTTCACCATTGGTTCGAGTTTTGTGATGATGGACTGCTGCGCCATGTTGCTCTGCAATCAGGCCCGCGGAGCCGGGGCA
>DATLAR010000033.1:0-18050 GCA_035527355.1 Planctomycetota bacterium
TCGGGCCGCAGGCGCTGCGTGAGCACCGCCACCGAATGCCCCCTGAGCGCTAGCGCGCGGTTCAGCTCGTAAACGAACCTGAAGCTGCCGCCCTCGGCGTCCGGATGCATCCAGCCGGCAACGGTGAGTATCTTTAGTCTCATGCTCGGCCACCTGCGATCAGCCTGTAAACGTCGCTCACGATTTTTGCGTGGGCGTCGGCGGTGAAACGAGCCGCCGTCTTGCGCCCCTCTTCGGCCAGGCGCTTCGCCAGTTGCCTGTTTTCCAGCAGCCTCACTATTGCAAGGCCCAGCGCACCGGCGGCATTCGGCGGCACCACCAGCCCGTTCACTTCGTTTGTTACCAGCTCGGGCAGCCCGCCGGCCGACGATACCACCACGGGCACGCCCAGCGCCATCGCCTCGAGCGCCACCAGCCCCAGCCCCTCGCGCCGCGAAGGCACCGCCAGCACCGTCAGGTCCTTCATCACCGCCGGCGCATCATGGCGATAACCGGTGAAGATCGTCTTATCCGCCACGCTTAGCTTGCCGGCCAACTGCTTGATCTCGTCTGCGTACGCCGAATCGGCCTCGAGCGCCTCGCGGCTGCCCGCCACCGGCGCGCCCACCACCACAAAACGCACCTTGGGCTCGAGCTTCGACACGATCACCGCGGCCTTCAGAAACTCGTCCTGCCCCTTGATCCGCGTTATGCGCCCCACGATCCCCACCAGCGGCACATCCGGCGGAATATCGTATTCCTGGCGAATCGAAGGCCGTTGCGATTGCTCGACCAGCGCCGGAGCGTCCACCCCCTCGCACGCCACAAATACCTTCTGCGTATACTTCGGAAAAAACTTCCTGAACGGAGCCGCGTTCGAGTCCGAGCAGAAAACCAGCGCATCGCTATGCTTCACCAGAAACGCACCCACGCGGCCCAGCCGCTGCACCGGGCTGCGCACGTGCCACACGCTCTTGCTGCCCGTGAGCATCGCGGGCACCACCGCGTGAAACACAACCGTATTGTCGTTGGCGTGGATGATCCGGATGCTTTTCTCGCGAACCACCCGCCTCACTTTTCCGGCGCCCGCGATCAGCCGCCTTATGCTCCTCAATATCGAAAACGGATTATAGCTGCGCACGATCGGCTCGAGCGCCGAAACCTCCACATCCACGCCCAGCCCGCGCAATGCGTCTGCAAAATCTCCGTCCGAACCCAGCAGCGCATACGGCGCCACCGCCGAGCGGTCCAGCCGGCGGATCAGCGACAGCAGGCTGTATGCCGCACCGCCCATCCTGCCGCCCGTGTCCGAAAGATACAGCACGCGGATCGCTTCCCTCATTGCACCTCCTTCGTCAGGCGGGCCTCGCGAGACCACAACACCACCGCCGCGCACTGCTCGCTGAAAAGCAGCACGGCATAGAAAAGCAGAACGAAGAAGATCGGCCCGTAGATCGCTTCCCTGAAGAAAAGCAATTCAACAAGCACAGCCGCAGAAACCACGAACAGCGAGTTTGGGAAAACCGTAAGCCGGCCGAATGTGTGCAGGTAAAGCCACCTCAGGCCGGATGAATCGCCCGGAAGAACCGTGGCCGCGGCCGCGGGCGCCGGCAGGGCCAACTGCGTCTCCCGCATCGACAGCAGCGAGGACTTCGCCGGATTGGTCGACGCGATCGCGGCGATCCCGCCGAGGATCGTAGCCGTGTCTGTTTCCCTTCGGTATGCAAGCCCGATGCCGGCCGCGATGAACATGGCCGGAATCGTTACAGCGTGGCCGATGGCCCCCAGATACATCCCGCGAAGGCTCGTCTGCCCGCGCAGCCGTGCGATCTCGCCGTCGCTGCAATCCAGCAGATAGCCCAGCACCATCAGCAGCGCGCCCGCCGGCGGGCCGTAGTCGCTCTTCAGCCCCAGGCACGTGGCACCGCCTGCCATGAAAAGCAGGCTCAGCAGCGTTACCTCGTTGGCGCTCAGCGGCGTATGCGCCAGCAGCCACGTGAGATAGATCGACAGCCTCCTCGCGAAGAACCGATCCACCCACAGCTCGCTGTCCGAGCGCTCCCTGGCAACGGCGATTTTCAGCTCGCTAAGCGGTATCATGCGAACCTCCCGCACGGAAAAGTCCAAGGTCCAAGGTCCAAGGTCCAAAGTCAGGAAACCAAGTGCACGGCCTGAAAGAACGAGAGCAAACTGGTGGTAAACGCCAACAACAAAGGACCCCCGCCCGTCTTCGCGGCCGCTCTTCATTTTACCACAGCCGGCGCCACACGTGGAATACATTTTCTCGCGAACTTAAACTCTCAGACCCATCCGCAGACACAGCTTCTTTTCCTGCGGGCTCAGCAGCAGCACAAACCCCGCACCCGCATACACCAGGCAAAACACGATTCCCGCCGGCACCACGTGCAGCCCGCTCAGCTTCAACCCCGCCGCAATCGCCAGGCACAGCGCCAGCGTGAGCGGATACCGGTAATCCACAAACGCCGAACCCAGGTGCTTGCGGCAGTAATGAATGTACAAAATCTTCATCAGAACATACGTGGCCAGCGTGGTCGACGCCGCCGCTATCGGCCCGTAATAAAGCGGGATGAATATCAGGTTCAGCACCACGTTCACCACCGCACACACCGCCGCAATGTAAAAATTCAGGTCCTGCCGGCCCATCGCCGCAAACACGATCCCATACGGCGGGCCGTCCCACACCAGAAAACCTATACACAGTATCTGAAGCACCCGGGCCGACTCCACATACTCGGCAGTAAACAGGAAGGTCATCATCTCGTGGCTGAACATAAACGGAAACACAACTATCGGCGCAAGCACCGTGATCCCCATGCGGTTCAGCGTGTGAACGAGCGACTTGAATTCCTCGATCGGCCCCAGGAACCGCCGCGACAGCATCGGGATGTATACGTTGGTGATGATGCCCACCGCAAACACCCCCGCCGAAAGCAGCTTCACCGGCGCCTGATACACCGCCATCTCCGGCTCCGGATTCTTCCCAAGCTTTGAAATCATCAGCGTGTCGATCGACATATACACCAGCCCCAGCATGCCATACAGCGCGAAGTAACTCGACCGCTGCAGCAGAGCCTTCCACTCCTGCCAATTAAAGCTGAGCCGCGCACCGCCGGCCCGCCGGCCGAAAATCAGCATGATCATCGCCGTCGACACAATGCCCGACCCCAGGTAGCCATACGTCACCTGGCTCACCGGCACCTTCACGCCTGCGTGCGGCATCATCAGCGCTACCGCCACGCCCGCTATCAGCATGCCGTTGTGGATGATCGCCGAAGCCGCCTCATACTGCATCTGCTCCAGCCCGCGGAACAGGAAATAATGATAGTTTGCCAGCGACGCGATGAAAGTGAACGCGGCCACCGGATACACCACGGCACGCGTCTCGGGCGGATACTTCGCCAGATTCACAAACGCCACGATGCCGCCGAAGCAGATGAGCGAGAAAATCGTTTTGAGGGTGAGGATGTTTCTGTAGTAGCTGCGGGCCAGGGCGTGGTCGCGGGCAACGTCGCGTATCGTTAGCGACGGCAGGCCGAAGTCAGCCGCAACCGCGAAAAACGAGGCAAGCGTGAGGGCAAACGTAAACCGTCCGAAATCCTCCTTCGCCACGCTCCGGCCCACCAGCACCACAATCGCCAACCCGGAGCTGAACCGCAGGAAGTACGAAACCACCAGGAAGAACGAGTTGCGCATGAAACGCTGGAATTCCGGCACGATCTTCTACCTCTGGGAGTGCAAGGTGCAAATGTATGCTTGCTCCGGTTGGGGCTGAAGGGCTCAGTGAAATAGAATGAAGGCCGAAGTCCAGAAAGGCCCAAGGACTCCGGCTTCTGCCTTCTGACCTTGGACCCTTAAGCCACGTCGCCATCACTGCGATCGAGCTTCTCGATCTCCTCGATGAGGCCGCGATAGCGCAGCGCGATGATAGCATTGAAGCAAGCCATCGGCGGGGCCGCGAGCGCGCCCAACAGCATGACCTGCGAAAAGCCCATCAGCACAAGTGCCGCGGGCCTCGGCGTTACGCCGGCCACCGGCCCGGCCAGCGCTTGCAGGCACCACCACGCCATCAAAACCAGCGCAACCAGCGGCGCGGCCGCCGCCAGCGACACCACAAACGCCACGCCCACCGTCCACGCAAGCCCCGCGGCGCGGCTCGATATGCATTTCCACACGCTGCGGAACGCGCCGCCGGCCTCCTGCGTGCGCAGCGCCGCCTCCGCCGGCACCACCGCGATTGCCGCCACCAGCGCAAGCACGCCCGCCGCCGCCAGGGCCGTCATCGGGATCAGCAGCAGCGCATACAGCACCTGCCCCACCAGCCCCAGCCGCGCAGCGGCCGTCGGCACCAGCAGCAGGCACAGCACCAGCGCAAACGCGGCGTAAAACGCGCCGCAGCACTGCACCAGCGCCGCCGCACGCTGCTCCAGAAAATGCAGCGTCTCCTCTTGCCGGCTATCGGGCCGGAAAACCTTATGATCCACCGCCGTCGCGCCCGCCGCCAGCACCAGGCCTGCTATGCCGAAGCCGGCCACGCCCACCACAAAGCCAAGCACGTGCAGCAGCATCTCCTTTTCCAGCAGCCACGCCGCAAGCACCACGTGTGCATACAGCAGCGCGGCCGCCGCCACGTTTGCGGCTAGCTGGCTCAGCAGCGCCTGCCGCCGCGTAGCCCGGCGGCAAGCCATCAGCAGAAAGCAAAGCTCGTTCTGAAACTTATCGCTGTCCGTCTCAGGCTCATACACGTGGGCCTCTTTCACGAAATGGCTTGCGCGTTGCTTCGCACAAACGGCTGTTGGCCCCGTTCACTTCATCAGCGATTCAATGCGATCGAAGAAGCACTCGGCGATCTTCTCGCCGCAACGCTGTGTCAGGCGGTTACGCAGCTTCTGGCGCGTCATATCCATATCGGCTACGAACTCATACTCCCAGCCCTCGGGGAAAGATACCTCCATGTTGCGCTTCTGCCACACCACCGCGCTGTCCAGCTTCACATCGTAAAGCTGCGCGCTCACCACCATTCGTCCGCGCGACACGTTGGTATCCTTCTCGCTGTCCATGTCCCACCCCTCGATCTGGCCCACGAGCACCAGCTCGCAACCAAACAACTCGGCAAGGGCCTTCCACGCCTCGCGCTCGCCCTGCGCGGCCACCATCTGCTCGTGCGTCTCCTTCACGGCCTTGGGAAGCTGCCGGTCCGAGCGCACATCCGTTACCTTGCGGATAAGCAATGTGTCATGGATCGCATCGGCTATTGCACGCCCCTCCGGCGATTCGAAATAGTCGAAAGCATCATCCTTGAATGGGATGACCAGCATCTTCCTGTTCTTGGGATAATACTCGGCGTACACCTTCTCTTCGCCGCCCATCCGCCGCAAGGTGTTGCAGCCGACGGCCATCGCGATAACGCACGCGGCAAATGCAAGCAATAAACCTGTTTTTCTCATCATAACCTCACAAGCTGTTCTTGAACGAAACGATCTTGAAGGCCCAGCCGGCGATCATCAGCAACAGCACGCCCGCCAGGGCCCAGTTTGGCGGCACGCGCAGCCTTTTGCCGGTCGCGAAGAAATAAACCGCAGCCGGAATCCATGCCGCTGTCAAAACGAAAAGCAGTGCGCCGAACGGCTGTGCCAGCAGCGCCTGCCGCACGTGCAGCCGTGCCATATGCGCAAAGCTCGTAGTCATGCCGCAAGTGGGGCAAGGCAAGCCGGTAAGCTCCAGAAACAGGCACGGCGCGTGCGTAAGCTGCTCGTGCGTGCCCAGACCGCACGCATCCGGCTGCACACCTGCCGCCAGCCACAGCACGGCCACGCACCCCGCCAGAGACCCGGCCACCGCCAGACGCGCGGCAGCTTTCCCCCGCAAAAACGAATGCAGCCATGCCATACCGTCCCTTTCCTCCGCTTTGCTGTTACACATCTGATTATATCGCCATAAGGGGGGAAATCAACGGCTAAATGTGGCGCGTGTAGCCCGGTCCCCCCGTGTCCGCACGGGCCGTGTCCGCACGGGCCGCGTCTGCACGGCGCCCCTGGCCGGAGGTATGCCTCGTCGCCCCCCACCGACGCAGATCGTCCGACCGTCTGATTCATCCTTCCACAAAACAAACAGGCCGGAAGCAATTACGCTTCCGGCCCGTTTTCGGCCATCTATGCAGGCTAAGCCTTCCGGCTATGCCGGTTTAGTACATTCCGCCCATGCCGCCGCCCATTCCGCCCATGCCGCCCATACCGGGGTGCATTCCGCCGCCGGGCATTGCGGGTGCTTCTTCCTTGGGCAGCTCGGTAACCACTGCCTCGGTAGCCAGCAGCAGCGATGCCACGCTTGCCGCGTTCTCGAGTGCGCAGCGCGTTACCTTCGTGGGGTCCAGCACGCCGGCCTCGATGAGGTCTTCATACTCGCATGTCAGCGCGTTGAAGCCCTGGCCGCCTTCCGAATTCTCCACCTTGTTCAGCACCACCTCGCCCTTCTCGCCGGCGTTTTCGGCGATCCAGTACAGCGGGAATCGGATGGCGCGGCGCACGATGTCGGCGCCTACCTTCTCGTCGCCCTCAAGCTTCAGGCCGGCGATCACCTTGCCTGCTCGCAGCAGCGCAACGCCGCCGCCGGGCAGTATGCCTTCTTCAACGGCCGCGCGAGTGGCGTGCAGGGCGTCTTCCACCCTTGCCTTCTTTTCCTTCATTTCCACCTCGGTGGCCGCGCCCACGTTGATCCGGGCCACGCCGCCCGACAGCTTGGCGAGGCGCTCTTCCAGCTTCTCGCGGTCGTAGTCCGACGTAGTGGTTTCGATTTCGTGCCTGATCTGGCTGATGCGGCCCTTGATCGCGTCGGTGCTGCCCGCGCCTTCAACGATGGTGGTCTCGTCCTTGTTCACGGTGAGCTTTTTCGCGCTGCCAAGCTGCTGCAGCGTAACGCTCTCGAGCTCGAGGCCCAGGTCCTCGAAGATCGCCTGGCCGCCGGTGAGCAGCGCGATGTCTTGCAGCATAGCCTTGCGCCTGTCGCCGAAGCCCGGCGCCTTCACGGCGCATACTTGCAGCGTGCCGCGCAGCTTGTTTACCACCAGCGTGGCGAGCGCCTCGCCCTCCACGTCTTCGGCAATAAGCAGCAGCGGCCGGCTGGCCTGCGCCACCTTCTCCAGCAGCGGGATCAGGTCTTTCACGCTCGAGAGCTTCTTTTCGTAGATGAACACCAGCGGATTCTCGAGCACTACTTCCATCGTCTCGAAGTTGGTTACGAAATGCGGCGAGATGTAGCCGCGGTCAAACTGCATCCCTTCCACCAGGTCCACGTTCGTCTCGAGGCTCTTGCCTTCTTCTACGGTCATCACGCCGTCCTTGCCCACCTTTTCCATCGCCTCGGCAATGATCTTGCCGATCTCCGGATCGTTGTTGGCGGCACCGGCTGCCACGTGCGCGATTTCCTTCTTGTCTTTCACCGGCTTGCTCATCTTCTTCAGCTCGGCAATCACGGCGACCACCGCCTTATCGATGCCGCGCTTCAACGACATCGGGTCCGACCCCGCCACTACGTTGCGCAGGCCCTCGTCGTAGATCGCCTCGGCCAGCAACGTGGCCGTAGTGGTGCCGTCGCCGGCCACGTCGCTTGTTTTCGACGCCACCTCGCGAACCATCCGCGCACCGATGTTCTCGTTCCTGTCGTCGAGCTCGATTTCCTTCGCCACGGTCACGCCGTCCTTGGTGACGGTAGGCGCACCGAAGCTCTTCTCGATAATCACATTGCGGCCACGCGGGCCCAGCGTTACACGAACCGTTTTTGCCAGCTTCTTCACACCCACGCGTATCGCATCGCGGGCATCATGTTCAAACGAAATCGATTTTGCCATTCCAATCCTCCCAAGGACGGATTAACGGGTTAAATGGAAAAAACACAGATGCTATTCACAAACCGCCAGGATGTCTTCCTCGCGCATTATGAGGTAATCCTCGCCGTCAACCTTCACCTCGGTGCCGGCATACGAGCTGAAAAGCACGCGATCGCCCACCTTCACCTGGGGCTTCGCACGCTCGCCGCTGTCAAGCACCTTGCCCTCGCCCACGGCCACAACCTGACCTTCCTTCGGCTTCTCCTTGGCGGTGTCGGGAAGGACGATTCCGCCCTTGGTCTTCGCTTCCGCCTCAACGCGTTTCACCAGCACACGATCTCCGAGAGGCTTCACTTTCATCTGATAGCACGCTCCTTTCTGTAGAAAAGGCCTGTATTCCAAAACAGTGTAAGTGGAATCCTGTGGCAAGCCGGCCGTAAGATAGCAAGCTGAAATGCCTTTAACCTGCAAAATCCGTGCCAGTTCAAAGTAAAAACCATCGATTCGCCTAAGTGCATATGCTTCAATCACTTGCCACAACACATCGCACGCAGGCCGCGCCGGGCACCTGCCTTTATGACAGGAAAACGGCACACCCCTGCATTGTCAGATTGGCAGGTGTGCAGGGGGCGCAAGGCGCAGGAACACGAGGTGCCTGTGCAATCCGCCAGTGGAATGATCGATTGGGGCTAGCCAAGCGCCATCCCCGCCGCGGCTGTACTTTTATGTCGATTGCCCGCGCCGTGCGCCGAAAAACATGCTGAGGCCTTGGTATCGGACGGAAAAAGCTATCGCGGCAAAAGACGGCTGCAGGTGGCGCTCACCGAGAGAACCAGCCTGTCCATCGAGCCGTATTTCCGCGTATGGAGCGTGGACGACTCGGCGACGGATACGATCCAGATGAACGGCCAGGCCTTGGATGTGTATGAGCCGCGAAACGAAACGCTGGAGGTGGGGCTTGGTGTATCGGTAACGTGGTGAAATAGTGTGGCCGGCTGATGCGCGAGTGCGTTATCATGGCAGGACGGGGAAACCAATGAAAAAGAAGGTTGTGTTTGTGGAGTCGCAGGCGGGCTCTAATCTTGCGTACTCGCATTTTCTGAAGAAGTGGCCGCTGATCGGTTCAACGCTCATGGCCACGATGCTGCGGGATCGCGGGCACGACGTTAAGGTTTACAACGAAAACCTGACCGGCCCGGTGGTCGACGACGATAGCGCGATGGCCGCGCTCCTCGAGGCGGATTTCGTGGGGGTGAGCGCCCTCACACCCTCGGTGATGAAGGCATACACGCTGGCCGAGCGGCTCAAGAAGGCCGGCACCAAGGCCCGCATGGCCATCGGCGGGCCGCACGCAACCTTCATGCCGGAGGAAGCGCTGCGTTATTTCCCCTGCGTGGTGCAGGGCGAGGGCGAGGGCGTGATCGCCGAACTCGTCGAGAGCACGCAGCCGGTTTCGGGCATCGTGAAAACTACCCCCGTGGCAAACCTCAACGACCTGCCCACGCCCGACCTGAGCCTGATCCACAACCACGAAGAGCTGTGGAAACCCTCCCTCTGGAAAGAACGCTACGAGGTGCCGCTTTCCACCGCACGCGGCTGCCCGCACGACTGCCACTACTGCACGGTTACGAAAATGTATGGCAGGAAGTGCCGCACGAGAAGCGCCGAGAATGTTTACAAGGACATAATGTTCTACTACGATCAGGGATACAGATCCTTTTTCTTCTACGACGATAATTTCACGGCCGACCGCTCGCGCACGCAAAAGCTGCTCGAGATGATCGCGCCGCTGAAAGTTCGCTGGAACGCGCAATGCCGCATCGACCTCGCGTGGCTTGATCCCGTTTCGCGCAGGAACGTGGACAAGCCGCTCATGTCGGCGTTGCGCGCATCGGGGGCCGACGTGTTTTACGTGGGCTACGAAACCATCGACGATACCACGGCCAGCGAATGGAACAAGGGCTACAAGGGCTCGGACCCGTTGATCAAGAGGATGACGCAAGACACGAGCATCCTGCACGACTATGGAATCTGGGTGCACGGGATGTTTGTGATCGGCCCGCAGCACGGGCTCGACACCTTCAGCAGCATATTGCGATTTGCACTGTGCAACTACATCGACAGCCTGCAGATGTCGATCCTCACGCCGTTTCCCGGCACGCAAACGCTCGAGCAGATGAAAAACGAGCTGTTGTTCAACCGCTTCCCGGAGGATTGGCGCTACTTCGACGGCGCTCACGCCACTTTCCATCACAAGAAGCTGGGCAACAAGGCGCTGCAAGAGGCAATGCTGCATTATCACCGCAAGTACTATCACGGCGCGGTGCATCAGCTCGACAGGTTGCGCCGGTTGTTTTTCGCACCAGGGGGGATGTACAAGAAGGTTGTAATTGGGATAAGCAGCGCGCGCAAGGTTCGACAATTGTTCAGAAACTGGCAAGCCGAGACAGCATTGTTCATCGAAGAGGTGGAGCGGCGCGGCCCGCAGTACCTCTATCCGGCCGACAAGCCGTAGCGTCCGAACGAAATCTCTCAAAGCGCGGCCAGGAGCTCATCGAGCAGCCTGCAATAGCGGGGGCCGCGTGCTTCGATGCGGATTCTGCGCGCAGCGGGGCCGGCGATCTCGATGGTGATTCGCAGATGCTCGTCCGGCAGGGCCTCCTCCACGCGGTCGGCCCATTCAACAAGGCAGGCGCCGTTGCCGCTGAAATACTCGTCAGACCCCAAGGCGTACATATCGTCGGCGCCGCGCAAGCGGTATGCATCGAAATGGTATAGCGGAATGAATCCCTGGTATTCGTTTATCAGCACGAAGGTGGGGCTGGTAACGAAATCGGGATTCGCGCCCATTCCCAGGGCCACGCCGCGCGTGAGGCACGTCTTGCCGGCGCCCAGGTCGCCTATCAGCGCGATCACGTCGCCCGGCTCCAGCAGCAAACCCAGCGCGCGGCCGATCAAGGTCGTTTGCTTCACCGAATCCGAGACTATCTCAGCCTGTTTGGTCATACACTGCACATCTTGTCTCCGCGACATCGTCCTGCCATCGCCGGCACTGGCATTTGGCACTTCTTTTCTCACCTGAAATGCTCATACCCTTCGGGCTTGAGGGGGAGCAGTTGGCCCAAGTGCCGGATGAAGAGCCCCGATTGTGTTATCGCGCCGATGATCGAAACGGGCGTCTGGAAGATCGGCTGCTCGATCAGCCGCCGCGCGGCGTCGGGGTCCATAGTAAACAGCAGCTCGAAATCCTCGCCGTCGCTGAGCGCGTGCTGAAGGGGCGTTTTGCCGGAGCCGGCCCCCATCCGGCGGGCGGCGTCGGATATCGGGATCGCGTCGGCCTCGAGCACGGCGCCCGCTTTGCTTTCTTCGAGAATATGGTTGAGGTCGGCGGAGAGGCCATCGGAGATATCCATCATCGCGTGAATCTGGAATGCGCGGTTGAGCGCCACGGCCTCGTCGACCCGCGGGCGAAAGCGAAGATGCTTGCCGAGGATCGAGCCGCCCAGCGAATCGGTAACCAGTATCGCATCGCCCACGCGCGCGCCCGATCGCGTGAGCGGCCGCAAACCGCGGGCGCAGCCCAGCGCGGTGGTGCACAGCGAAAGCGGCCCGCGCGAGCTCGTGGTGTCGCCGCCCGCCATTGCCACGCCAAACGCCGAGCAGCAGTCGTTGAGGCCCAGCAGGATTTGCTCGGCCTGCTGCATTGTGAAAGCCTCGGGCAGAGCGGCGGCGCAAAAAAGAGCCTCCGGCCGCAGGCCCATCGCGGCCACGTCGCTGAAGCTCACGGCGGCGGCTTTCCAGCCCACGTCGCGCAGCGGAGCCGCACCGTCGAAATGCACCCCCTCGACTATCAGATCCGTGGTCACCACAATCGGGCCGTCGGAGAGATCGAGCACAGCGCAATCGTCGCCTATGCCCACCTTCACCACCGGCGACGACGCCGCCCGCCGCCTTATGAAATCTATGAGGGCAAACTCGCCTCTTGATGTGTTGCTTGCCATGATCCCAGATTCAACCACGAAAGGTATAAGCGTGCATCGGAAACGACACTCAAATCCTTACTCTCAACTCTCCGTGCCTTCTCCGTGCCCTCCGTGGTTCAAACTCTTCTCTTCTCTCCGTGCCTTCTCCGTGTCTACCGCCCAAACCGCTGTGCCAGGATGCTTTCCACGCACATCAGCACGAGCGCCGCGAGCAGCAGGTTTTTCCAGAGATCGCTCTTGTTGAGGCTGGCGGTGATCGAATCGCCGAGCGCGGACGCGGCGATGAGGTAGCGGAAATTGGCCTCGGGCAGCGCCCGCCTCAGCTCGGCCTGGCCGATGCGGTGCAGATCGCTCTCGGCGGGGTCTACATTCACGCTGAAATAATCCTGCTTCACGCGGTCGTCGCGCTGCATTCTCATCTCGTAGATGCCGGCCTGGTCGGTATTCTCAAACCTGATCCTCGCGCGCTTGCCGGCGGGCGTCGCCACGATATCGACGGGCTTGGCCGGCCCGCTCACAGTGATCCGCGAGACGAGCGCCTCGGGTTCGGCGTCTTTGGCGAGCACGTCGCCCACGATGAGGTTGGCGGCGCTCTGGCGGTCGCGGGCCACGTATGCGGCCATCTCGTGCATCAGCAGCAGGAACCCCGGCCGCCGCGGCAGATCGGTCCATGCATCGTTTGCGGTGAACGCGAATAGCAGCACCTTGCCGCGGCCGATCCTTTTTTCCACGAGCCCGGGCCTCCCTTTCTCGAACCTGAAGATGACGGTGGTGTCGTCGCGGTCGGGGACGTCAAGCGCGGCATACTGGTAAAACTGCGGGAGGTTGAGGAACGCCGCTTTCTGGCGCGTGAATTCCTTCAGCAGCGGATGGGGGCTGTCGGGCGGCACGGCCAGCGAAACGAATTTCGCTTTCGCGGGGTCGCCCTGTATGCCGGCGAGACGGGCCGGCAGCATGCCCAGGCCGTCAATGTAGAGCACCTTATTGTAGTTTTCGAGGTCCACGCCGCTGCCGGGGAAAATGACCACGGCGCCGCCGGCGCGCACGTATTCCTCGATATCGGCTATGATGCTCGGGTCGATTCGGGGCACGTCGGCCAGCACCACAAACTCGTAATCGGCCAGCTTCGTCGTGGCCAGCTCGCCGGGCTGAATCACGACCGGCTCGAATATGGTGGGCCGTGCGAAGCTCTCGGCACGCGGGGAAAGCGCCGTTTGCAGGTAGCCGGTGGCACTCTGATACAGATCGGCCGACGGCTTCCCGTCCACCACCAGCACCTTCGCGCTGTCCACCACCTCCACCGCGAGGAAGCGCGCGTCGTCCGGCGTGAGGCGGTCGGGCTTCAGCCTCACGGCCAGCGAGTGCGGCAGCGACTCGTGGAACGTATAGCTGAACGAAACGCTGGCCGACGTGCCGCCCTTGATCGACACCGACGTGCTGCCCTGGCGGAAACCGTCGACCTCGAACGAAACCTCAACGTTGTTCAGATCGTTCTCGCCGAAGTTTGTGATTTGCGCGCTGAACGTGGTATCGGCGATTTCCCGGGCCAGGATGCGATCGCGCGATTTGAACTCGGTTACCGCTACGTTCTCGTGCGATGGCAGGCCAACGTCGGCCAGGGTGAATTCGGCGATGGCATTTATCTCGCGGATCAGCCCGCTGAGCTGGGAGCCTTTGCCGTCGGCAAAGCCTTTGCCGCCGGCAGATTCTTTGCCGCCGGCAGATTCCTTGCCGCCGGCAAGCCGCCAGCCGCTGCGCTGGTTGTCGGTGATCAGGTATAGCTCTTTCTGCGCGAGCTTCGACTGCCGGAGCAGATCGAGCGCGACTCGGAAGGCATCGGGCAGGTTCGTCGAGCCGTGGCCCGGCGGCAGATCCTTCAGCTCCGAGCGCACGGTCGCAATGTCTACGCTCGGCTCGCGAATGATCGCACGGGCACGCTCCGACACCGCCACCAGCGAAACCATGTCGCCCTTGTTCAGAGTATCAAGCGTCTTGTCTGCAAACTGCACCGCCTTGTCGAGCGGGCGCTCGCCGCCGACGGTGTAGCCCATGCTGAACGAGTTATCCACAACGATCACCACGTACCGCTGCGACTTTCCCAGCACACCGGCGGCGCCCGCCAGAAACGGCCGGGCCATCGCCGCCGCCACCAGCAGCAGCACCAGCGTACGCAGCACCAGCAGAATGATTTCCTGCAGGCGCACGCGCCGGAAGTTCTTATGGCTCGACGCAAGCAGAAATTCCATCGCCGCCCACGTCACCACCTTGAACCGTCGGCGGTTCAGAAGGTGTATGATGATCGGCGCCGACGCAACCGCGGCACCGATGAGCATGAGCGGGTTCACGAATTGAAGCATAATTCAGTTTGGGCTGTTAGCCCATTAGCCTGTCAGCCTGTCAGGATGAATACAGATTCCTCCCGCGCAATAAGCCATAGCACGCAAGTCTTCCGTTCAACGTTCGACGTTCGATGTTCGATGTTCGGTGTTCACGTCGTTTCCGTCTTCTGTCTTCCCCAAGCCTATTTCGTCCGTGCCATCCTCGCGGCCAGGTAGCTGCTGAGGGCGATCTCCAGGCTGTCGCCCGTGCCAAGCTGCACGTAGTCGATCGCGTGCTGGCGGCAGCCCTCCTTCACCTTCAACACGAACTTCTCAAACTCGGCCAGGTACTCCTTGCGTAGCGTGCGCGGCTCCGCAAACACCTGCGGATACTGCTCCAGCCCCTTGAAGAGCGTGAGGTCGTTGAACGGAAACGTCCGCTCGAACTCGTCGAGCACGTGGAAAACGATCACCTCGTGGCGCTTGTGGCGGAAGTGCCGCAGCGAAACGAGCAGATCGTCGGCGTCTACAAAAAGGTCCGATATGATTATCACTAGGCCGCGGCGGCGGATGCGCTCGGCGAGGTCGTCCAGAATGCCGCGCACCTTCGTGGTGCCGCTGGGCACCGCCTGCTCAATCCGGTGCGTCAGCAGCTTCAGGTGCGAAGGATGCCCGCTGTCGCGGATGAACTCGCGCACTTCGCTGTCAAACAGCGCCAGCCCCACCGAGTCTTGCTGCTGCAGCATCAGATACGTGAGCGATGCCGCGATGCAGCCTCCGTATTCGAGCTTGGTCATGCCGCTGGAGGTGTAGCCCATCGACTCGCTGACGTCAAGCAGAATGTACGCCTTCAGGTTCGTTTCCTGCTCGTATTGCTTGATGTAGTATCGGTCGGATTTCCCGAATACTTTCCAGTCGATGTAGCGGGTATCGTCGCCGGGAACGTACTCGCGGTGCTGGGCAAACTCCACGTTGAAGCCGTGGAAAGGGCTCTTGTGCAAGCCGGAGATGAAGCCCTCGACGATCAGCCGCGCCCTGATGTCGAGCTTGCTGATCCTCGCGAGGACCTTCGGGTCGAGATACTTGCGGTAGTCTTCTTCCATCTGCGCCGCTCAGCTTCCGGCCAGGGGCCTGTCTCGTTCCAGGATGTCGGGCAGGCGCACATCCGCCTCGAGGGCGCTGTCGCTGGCGGGGATCATCTCCATCAGCTTCTTCACGATTACGTCGGAGTTTATGCCTTCGGCCTCCGCGTTGAAGTTTGTGATGATCCTGTGCCGCAGCACGGGCGCGGCCACCGAACGGATGTCGTCGCACGAAACATAATAGCGCCCGCGCAAGATCGCCCGCGCTTTCGCGCCCAATATCAGATACTGGCCGGCGCGCGGGCCCGCCCCCCACGAAACCCATTGCTTCACGAAATCCGGCACGCCCCCCTTGTGCACGCGGGTGAGCCGCGCAAAACGCATTGCATAATTTATCACGTGATCCGAGATCGGCACGCGGCGCACTATGTCCTGCAGGGCCACGATCTCCTCGCCGGTCAGGATTTCCTGCACGTCTACGCTGCGGCCCGCCGTCGTCAGCCGCATTATCTCCAGCTCTTCGTGCTCCTCGGGGTAATCCACGAAAATATTGAACATGAACCGGTCGAGCTGGGCTTCGGGCAAAGGATACGTGCCCTCCTGCTCGATGGGGTTTTGCGTAGCCAGCACAAAAAACGGCTCCTGCAGCTTGTGCCTTTTGCCGCCGGCCGTCACCTGCCGCTCCTGCATCGCCTCCAGCAAGGCCGACTGCGTCTTCGGCGGCGTGCGGTTGATCTCGTCGGCGAGGATCACGTTTGCGAAGATCGGCCCGCGCAAAAATTTGAACTCGCGGCCGCCCGTCGTCTTGTCTTCCACTATCACCTCCGTGCCGGTGATGTCTGAAGGCATCAGGTCGGGGGTGAACTGTATGCGATTGAACGAAAGGCGCAGGCAGCGTGCAAGCGTGCTGATCATCAGCGTCTTGGCCAGGCCGGGCACGCCGACCAGCAGGCAATGGCCGCGGGCAAAAATCGAGATCAGCAGCTCCTCGAGCACCTTGTCTTGCCCCACGATCACTTTTGAAAGCTCAGCGCGGATTCGCTCGTAAGCCTGTTTCAGTTTCTGCACGGCCTCGAGGTCGTCTTGGTGAAGCCCAGGCTGATTCTGATGTTCTGAAGACTCAAGCATAAGCGCACTCCCGACAGCTAATCATCTTGCTCCGGGCGGCCAGGCCGCCTCGGATGCGAGGGTTCGGAGGCAAGCCCGCCGCGCGGCGAGCCGATGCTCGCAATCATTATAGCAAGCCAAAAACCCGAATTCCACGTTTAAGTATCGGCGGCATGCGGCAGGCGGACGTATGCCGGCGGCGTGCGGCAAAAAACGCCGCTGCATCAGTTCGGGCAGTGCACGCCTAGCCTGTTGCGTACGAGGATCATGTCGAGGATGTTGATTCTTCCGTCGCTGTTGAGGTCGGCACGCCAGTTGTCGCCCGTCTCCGTCGGCTGCCCCAGCAGGTTGCGGACCAGTATGAGGTCGAGGATGTTCACCTGGCAGTCGTCGTTGACGTCGCCGTAGACGGTTGCCTTCATTTCGGCGGCGCGTGCGGCACTCATGACGACGGTAAGGTTGGTCTGGGCGTGGGGCTGGTCGGCGCCGTCCAGCCTCCAGCGGATGAAGATGTACTCGATGCCGCCGATGTTGGACAGCACTGGAGCGCAGAGGTTCACCGTTTCGGAGTCGTCGCACGTGGCGGTGTATTCGGTTACGCCCTGCCTGCTGCCGCCGATGGAAAATCCGGCAACGGGCGCCGACGTAACGCTGAGCGTGTGCACTACACGCAGCCAGCCGGTGTCCGACGCGCTCAGGCCGCTTTCGCGCACACCGGAGGCATCGGCCGCGGCGGTGATCCAGTAGGTGCAGGTGACGCCGGCTGCGGCCGTTGTGTCGTCAAACGACGTGCCCGCCTGCCACGCGCCGATAGCTTCCATCGGCTGAGCGCCGGCTGCGCGGTAAACGCGGTAGAACGCCGCAAACGGGGAGGGATCCCAGGAAACAAGGATACCGTCGACCCGCAGGCCGTCGCCGGCCTGCACATTCTGCGGCGGCATGAATGCTCGCCAGCCCGATGCAACGGCGCTGTAGGCGCTGGCGCGATAGCCGGACGAATTCTCTGCTGCCTGCACCCAGTAATAATACAGCTTGCCGGGCGTTGCGGAGGTGTCGCTGAACGATGTGGCGGTCTGCCAGTTTGCCACCACCGTCTTCACGCCGTCGACTGTTTCAGCGCGTGAAACGCGATAGTGCGACGCGCCCGACACCGCATTCCACGTAACGGTAACCGATGCCGTGGAAGTGCCGTTTCCGGCGGTTACGCCCGTTGGAGCATTCAGCACCTGAACAACCGTGATGCGCTTCGTATCCCACGTGGTGGTCTTGTTGTTGGCCGGATCGTCGTCGGCGATATCGAGTATGACGCCAAGGTAGCGATAGCCGCCGGAGGTGCCCACTGGTATGGCGGGCGGCGGATTGAAATTCGCGCGTACCGATGACAGCGGCCCAAGTTGCGTGGTGAGGCCGTGCGTGTGGATCAGAGTGTCGGCGGTAGTGATCACGTTGTCCGTGGAAAGATACACCTTGATCGTAACGGTGCCGTTCCACGTGGCGGACGAATAGTTGTGAATGAGGCACGAGAAGGCAGTGAGCTCGCTGCCGGCCACGATCGTAGCCGGCTCGGCGGTCACGTTCAGCGGAATGAGATCGAAGGCCGACGGCACCTCATTGCCGATGTAGATGTCGCGCAGGTCGGCAAACTTGTCTGAAGTGATGCGCGGAAAATTTGTTCGTGAAACGTTGCCATTGGAGAGAATGGCATAGGTGGTGCGCGTGCTGTCCGACGTGGTAAACG
>DATLAR010000034.1:0-14337 GCA_035527355.1 Planctomycetota bacterium
GGGCGGCAGCGAGATGTTGCGGGCCAGGTTTATTGCCTGCTCGATGTTCTTGTCGGTGATCTGGTGATTTTCTTTTGTGACGGTAACGGAGCCGCGCGAGTTTCGGCCCTGGCTGCGTTTGCTGGCGGCGCCCACAAAATACCGGCGGCAAACGAGGCCGGCCGACGACTGCGCGTCGCGCACGGCCAGCGCCGCGGCGGCCGAGGCCTGTTCGAGGTCCACTATCTCGCCGTTGCGGATGCCCCGGCTGGGCGCGCGGCCAACCGAGATGATGCCGAACTTCTCGCCCTGCACCAGCGCGATCAGGCACTTGATCGTGTGCGTGCCGAAATCGAGCGCGGCGGCTATTTCGGGCGGCGCCTGCTGAACGCCAACCGGCGGCGGCGTGCCGGGCATCGGCGCCGGCGGCGCGGGCTGTTTTGCATTGTTTGGCTGACTGGCTGGCTGCATCATTATATCGGCTCTTTGCCTTTCCCGGAGTGAAACTGTGCTACCGCGGCGCGTCGGCGACAATCACCCCGCCGCCGGCCTGGGCGAACCTGACGTTCAGTGCGATCGGGCGCGCCGGATCGCCGGCCATCGGGCGCCCGCGCATCCAGCGCTCGATGAAGGCAAGCTTCTCTTGCACGGTCGGTTCATCGCAGCTTTGCATAGACGGAGGGCGGCCCCACAGGATGGTGACGTTTGGCTTGCCGGTAAGCAGCACGATGTCGCTCTTGCGCCTGTCGATCCGGCCGCCGAAGTTGCCGACGTCTGCGCCGATCAGGGGTAATTGTTTGACAGGCGAATTGGCGGCCTCGATAGTTTCGAGCACTTCCACGGCGCCCAGCAGAGCACTGTCGGCCCAGCGCATGCCGGGGCCAGGCTGGTCGCCGCTCACGCCGCGAACGAATGGTATCGGAATGGGGACGCCGGGCCGGCGCACGTATTGCTCGGGCAGCACGTGGCACTCGAAATCGACCAGCGGGCAGCGTGCGGGGCGCTCGATTGCGTATTTCGGGCGCCGCAGTTCGAGCTTCACCTGCAGGGTGTTTGGGAAAACCTTTCGCACGTAGATAACGCTGCGCACCCAGGGGTCGGCGAGGTAGAGTTTTACCACGCGCTCGGCGAGGCCGGCCTCGTAGATGCTGCAGCCGCGGAAGCGGGCGCCCATTTCGTTGAGGTGGCGCACCAGCGGCGGCGGGCACCACGGCGGCAGGCTTTCCAGCTTGATCGAATCGGCGCGCAGCAGGAACTGCGGGCGGCTCGTTACGTGGCGGTTTACGTGTATGAGCGCGCCGATGATGAAACCGAGCAGCAGCAAACAGATGGCGCCGCGGATGGCATGCCACGGCGGCACGCCCTTCACCAGCCGCACAAGACCGGCCGCCATTGTGTCGGCAAAGGACGGCTCGTCGGGATTGGCTTTTGCAGGCTTACGCTCTCTTTTCGACAACTGCGTCTCCGATGGTTCTGCTGCGGTGGCGGTTTATGGCATCGACGATCATACTCTCGCACAGCTCGCCGAAGCCGATGCCCGCGGCCTTTGCGGCCTTGGGCAAAAGGCTGGTGGCGGTGAGGCCGGGGATAGTATTTATTTCGAGCACCCAGGGCACGCTTGCGGCGTCGAGGCGCATATCTACGCGAGCGGCGCCCGCGCAGCCCAGGCAGGTGTATGTGGCGGCGGCCGCCTGCTGCACCGCGACCTCCACGTTTTCAGGCAGCGCCGGCTGGATCACGTATTGCGTGAGGCCCGGCTCGTATTTTGCCTTGAAGTCGAAGAAGCCGGGGCAGATTATTTCGATCACGGGCATAGCGCGGCCGTTGATCACGCTCACGGTCAGCTCGCGTCCGCTGATGTAGCGCTCGAGGAGCACGTCGTTTTCGTATTTGCGGGCTTCAGCCACGGCATCGAAAAGCTGCTGAATGTCATGCGCGATGGAGACGCCCACGCTGGAGCCGCCCGATGGAGGCTTTGCGACCAGCGGAAAACCGAGCCTCTGCGCGGCTTTGCGGATGGCGGCGTCGCCGTCGTGCGGGCCGGCCAGCACGTAATCGGGCGTGGCAATGGCGTTTGCAGCCAGCGTCCTCTTGGTCAGCGTCTTGTCCATTCCCTTGCGGCTGGCGGCGGGTCCGGAGCCGGTGTACGGGATGCGCGCGTTTTCGAGGATTTGCTGGATTTTGCCGTCCTCGCCAAACTCGCCGTGCAGCGCGAGGAAGGCTACCTCGGCGTGGCTGTCGAGCACCTGGCGCATGAAATGGCCGATGGGATCGATCTCGACTACATCCCAGCCGCGGGCGCGCAGCTCGCCGACGACGGCTTTGCCGGACTTGATTGAAACCGCGCGTTCGGTTGAGTTTCCTCCGTAGAGAACGGCGACTCTTGGTTTTTGGTTCACGTGAAAATCCTCATATTACCGGGGCCTCACCACACGTCGATTTCGAGCTCGAGGTGCACGCCGGTTGCATGGAGCACCTTGTTTCGCACCAGCTCGATCAATGCAAGCACATCGGCCGACGCAGCCCAGCCGGTGTTGACGATGAAATTCGCGTGCCGCGGAGAGATCAATGCGCCGCCCATAGCGGCACCTTTGAGTGCGAGGCTGTCGATGATTCTGCCGGCCGAATCGCCGGCGGGATTCTTGAAAATGCATCCGGCCGACGCCTCGCGCAGCGGCTGCGACGCGGCCTTTGCGCCGAGGTTTGCCAGCACTGCCCGGCGGATGCGCTCGGGTTCGGAAAGTTGCAGCTTCAGCCGGGCCGCGAGCACGATGCAATCGCCGAGCTTGGAGCTTCTGTAGGCGAAGCCGGCCTGCGACGCGCGGAGGTTTTGCAGGCGGCCGTCGGGCGCGAGCACGGTGATTTCATCGATCACGTCGCCGATGCATCCGGAGCCGGTGCCGGCGTTCATCCTGATAGCGCCGCCTAGTGTGCCGGGCACGCCGGCGAGCGGTTCGAGGCCGCTGAGGCCGCAGGCGGCGGCTGCTTTCACCAGTTGCGCAATGCGTGTGCCGCACTCGGCCGAGATAGCCCTGGTGCTGATGCTCATGTGGCGCACGGCGGTGGTGGCCACCACGGCGCCCGCCACGCCGCTGTCGCTTACGAGCAGGTTTGTGCCGCCGCCGAGCACGCGAACCGGCAGGCCGGCGCGGCGGCAGCGGCCGATCGTTCTAACCAGCTCGGGCCGGCAAGCCGGGCGGAAGAAGAACTCGGCCGGCCCGCCGATGCGGAAGGACGTGTGGCCGCTGAGCTCTTCTTGCGTGGCGAGGAATTGAATGCTGCTATCGCTCATTGCGTGCTCGGTCATGCTTTCAGCCTTGCCAGAATCTTCTCGCCCAGTGTGCCCACGCTGCCGGCGCCGATGGTGATGAGAGTATCGCCCGGCTGCAGCAGCGGCAGGAGGCGCTCGGGCACGTCGTCGAGGTCCTGTATGTATTCTATGCGGGGGATGCGTCCGCGGCCGGAGACCGCCCGCAGGATCAGCTCGGATGTTACGCCCTCGATGGGCGCTTCGTCGGCGCAGTAGATGCTTGTGAGCACCAGGATGTCAAGCCCGTCGAATGCATCGGCAAATTCCTCGTGCAGTGCGCGAGTGCGGCTGTAGCGGTGGGGCTGAAAGACGCCGATGAGGCGGCCGGCGGCCATGCGGCGGGCGGTCTTGATGGTGGCCTTGATCTCGGTGGGGTGGTGGCCGTAGTCGTCGATCACGGTGATGCTGCGCGCACAGCCCTTATTTTCGAGGCGGCGATGCACGCCGGCGGTGGAGGCGAGTGCGTTTCGAATGGCCGACGGCGGCACCTTGCATTCGAGGGCCAGCGTGGCGGCGGCAAGCGCGTTTTGCGCGTTGTGCTCGCCGGGGAGCGACAGCTTGAAGCCCTGGAGGGGCTGATTGTGCCAGATGATGTCGAACTCGGAGCCGCCGGGCACGAAGCGCTGGTTGCGGATGTATGCATCGGCAGTTTTTTCGATGCCGTAGGTAACGACGCGCGCGCGGCACGCGCCGATCACGTCGGCCACGCCCGGGCTATCCAGGCATGCCACCAGGCAGCCGTCGGACGGTATGCGGCTGATGAAGGCTCTGAAGGTATCCTTGATGTCGTCTAGGTCGCGGTAGTTATCGAGATGCTCGCGGTCGATATTCGTGAGAATTGCGTACCTGGGCGACAGCTCGAGCAGAGAGCGGTCGCTCTCGTCCACCTCGGTGATGAAGAAATCGCCGTGGCCGGTGCGGTAGTTGCCGTTGAGGTCGTTTACGACGCCGCCGAGCATTATGGTGGGGTCCAGCCCGGCGCGGATGAAGATGTTGGACGTGAGCCAGGTGGTAGTGGTTTTGCCGTGGGCGCCCGCGATGCCGATGCCGCGGTAGCCGTCCATCAGGATTGCCAGCATGCGCGCGCGGCTGAGCGTGGGGATGCATTCGGCGGCGGCATGGACGACCTCCGGCTCGCTGCTTTTCACCGCCGACGACATCACGAGAAGGTCGATGCCGGCGAGGTGATCGGGCGAGTGGCCGATGCTGCACGCGATGCCCTTGCCGCGGAGGCCGTCGAGGATGTAGCTGTCGCGGCGGTCGCACCCGCTTACAATGGCCCCGCGCACGGCGGCGATATTGGCGATGGAGCTGACGCCGATGCCGCCGATTCCCATGAAATGGATTCTCTTGCCTGGCAGTCTCACTGTTGTTCCTTTCCAACGGGCTCGGGATCGAGCGCCGGCAGGTTTATGGCGGTGGGTTTCGTGCGAACGAAGCTGCGGAGCTTCTCGATGATTGCATTCGCGGCGTCGGGGCGGGCCTTGTCGAGGCTGGCCTGGTGCATCCTTCGCGCCAGGCCTTCGTCGTCGAGAAACTTGCAGATCAAGCCGGCGAGCAGATCGACGCAGAACGCGTCTTGCTCGAGCACGACGGCGGCGCCCGCGTCGGCGAGGGCCTGGGCGTTGTGGCGCTGGTGGTCGTCGGCCGCAAACGGATATGGCACGAGGATCGACGGAATTCCGCAGGCGGCCATTTCAGCGATTGTGGTGCCGCCGGCGCGGCTGAGGGCTACATCGGACGCGCTGTAGGCGAGGTCCATTTCATCGAGGAACGTGAAAACGGCGGCCTTGATACCGGCGTTTTTATACGCCTGCTCGACGCGCTCGTGGTCGGCCTTGTTGCTGAGGTGCACCACTTGCAGGCCGGGCGCGAGGTGTGCGATCCCGGCGGCCGAGGCGATCATCATTTCGTTCAGCGCGTGCGAGCCTTGGCTGCCGCCGAGCACCAGCAGCGTTTTCTTTTCGGGATCGAGGCCGAGCTTTCGAGCCGCGACCTCGCGTGTGCCGGCAAGAACTTCGGCGCGGACCGGGTTGCCGGTGACGCGGGCGCGCACCTTCACGCTGAGGTGGCGCATTGTTTCCTGCCATTGGCAGGCTATTTCCTGGGCGAATGGCGCGAGCCAGCGGGTGGCCTTGCCGGGGATCACGTTTTGCTCGAGCAGCACGATCGGCAGGCGGCGCAGCTTCGCCGCCAGGATGGGAAAGAACGAAACGTAGCCGCCCAGCCCCACGATTGCGTCGGGGCCGAAATCCTCGATGGCGCGGTTTGCCTGGCGCAGCGCCAACAGGCCATCGGCCAGGCCCCGCGGCCAGGTCATGGGATTTGCGCCGAACGGCTGGATAGCCAGGTGCAGCGCTCGAAAGCCGTAGCGGCGCATCAGGTGAACGTCGACCTCGCGGCTGCTCGTGATGAACATAGCCTTCGAGCCGCCGTCGTTTTCGATTCTTTGAGCCAAGGCGATACCGGGGATCGTGTGCCCGCCGGTTCCGCCGCCTGCAAGAATGATCTTCATCTTCAGCCTCGCGATTCAGTCAAAGCGATAAGTCCGTAGCGCCTGGTGAGAGTATGGTTCCGCAAAAAACACCAGTATGTCAGCCACGAAAACCGAGCCTCATGATCTCTTCAAATTCCCCTCCGATTTCGCCCTGAAGGGGCAGAGTTCCATAAAGCCCAGGGCAACGCCCTGGGTAAACGCATATCTTTCGTCATAAACGATGCCATTCTGCGATAGGAAGAGGCGACATTCCTCCTGGAATGTTCTTTTCTTATGATGCTCTTGCTGATGCCTTATGTATTGCACCACGTCCGGCACTGCGGCTTGGGCAAGGGATGCTCCAAAGTAGCCGCTTTGCCAGGCGAAGTTGCGAAAGAACTCACCTTTCGTCTTGATCCACTTGGACGTGCGCACCTTGGCGACCTCCACAATTCTCGAAAGCGGAAAATTCTTGGACAACAGCAACAGTATGTGCACGTGATCGGCGGTGGCGCCAAGAATGATGGGAGGAGATTCAAATTCCTGGAGTACCGCGGCCATGTATGCCTCGAGTTCTTGTCGAATGGATTCGGCAAGGAAGGGCTCGCGATGTTTTGTGCTGAACGTGACATGCATCAGGATTTTGGCCAGCGACTGAGGCATGGCTATTTACTCCGCCCCTTCAGGGCTTGATTTTTTGACGGCCGCGTAACCCAGGGCGTTGCCCTGGGCTTTATGGAACCTCGCCCCTTCAGGGCTGGACTGGAAAGGAATATGAAGAATAATCATGGCATTCATTTGATCGTACGCTGTCTGGCTATTCCGCGAATCGGCTCTTGGCGTGCGTCTTCAAGAGCAATATCGCCGGCCAGCCGGCCGCCCCTATTTCATCTCTATTGCCGCGCGTTCGGCGCCGAGGAGCCTGATGGGCGCTTCAACCTCGACGTGCGATGCGATGTTCAGGATAATTCCCACGCTGGCCGCCATTGCGATCATCGATGAGCCGCCGGCGCTAACGAACGGCAACGGCAGCCCCTTTGTGGGCAGCATTCCGGTTACGACGCCGATGTTGATGAACGTTTGCAGGGCAATCGTGAGCGTGATGCCGAACGCGAGCAACGAGCCTATGGTGTCGGGTGCGCTTCGCGCTACGCGGAAGCCCAGGTATAGCAGCACCATGTATACGCATACCATTCCGGCGGTGCCGGCAAAGCCTAGCTCCTCGCCGATCACCGAGAATATGAAATCGGTGAGGTGCTCGGGTATGTAGCCGCTTTTCTGCATGCCGGCGCCGATGCCTACGCCAAAGGGCCCGCCCGAGCCGAAGGCCAGTAGCGACTGCAGGATGTGAAAACCGGCGCCGCGCGGGTCGTCTTCGGGCCGGAGGAATATCATCAGGCGCTTCAGGCGGTAGCTGGTGGTAACGGCCATGTACGCCAGGATCGGCAGTGCCATGAGCAGCATGGGCAGCGCGTGCAGCAGGTTTACGCCCGCAACGAGCAGCATGCAGAAAATCACGGCACAGGCAAACACCGCGGTGCCGAAGTCGGGCTGGGTAACAATGAGGCCGAATGCGAACGTGGCCAGCAGCACGGGCGGCACGAAGCCGTGAAGGAATTCGCGAATCCTGTTTTCACGCGTGCTGAGGAACCAGGCCATGTAGATGACGATGGCTACTTTGAAGAACTCGGCCGGCTGCACGCTGATGGGGCCGAAGCAAATCCATCGGCGGGCGCCGTTGCGCGTTACGCCCACCAGGTGCACGAGCACCAGGCCGGCAAATGAAACGATGAGAATGAGCCGCGCGTATTTGCAGAGCACGTGATAGTCGACGGCGGCGAAGATGAACATTACGACGGCGGCCAGCACCAGGTAGATCATCTGCCGCTGCGCCACGCCCAGGTATCCGCGGTCGGCGCCGAGGGGGGATGCTCCGGCGCTGTATACGGCCACCATGCCGACACACATCAGCGTGATGACGCAACCGACAATGGCGTAGCGCGTGTTGTCCATTGCTTGGCTTTATTCCATGCACTTCCTGAGGTCTGCGATGATCTTGGAATGGATCTGGCAAACTCGGGATTCAGACATATCGAGCGCTTGGCCCACCTCCTTCATAGTGAGCTGCTCGTAGTAGTAGAGCATCACGACTAGCTTTTCGGTTTTGGCGAGCTTTTTCGAGATCACGTCGCGCAGCTCATCTTTCAAAACGCTGTCGGCGGGGTCGCTTTCTCGAGAGTCTTGCAAAGATCTCATATCATTCACTCCGTCACCGTTTTCACTGGAGCGGTACCTGTCGAGGGAGAAGAAAGTGGCGCGTTTGTAAGCAAGGGCCTGCTCGACCTTATCGCGCGAGAGGCCGAGCGCGGCTGCGATTTCGGTGTGCGATGCTTCGCGGCCGTTAGCCAGTTCGAGCTTGCGCGCCGTGCGGTCTATCTTGTGAATCCTGATGCGCAGCATGCGGGGCAGCCAGTCCTGGCCGCGCAGCTCGTCCATTATGGCGCCGCGCACTCGGGCGGCGCAGAAGGTTTCAAACTTGGCGCCGGCCCGCAGGTTGAATCGTTCGATCGATTCGACGAGGCCGATCATGCCCGCGCTTTCCAGATCGAGGCGGTCGACGTGGTCGGGCACGTTTGCGGCCACTTTCCGGGCCGCGCGGCAAACGAGCGGCGCATACTGCTTCACGAGCACCTCGCGCAGGTCGGGGTGCTTTGTTTTTTTGAATTCTTTCCAGGTTTTCTTCAGCGTGTCTTCCGGTAGTCTCATCGCGTTCAAACCAATCTGCTACGGCATCGGCTGGAGGGCCGTTGCTCTGACTGTATGGTAGATGTCTTCGGCGGCTTCCGTTTGAGCGGGCCGTCCGGTGGAGTTGCAGCTTTCGATGGTGCCGACGAGCAGTTCCAACTGCATGCGCCGCGAAGCCTTGAGAAGCACGGTATCGCCTTTTTCGAGGATGCCGGGCAGCACGGCCTGTGCGGCCTGCAGATTGGGGCAGTGCTGAATGCGCTGCTCGGTCATGCCGGCGGCGACCGCGCCGCGCACCACGTGCCGGACCTGCTCGCCCACGGCCAGCACGAGGTGAAGCCCGGCGGCGGCGATCCGGCGGCCGATCTCGCGGTGGATTTCGTCCGACTGCTCGCCGAGCTCGAACATATCGCCGCAGATCATCACTTTGCGGCCGGTTACGGGCAGGCGGGAAAACTCGCGGATGGCGCCCAGCATTGATTCGAGGTTGGCGTTGTAGGCGTCGTTCAGGATCACGATGCTGCCGCTGGTGATGCGTTCCATGCGCATCGGAGGCAGGCGAAAGGTGGCCAGCCTCTGGCGGATCAGCTCGAGATCGAGGCCCGCATTGAGGGCCGCGGTGATCGCGGCGAGCGCGTTGCACACGTTGTGCCCGCCCAGAATAGAGAGATGAAAGCTCGTGCCCATTACGTCGAAGCGCGAGCCGTTTGCAAGCGACTGCACGGCGGTGGCGCGCACGTCGGCGGTTTCGTCGAAACCGTAGGTGATGATGCGTGCGGACGTGCGCGATGCTATTCTGCGCGACCAGAAATCGTCGGCGTTCAACACGGCCGTGCCGCTGGCGGGCAGGGCCTCGATCAGGCAGCTTTTCTCGTCGGCCACGCCGCGTGGGTTGGCCAGGCCTTCGAGGTGCGCGGCCGATATGTTTGTAATGATGCCCACCTGCGGGCGTGCGATCACGGCGAGGCGGCGGATTTCACCGCGGGCGTTGGTGCCCATTTCCACCACGGCAAATTTATCGGACGGCTCGATCTGGAACAGCGTGTGCGGCACGCCGATGTTGTTGTTGAAATTGCCCGGGCTCTTGACGGTGGCTGCGGCGCCGGCCAGGACGTGTGCGAGCATTTCCTTGGTGGTGGTTTTGCCGTTGCTGCCGGTGATGCCGATGACGGTGGCGGGCATAGTGGAGCGATACCACGACGCGAGCTGGCCGAGCGCCTCGAGGGTGTCGGCCACGAGCACGGCCGCTTTGCCGTCGGGCACGGGCACGGGCTTTGAAACCACGGCGAGCGAAGCGCCGGATGCGAAGGCATCAGAAACAAACTCGTGCCCGTCGCGCCGGGCCACCAGCGCAAAGAAGGCGGCATCTGCAACGAGCTCCTTCGAGTTTGTGGATACGCTGCCGATTGCCGTTGCGGGGTCGCCGCCGAGCAACCGTCCGTTTACTGCACTGCAAACTTCCTTGATTGAAATCGGCTTCACAACAGGTTCCTTGTATCAGGCCACGGTGACTTCACTGGGTAGTTTCTGAAGGTTGCCCAAAGCTGTCCTTGCCTGCTCGCGGTCGTCGTAGGGGATGGTGGTATTGCCGGAAATCTGATAAGTTTCGTGCCCTTTGCCGGCGATGAGCACTACGTCGCCGGGGCGTGCTGCGTTGATTGCAAGCCTGATGGCGGCGGTGCGGTCGGGTTCGACGAGGTAATGGTTGCAGTCGCCGATCCCGGCTTCGATTTGAGCGAGGATGTCTTCGGTGTGCTCCGAGCGGGAGTTGTCGGCGGTGATGACGAAGTAATCTGAGTATTTTTTTGCGATGGCGCCCATCTTGGGGCGCTTGCCCTTGTCGCGGTCGCCGCCGCATCCGAAGACGAGGATGATCCGGGCGGGCACCACCTCTCGCAGCGTGGTGAGCACATTTGCGAGGGCATCGGCGCTGTGGGCGTAGTCGACCAGCACCGAGAAGTCCTGGCCGCAGTCGACTACTTCGAGGCGGCCTTGCGTGCCGGCGTATTGTTCGAGGCCGGCCTTGATGCCGTCGATGCCGAAGCCCAGGCACATTGCGGCGGCAGCGGCGGCGGTGGCGTTGGAGACGTTGTATCGGCCGAAGAACGACGCCCCGATCTCGGCGGTGCCGCCGGGGGTGTATAGCTCGAAACGTGTGCCGGCCATCGACGAGCTGATGACGATGGAGCGGACGTCGGCCTCGCGCGACACACCGTAGGTGACTACTTTGGCGCGCGTGCGCTGGGCGATGTAGCCGCTGGAGGGGTCTTCCAGGTTCAGCACGGCAAAGCTGGTTTCGGGCAGCGGCTCGAAGAGCTTGCACTTCGCATCGCGATACGCCGCGAACGTCTTGTGGTAGTCGAGGTGTTCGTTGTCGGTGAGGTTTGTAAACACGGCGGCGTCGAAATGGATGCCGTGCACGCGCTTCTGCATCAATGCGTGCGACGACACCTCCATCACGGCGTATTCCTGGCCTTCGCGGCACATCTCGGCCATTAGCTTGTTGACGTCGAGCACCGAGGGCGTGGTGTTTTTTGCGCGGATGTGCCGGTTGGCCACTATGTGCTGAATGGTGCCGAGCAGGCCGGATGACTTGCCGGCGGCTTCGATGATGGATTTCAGCATGTAGCTGGTGGTCGTTTTGCCGTTGGTGCCGGTTACGCCGGTTACTTTCAGCCGTTCGGAGGGGTAGCCGTTGAACTTTGCGGCGATGAGCGCGGCGGCCTCGCGGGCGTCTTGGACGATGATCTGCGGGATGGTTTCGTGCAGAACGAGCTTGCGTTCGCAGACGACGGCGGCGGCGCCGTTGGATACGGCGTCGACGGCGTAGGGGTGGCCGTCTTGCGTCTCGCCGGAAACGGCGATGAAGAGGTAGCCGTCGGACACAGCGCGCGAGTCGTCGGCAACGCCGCGGATTTCGCGCTCATGGAAGTTCACGGTTTTCGACTTGTGGAGTTCTTTCCTGATTTGGCCGAGTTTCATATTCACCATCCTCTCGCAGGTCCGATCAGTCGCCCATTTCGCCCACAGGTTCGAGGCTTTTTGCCAGCCTGTGCGTATCAGGCGGAACGTCCATGTAAGCAAGAGTTCTGCGGATGATTTCACGAACAGCGGGCGCGGCCACGGTGCCGCCGTAATGGCTGTGGCCGCGCGGCGTATCGATTTTCACCAGCACGCAAATGCGGGGATTGTATGCCGGTGCAAAAGCCACGAACGACGAGATGTAGTCGGTGGAGGAGTAGACGCCGCCGATGGCTTTCTGGGCGGTGCCCGTTTTGCCGGCCACGCGGTAGCCGTCGATCTGTGCGCGTTTGCCGGTGCCGTGCGCGTCTTCCACCACGCCGACCAGCATATCGGTGACGGCGCGTGCGGTGGCGGTGCTCACCACCTGCCTGACTATGACGGGCGGGAAATCGGTTACCACCTCGCCGGTGTCGGGGTTGGCCACTTTCTTGACCAGCCTGGGCTTCATCAGCTTTCCGCCGGCGGCGATGGCCGAATAGCCGGTGGTGAGCTGGACGGCGGTGACGGCTACTTCCTGGCCCATGGGGATGGACGAGATGGTGTAGCCGGACCACTTGGCGACAGGAGCCAGCCGGCCGGGCTCTTCGCCCGCGATGGGCAAGCCGGCGCGTGTGCCGAAACCGAAGGCCGAGATGTATTGGTGCAGGCGAGCGGGTCCGAGCAAGAGGCCGATCTTCGCCATGCCGATGTTGCTGGAGCGCTCCATCACCTGCCTGGCGGTGAGCGCGTGGTGTGCTTGAGTGTCGCGCAGGCGGCGGCGGTTGATGATTGCTACGCCGCTCTCGCAGTCGATCACGGTGTTTGGGTTGAGCACGTTTTCTTCGAGGGCGCCGCACATCGTGAAGGGCTTGAATGTGGAGCCGGGCTCGTAGGTGTCGAGCACGGCGGAGTTTTTCGACAGCTTCTGGAGCTTGTCGGGCTTGAGGGTGGCGAAGGTGTTGGGGTCGAAGTAGGGCCAGTTGACCAGAGCGAGGATGTCGCCGGTGTTGGGGTCCATAACGACGGCCACGGCGCCGATGGGCTTCCAGTCGCGGCTGGTTTTCAGCACTTCTTCTTCGGCGATGCGTTGGATGTTGGCATCGATTGTGAGGGTTACATCGAGGCCGTTGACGGCGGGGATTTCCTTGAGGTCGGGCGAGGCGATGGATGTGCCGGCGGCGTCGCGCTGGGCCACGCGGTAGCCGTTTACGCCTGCGAGGTACTGCTGCATAGTCAGCTCGAGGCCGGCAAGGCCCTTTACGCCGGCCACGCCCTTTATGCCCACGGGGTCGGTAACGTCGCCGGTGCCCACGAATCCGATAGTTTGCCCCATGAGCGATGCGTGCGGGTAGCCGCGGCGGTATTCGCGGCAGAAGCCCAGCCCACGGATGCGGAGCTTGCGGACGGCATCGGCTTCTTCGGGCGGCAGGGTGCGTTTGATCCAGGAGAAGCGGCTCTCGCGGATGAGCTTGAGGAAAATCTCCTGCGGTTCCAGGCCTAGCAGCGGCGCGAGCTTCCAGGCAGCCTCGCCTTTCTGTTCAACCTCGGGCGGGTCGGCAAACAGCGAATCGGCCGGCAGGCAGATGGCCAGGGCGGTGCCGCGTGAGTCAAGGATGCGGCCGCGGCGCGCGGGAATTGGTATCTTTGCGTAGTGCTGGCTGGCGGCGATCTTCTCGTACTTCTTGTGGTCGAGGCACTGAATTTGATAGAGGCGGCCCAGGACGGCGACGAAGGCCAGCACAACGATTCCGGCCACTAGATGCATCCTGAGTTTTTGCGTGTCGTTCAGAGCCATCCGAGTCTCCTGGGGAGGGCCACAGCTCCCCGGCTCGTATCAAATGCCGCCGGCCCTTCGGGCCGCGCCCGGCGCGGGCGGCGCCGCAGCCGGTTGCTACGGCATGCGCCGTGCGGCTCGCAGCCTTGCGCTCCGGCTGCGCCGGTTGCGTTCAACCTCATCGGGCTGGGGCCGTATTGGCTTTCGAGTGAGTATTTCAATTTCTCCGCGGGCGGCTTGCTCGCGGAAAGCTCGCTTTGCGATGCGGTCCTCCAGCGAATGATAGCTGATGACCACTACGCGGCCACCGGGCTTAAGCAGGCCCGGAGCCTTTTGCAGCGCATCTGCGAGGGCGTCGAGTTCGCGGTTCACGTAGATTCTGAGGGCCTGAAAGGTCCTGGTGGCGGGGTGTATGCCCGCCAGCCGCGAAGAGCGCCCGGGGCGCTGCGGAACGGCACGGTAGACGGTTTCGGCGAGGTCGCGGGTGGTGCGCAGGCCGGTAGTTTCCTGCGCCTGCTTGATGGCCTTGGCAATACGCCAGGCGTAGCGCTCCTCGCCATAGTCGCGAATGATGGCGGCCAGTTCCTTGTCGGTGAGCCGCCTGATGGCGGCGCCCACGGGCTGGCCGCGCGAGGGGTCCATTCTCATATCGAGAGGCCCTTCGGCATTGAAGCTGAAACCGCGTTCGGGCCGATCCAACTGCAAAGATGACACGCCGAGATCAAAGAGCATTCCATCAACTGCGCCGGGCAAGACGCCATCGAGGTCGGCGAAGTTGGCCTGGTGCAGTTCAAAGCAGCCGGCGAAGCCGCTGCTATCGAGGGTCTTGCCGGCGAGCTGGAGTATTTCGGCGTCGCGGTCGATGCCGATCAGCCGGCCGCCGGGCTGGATGGCGGCCAGGATTTCCACCGCGTGCCCGCCGGCGCCCACGGTGCAGTCGGCTATCACGTCGCCGGGTTTCGGTTCGAGGTAAAAGAGCGTTTCCCGGAGCATTACCGGGATGTGAACGGCGTTGCCGCCATCCATAAGAGTGCCTCACGCGCCGGGGCT
>DATLAR010000035.1:0-3257 GCA_035527355.1 Planctomycetota bacterium
CATCGGCAATATGTAGGCGTGCTTGCACCGCGAGCCGTCCTGATGATGATCCTCGCCGTGATCCAGTGCAACAGGATTCCCCACCGGCCCGACCGCTACGAACCGCGGGTGAGAAAACGCCGCCCAAAGGAGTACGATCTGATGAACCAGCCTCGCGATGTGCTGCGCGGGAGATTGCTATGCGAGGCTTAATTTCACGGCATTCGGGACAGTCCCTTGGCACTTCGTCGCTCCTCGGCATTCACCGCGGCTTTACTTCGTACTGCCCTTCCCTTTGCAGAACGGGCACTTGACATGTCCTCCATTGCAGAATGAGCAGTCTATCCACTTGCGGACGGTTCCCTGTCCCCCGCAAATGGGGCAGGGAACGACTCGTTCTTCCGTCACTATCTTGTTGTTTTTGCGGACAGTTTCGATTTTGATGCTGCCTCCCGCTCCCGCGCAGGCTGTACAGTATCTATCTTCGAAGTAGCCCCCGTCACCTTTGCAGATGGGGCAGTTGACCTTTCCGTTATTCCTGCACGCTCCGCAGAGAAGCGATTCGCCCGTGATTTTTGCGAGTCGCATTCCGACCAGGCGCAGCACTCCATCCAGCGAATCGGTTGTGCCTGATGACAGTCCGTACTCCTCTGCTTCCTTGGCGGTCAGAGTGAGCACTTCACCGGGTTTAGACAGCGGATGGCAGCTATGGCATTCCTCTTCCGGTATGCCGGCCAGTTCATAGGCTTCGTCCACGGATTCGGCTTTCACCAGCAATGCTCTGCCTTCTTTCGGCTTGACGAGGTGCAGGGCGACTTTGGGATTCACCATCGCTTCCGCGAGCAGTCCACAATGCTCATTCTGCTCCGCTATGCCGCGGAATTGAGCCTGTACAACAGAAGTCAACTTTGCATCTACCTCGATAGCGCCGGTATCATAATAGGGCGTCGCCGCTCCGATCCGGCTGCCGGGTGACATGAAAATCTGTTTGCACGAAAGGGCGATCAGCGCGTCTGCGGATATGGCCGCGCGGGCGCCATCGTTCCGCACGAAGGCGATGGTCTGCATGTCGCGTATCCCGCACAAGACATTGGAGATTTCCCTTGCTACGCTCAGGTTGCCCCCCGGACCCTCGATCATTATCACGAGAGCGCTCGGCTTCCTTTTCCGCGCCAGTTCCACCGTTCGCGAAAACGCCTCGGCTATCCGGCGCTCGTATGTCACATCAAATCTATCGAGCCAGCGGTAGGGGGTTTCGAAATCCAATGCACCGCTGATCGGGATGACATAGACGGTAACGCTTGGTGCATCGAGCCGGCGCGAAAGCTTCCTCGGCGGCTTCGGGCCGATGCTCGCCCGGCTGCCGCCCGACCTGTCAGACTCCTGCGTCTCAGATGGCGCGTCTGCATCTTCCTCATGTTCCGGCTTGCCGATGACAATGTCGTATTGCGTCAGATCGAGATAGACCCGTCTGCCGCTGTTCAATATCACAAGTGTCTGAGCGTTGATCTTTGCTGAACCGATTTTCCCTTCCAGTTTCTCGCCCGTTTCCTTGTGCGTAAGCGTGTCCGCGCTGCTGGCCGCGATAAGGAATAAGGAGACTGCCGTCGCCTTCAGAATGCTGGCGAGCATGTCGAACCTCCTTTCTCGTGAAACCAAATACAGAATGTCCCAAATCTCTTGGACACACCATAAGCCACAGCGGCTACGGTGAACATTAAATTCTTCGGGCTTACGCCCGACTGAAGTTCTGCCCCTGCCCCCGGAGCTGTCAAGCCATTGCAGCACTCCGCATTCGCCCCGAAACAAACGAAGCGGGCATGCAAGCCGATGATGCCCCACCACGCAAATGCGTCTGTCCTGGCTCGGCTATTCCTGCCACCGCTGCGGTCGCCGCGAGTCTGCTATCGAGCAGCGCCCGCATCCGCTTCACCCGACAACATCAGAATACCACACTTTCAATCGTTTGTCAAGTTTCTGGGCAACTTCTTCTCACGCAGCCGCCGCGTCGGATGCCGTCGCTTGGCAGGCACGGCGCACTTCACGCGATAACTACTACTATACTACCAGGGACAGCCACGAATGGCGTGAACTTAAGCGTATTATACGCGGGAAAAGGTTTCGCGGGCATGGGCGGGCCGCTCGTGCGTCTTCGCACGAAGCAGCTTTAGCTGCGCAGGCGTTGCCCGCCCAGATGCCATTGCAGGGCAGTCAACGCCGCCGGGCCTAACGGCCGCTACCCTGCGGGCCGAAGGCGGCCCAGCGAAGAATCGAGCGGCGGCCCACTGAAACCGACTCTTGAATTAGTGTTGACCATTGCCGCTATAATCTGGTAAACTGGAATGAGTGAAATGGGGCTGTTTTCTTGCATTGCCGGATCCAGGGAAGGCTCGATGTCGAAATGCATTCTTGCCGTTGGCCCGCATCCTGACGACGTTGAAGGAGGGATGGGCGGCACGGCGATCAAGCTGTCGCGAATGGGCTACGAAGTGCACGTGGTGGACCTCACCAACGGCGAGCCCACGCCGCACGGCAGCCCCGAAATCCGCCGCACGGAATGGGAGAAGGCGTCGGCGATCCTCGAGCTGAAGTCGAGGGAGGTGCTCGATCTGCCAAACCGCTACCTGATGGACACCATCGAGGCGAGGATCAAGCTGGCCGAGGTGATCAGGCGACGGCGGCCGGATATGCTGTTCATTCCCTGGTGGGAAGACGCCCACCCCGATCATATACAGGCCACAAAGATAGCGGAAGCAGCGCGGTTTTACGCGAAATTCACAAAGACGAACATGGCGGGCGCGCCGTGGTATACGCCGCGGATTTTCTATTACATCTGCTCGCACCTGGTCACCTACATGGAGCCCGCGTTCATCTTCGACGTGAGCGATACGCACGACGACAAGATGCGCGCCTGCCGCGCCTATGAGTCGCAGTTTGCATACGACGAGCAGCGCTGGAACGACGTGAGCGGGCTGTTTTGCAGCTACGGACGCTACTACGGCGAGCTGATCGGCACGCGCTACGGAGAGCCTTTTGCCGCCAAGGAGAAGCTGGGGCTGCTCGATTTGAAAGACGTGATTTGATCCGGCGGAACGCCCCGGCCAGTTGCACCGGCCGTTCCTCCGTGCGGAGAATATAATGGACGGAATAATCTACCTCGATCACGCGGCCACCACGCCGGTGCACCCGGAAGTGGCACGCGAGATGACACTGTGGATGTCGGAGTTTTTCGGGAATCCCTCGTCGCTGTACGTGCTGGGGCAGAAATCGAGAAAAGC
>DATLAR010000036.1:0-6416 GCA_035527355.1 Planctomycetota bacterium
AAGAAAAATGATGTCAATGCATTCGTGGGACACCGCGTCTATGCACGTGAGCTTCGTGGGCCCCCGGTATCTATGCATATGAGCTTGCCTGGCATCGGCCCGGCAAGCTGTGTGGAGCCCACAAATCGTTTACGGACCCGCAAAAGCACCCGCGCAAAAAGGCTCTTTCAACTGATGGTGATTTGTGTACAATTCATTCCGGTTTGGCTGTGCGGTGCCTTCCATACAGGACGACACGAAAAATGCTGAAAAAGCTCTCTTCCCACGTTCTCGCCGGCATTATGTTTTTTCTCCTTGCAGGGTTTGCAGCGATGTGCACAGATGTCTCCCCTTCGGCTCACGCGGCCGAAGTGAAAGATCACGTGGTAATGCTCCGGGCCGACGTGCAGCAAAAGGCCCCTCGCATAACGCTGCGTTGGATTGCTCACCCGGGCGCCACCGGCTATGCCGTTTACAGGCGAATAATGGGCCAGCCCGACTGGGGTACCGCGATGTCGCTGCCGGCCGAGGCGTTGGAGTTTGCCGACAAAACGGCGAAAGCTGCCACCGCCTACGAATACAAGGTTGTGAGGTCCGGCCCCGTGGAAGGATACGGCTATGCCTGCGCGGGCCTCGAGCTGCCGCTGGTCGAGTCGCGCGGAAAACTGGTGCTTATCGTCGACGACACCCACGCCGCCGAGCTTGCGTCCGAGCTGAAACGGCTCGAGCGCGATCTCGTGGGCGACGGCTGGACCGTGCTGCGGCACGATGTGCCCCGCACCGATACTCCCGCCGCCGTCAAAGCCCTCATTCTCAAGGACGTTAAAGCAGACCCCAAGGGCGTGAGGGCCGTTTTCCTCTTCGGCCACGTGCCTGTGCCGCTATCGGGGTTGCTGTCGCCCGACGGCCACGAACAGCGCCCCTGGCCCGCCGACCTCTACTACGGCGACGTAACCGGCGCGTGGACCGATGAGAAGGACATGGGCCCCGCGAACGTGCCCGGAGACGGCAAGTTCGATCCCGGATTCGCCGTCAGACGCAGAGACCGCGCCGCCCAGGGCGACGAGCAGCCGCGCGAAGGCCGAGCCGACGGCCCCCGCGAAAACCGCCGCCGAGAAGACCCGGGCCATCTGCCCGCCGATGTCGCCTTGCAGGTGGGCCGCGTTGATCTTTACGACCTGCCCGCGTTTGCCCCCAAAACCGAAACCGACCTCCTGCGCGAGTATCTCAACAAGAACCACAACTATCGCCACAAGGTGATAACCGTGCCCAGGCGCGGCCTTATCGACGACAACTTCGGCGAGTTTAACGGCGAGGCTTTCGCACAAAGCGGCTGGCGCTGCTTCGCGCCGCTTGTCGGCCCCGAAAACATCGCCGGCGCAAAATGGAACGATGTGCTGCCAAACGAGCGCTACCTCTGGGCCTACGGCTGCGGCCCCGGCTCGCACGATAGCTGCGGCGGAGTAACCAACGCCGGCGATCTGGCCCGCCTCAGTCCGCAGGTCATCTTCACAATGCTGTTCGGCAGCTACTTTGGCGAGTGGAACAGCACAAACAACGTGCTGCGTGCGCCGCTGGCATCGGGCTACACGCTCACCTGCGCGTGGGCCGGCCGGCCGCACTGGTTTTTGCATCCGATGGCCATGGGCGAGACAATAGGCTCTTGCGCCCGGCTGGCGCAGAACAACAGCAGAACGCAATATCTGCCCGCCGGCAGGGCATCGCGCAGCGTGCACATTGCCCTGATGGGCGACCCCGCGCTCCGCATGCACGTTGTCGCGCCGCCCGGAAACCTCAAGGCGGCCACCGGCAAGCCCGGAAGCGTAGAGCTTTCGTGGAACCCCTCGCCCGACCAGGCGACCGGCTACAACATCTACCGTGCGAAAACGCCCGACGGCCCGTTTGAGAAGCTCACCAGGAAGCCGATCACCGCCACCACCTTCAAGGAAAAGCGCCTCGGCCCCAAGACGTACATGGTCCGCACCGTCGCGCTCGAAACCTCGCCCACCGGCACCTACTACAACGCCAGCCAGGGCGTGTTCGTTACGCCGGAAGAATAGGCTATGGAACCCCTCCCCCCTGCCCCCTCCCCGTCAACGGGGCGGGGGAGAGGGGGCGGGGTTGGCGCCTTTACCCAGGGCTGCGGTGCTCGCCTTCGGCTCGCACCTTTCCCTGGGCTTTACGGAATTGCCGCTCCTTCAGAGCTCTAATCGGAGGGGAAGATGAAGAATAGTTCAGACCTAGCCGGGGGCGCCCGCGAGACGCGGGGCTGTGCTACATTCTTACGTTCGATGTTCAGTGCTCGGTGTTCGATGTTCGAGTCTTGACCTTGGACCGGATCACAGCCGGGGGCGCGCGCGAGACGCGGGGCTGTGCTACATTCTTACGTTCGATGTTCAGTGTTCGGTGTTCAGTGTTCAGTGTTCGATGTTAGATACCCTGCGCCCACAGATCGTTTACGGACCCGCAGCGTGCTCCAGCGCCTTTTGCCTTGATTTTCCCGCTAGCCGAAGATAGGATTTCGCCGCGGCCGGTTGATGTCGCGCCGCACCGATGCACCCGCGGAATCGGTTTTACCCGGAGGCCACAAGGAAAAGAAAATGAAAAAAGTCGACCTTCGTTTCCGCCAGATTCACCTCGATTTTCACACCAGCCAGATGATCGGCGGCATCGGCGCGAAGTTCAACCCCGATGAATACGCTTCGGTGCTGCAGAAGGCCCACGTGGATTCCGTAACCACGTTTGCCCGCGGCCATCACGGCTATATCTATTTCAACACCAGGCGCTTTCCCGAGCGGCGGCATCCGAACCTGCAGCTCAACCTGCTCAAAGAGCAAATCAAGGCCTGCCACGCGCGAAACATCCGCGTGCCGATCTACGTTACCGTGCAGTGGGATCATTACACGGCCGACCGCCACCCCGACTGGCTGGTGGTAACCGAGCAGGGTGCGATCGCCGGCACGCCGCCATACCAGCCCGGCTTCTATCGCACTATGTGCGTAAACTCGCCCTACGTGGACGAGCTGCTCAAGCCGCACGTGCAGGAGATTCTGGAAACGCTGCCCACCGATGGGTTCTTCTTCGATATCGTGTCGCCGCAGTCTTGTTCGTGCTGGCACTGCCGCCAGGGAATGCTGGCCGAGGGGCTCGATCCGTCCGACGCCGAAACGCGAGTCCAATATGGCGTGCGCGTGCTCAACGATTTCAAACGCGACATGACCAAGTTCGTGCGGAAGTTCAACAAGGATTGCACGATCTTCTACAACTCGGGGCACGTAGGCCCGCGGCACAAGGCCGTG
Organism: Planctomycetota bacterium; assembly: GCA_035527355.1. Taxonomy (GTDB): domain Bacteria; phylum Planctomycetota; class PUPC01; order JABMSA01; family JABMSA01; genus DATLAR01. The sequence continues at coordinate 3,279 of DATLAR010000036.1, forward strand.
GCCGACACCTACACGCATTTCGAGCTGGAATCGCTGCCTAGCGGCGGCTGGGGCTACATCCATTTCCCGGCCACGATCCGCTACGCACGCACACTGGGCCTGGATTGCATGGGCATGACCGGCAAATTCCATACCGCGTGGGGCGACTTCAGCTCGTTCAAGAACGAGGCCGCGCTGCAGTTCGAGTGCTTCCAGATGCTGGCGCTCAACGCCAAATGCTCGATCGGCGATCAGCTTCACCCCACCGGCAAGATCTGCAAAGCCACCTACAACCTCATCGGCTCGGTTTACGGCGAGGTGGAAAAGAAGGAGCCGTGGTGCGCGGGCGCACGCGCGGTGGTTGACATCGGCGTGATGTCGCCCGAAGAGTTTGCCGGTGCGGCGCCGTGGGGCATTCCCGAGGCCACCATCGGCGTTACCCGCATGCTGCAGGAAGGCGCGCAGCAGTTTGATTTCATCGACACCACGAGCGACTTCTCGAAGTACAAAGTGCTGGTGCTGCCCGACGTGATCCCGGTGTCGGAAGCGCTGAACGCCAAGCTCGAAAAGTATCTCGCGGGCGGCGGCTCGGTAATCGCCACGCACTGCTCGGGCCTTACGGCCGCAAAGGACGCGGTGGGCCTGAAGGCCCTTGGCATCAAGCTGAAGGGCGAGGCGCCGTTCAGCCCCGACTTCATCACGCCCGGCAAGAAGATAAACGCCGGCCTGCCGGCCGCCGAGCACGTGATGTACCTGAAGGGAATGGAAGTGGAAGCGCGGCCCGGCACCGTGGTGCTGGCCGAGGTTACCGTGCCATACTTCAACCGCACGTGGGCGCATTTCTGCTCGCACGCGCACACACCGTCGTCGGGCAAGCCCGGCTATCCGGGCATCGTGAAGAAGGGCAACGCGATCTACTTCGCGCATCCGATTTTCGCACAGTACGGCAAGAACGCGCCGCTCTGGGTGAAAAAGCTGTTCCTCAACGCCCTCGCGCTGCTGCTGCCCGAGCCGCTGGTGCGGCTCGATGCGCCCAGCTCGGCGCTGGCCACGCTAAACGAGCAGCCGGCCGAGAAGCGGCTGGTGCTGCACCTGCTGCATTACGTGCCCGAGCGCCGCGGCAAGGATTTCGACGTGATCGAGGATGTGATCCCGATCTTCAACGTGAAGGCATCGGTGCGGGTGCCCAGGAAGGTGAAAAGCGTGGTGTGCGTGCCGCAGCAGGTTCCGCTGCCGTTTGAGCAGGCTGGCGGCCGCGTGGAATTCACGCTGCCGAAGCTCGACGGGCACCAGATGATCGCGCTGAATTTCTGAACGCGATGGATTCGGGCGGCTTTCATTTCTGAAGGGCGGCGATCGGGCTGCATCAAAGCCTATGAGGCTAAAGCGCCAAGAGGCCAAAGCCTGAGGAGGCACAGCCGAACATCGAACATCGAACACTGAACATCGAACATCGAACGAAAGACTGTGTGAGGGAGGCAGATGCGCGTGGCGTGTCTGTATGAAGGCTAAAAGGCCAAAGCCCAAAAGGCCAAAGCCCAAAAGACTCTTGCGCGGCGCAAGTGGCGCTTGACATGCCTCGATCATTTCGGTATATTGGTCTGCAAGGCAGTGAGGAGAGGACCGTCCGTGGCAAAGGGAATATCCGCATGAGAAACATTTTGCTAGCCTTGATTGCAGTGTGGGCCGTGGTGTTTTCAGCGGCGGCTCAGGCAGATACGTTCACGCATCGCAAAACCGGCGACAAGTTCAACGGCACCCTGGGAACGTCCAGAATCGGCAACAGAATACTCGTGGTGAAAGACGACGGTGGGCGGGTTTACATCGACCTTGCCGAGTACGATATAGTGGCCAACGAAGCGGGCAAGCTCGGGCCCACGGGTTCGGTGCCGCCGCACCCGTGGACGGGTCTGCTGTGGGCGGAGCAACCGGCCGAAGGCACGGCCGGCGGCGGGCCAAACGTGGTAGTGAAAGAGGTGCTGAAGGGCAGCCCCGCCGACGTGGCCGGCTTGCGCCCGCGCGACGTGATCACCACCGTCGACGGCGCCCGCGTGAAGAACGCCGAAGCAATGTGGGCCCGCCTGCGCCGGCTAAAGGCCGGCGCACGGGTGAACATTAAATTCCTGCGCGGCAACGAGGAACAAGACGTTTGGCTGGAGACGGGCGAGTGGCGCGGCGGCATAATGGTTTACGTGCTGCCGCTGCAGTTGCGGCCGGGAGCATCGAAGGCGCCCGCGCTGGCCGATTGCATACGCGAGGCGCGCGGCTTTCGCGCCGAGTGCTTCGTTGTGAGCATTGAAAGCCCCGGCAATGATATCGCCGTCGCCGAGGGCATTGCCGATCAATTGGCCGAGATCGACGACATGGAAACGGTGGCCTATGTGGCCGGTAAGAGCCGCGGCGACACGATGACGCCCGCCGCGCTGATCGGTCTTTCGTGCCGCAGCATCCTCATGGCACCGGGCACCGTTTTCGGAGCATCTGCCCGAACACGGCGCAGCAGGTCTCCCGAAGACGAGAAAATCATGTCGGCCGATAGCGCCCGCCTGCGGGCTACGGCCGAACGCGGCGGCCATTCCGCCGATCTCGCCGAGGCGATGCTCGACACACAAACGGTGCTGCACCTCGTGGAGTTTGCCGACGGGCAGAAGAAGGTGGTGAAAGCCGACACCGAAGCGAAAGCCCGCGATGCGTTTGCCGGCAAGGAGGTGCGCCGCGCGGTGTGCGTGAAACGAGCCGATTCCCTCCTCACGCTCACGGCCGCCGAGGCGCAGGAATATGGCCTGAGCATCGGCACGCCCTCTTGCCTGGGCGATATCGCCGCTGCGCTCAAGATCGAGCATCCCCGCATCTGGGTCGGCTCGCTGCCGCGCTCTTGCGATACCTGCAAGGGAACCGGCAACCTGATGTGCACCAAGTGCAACGGTGCAGGCGACATTGGCACGAAGGCAGTGTGCACCTCGTGCAACGGACAGGGCAAGGTGATGCAGCGCTTCACCGATCCCGCCAGCGGCTTGCGCGGAAACCGCTCGGTGCCCTGCAAGCCGTGCGCCGGCACGGGCAGAGTGATGAAGAAGGTGCGCTGCCAAACCTGCAAGGGAACCGGCGGCCTGCCCTGCAAGGACTGCGACGGCTCGGGATGGACGCGATAGTGCGCGG
>DATLAR010000037.1:0-4983 GCA_035527355.1 Planctomycetota bacterium
CGGAGGGATGATGAGGAAGAGGCATTACATGGTCTCGGGGGTGGTTGCGCTTGTGTCGCTGGGTGTCGTCGCGGAGTTTGTTGCGAGGCGGGAGCCGCGGCGCGAGGTCGACTACGAGTATTACGCTGCGACCCTGCGGAGCTTCGTCGACGATGACGGGCGTGTGGACTACAGGGGCTTGCGCGAGAACCGCGAGCGGCTGGATCGCTTCATCAGGTCGCTGATGGATTTCAGCCCGCGAGCCTACTACAGGTGGTCCGATGCTGAAAAGATCGCTCTGTGGATCAACGCCTGCAATGCGCACGTGTTGCAGGTGGTGATAGACAACTATCCGATCAGGCCATCGGCGGAGGGGAAGGGTTTTCCGAGGAACAGCGTCCGGCAGATTCCGGGCGCGTTCGATAAGAAGCCGATGATGGTGATGGGCGTGAGGGTGACGGCGCAAGAGATTCGCGAGCTTCTCCGAAAGAATTTCAACGAGCCGCGTGTGCACCTGGCGCTGGTGCCGGGTGCGGTGGGCGGGCCGCCGCTTCGGCGCGAGCCGTATACGGGTGGCCTCCTCGAGAAGCAGCTCGATGAGCAGGCGGCTGGCTTCGTGCGCAATCCCGCGTACTTCAGGATAGATCGTGTCGACAACGTGGTGCTGCTCTCGCAGGTGTTCCGGGATTACGGCGGCGACTTCATCCGAGAGTACGGCGGCTTCAGGCAGTCCACCCGTTTCAGCGACGATCAGCAAGCCGTGCTGAATTTCGTCAGCCGGTTTGCCGGGCGGCAGGAGCAGCAGTATCTGCTAACCGAGGATTACACGATCAAGTACATTGATTACGACTGGTCTCTGAACGTGCGGAGCACGGATACGGGCCGAAAATGGCAGTTTCGCTGACGAAAAACGGCCGCCGAGCGTCGCGGCATGAAGCGCACGTGAAAGCGCTTTCGCATTGTCGTAAATTATTGTAAAATGCCCTTCCAGCTCGCCAATCCCTATTGACATACCGCTGCCTAAACTTAGAATTATAGCAGAAAGAAGCAGTCCGCTTGTCTGCGGACGCCGCGCCACCGCCAGGCGGCCCCGTTGATTTCCTGCTGCAAACGCTTTCTCCGATGGAAAAGGTTAAGACCAGGAGTGGCTCATAGTGTTCGGCAAGAGCAATAGGTTCATGAACATAGCGCTGGCTGCGTTTCTGGCTGCGTTTTCCGCGCCGGCAATCGCAAGCGTGTTCGACCTCGGGTTCAACGAGGCCGATCTGGATCTGGATGCATGCAAGACTGTGCACGAGGGCAAGGCAACGCCGGCGGACTTCGATGCAATGTGCAGTGCGCTGGGCCTGCAGGCGGGGGCGAAGGCGTGGTCGGCCGGGCCGGTATCGCAGGCTTGGCGCACCGAGACGTTTTACTATGTTGTAGCATTCAAGCAGCCGATCGAGATCGGCAGCGTGATAATCACGTCGGGCCGGTTCAGCTATCTCAAACCCGACGCGGCCTATCCGGGCGATCCGGCGGCAGACGACCAGTGGGAAATGCCCGACGTGCACCCGCTGCAGTCGGGCGGCCGGGTGATCGCCCTTCCCGCCGGCGTGAAGACCCGCGTGGTGCGCGTGAAAGACGTGCAGAATTACCATAGGTCGCAGCTTGGCGTGCTGCGGCTGCTGAGTGCCCGCCTGCACAATACCACTCCTCTTGCGGTGGCAAACGCCGAAGCCGAGTATACCGCGTGGCCCGACATGGCCCCGCCGCACACCTATGCCGCAGCCGACGTTACGCGTGGCCGCGGCCAGTGGCGCAATGCCGGCACCGACAAGCAAGGCCGCAACCTCCGCCCGCCCGTCAGCGATATCAACCCGTCATGGTTTGTGCTTTCGTGGGAAAGCAGGCACGATATTGCCGGCATCTGCATGCAAGACGATTTCACAGCTCTTGAGCTATACACGTTCGTCGGTCCGGACGGCGTGAACCCCACGGTCGGCACGGCCAGGGAATGGAAGAAGCAGCAGCGGTTTACCCAGAAGATGCAGGGCGGCTTCCGCTGGATTGCGTTCAATGAGCCGGTGAACACGCGCGGCCTGAAGGTGCAGATACTCAAGACCAGCGATCCACAGGTGGCGTGGATAAACTCGATGAACGTGCTGCTGGACCTCGGCCAGAAGCCCGTGCCGAAGGTGCCGAAGAGCGTGGACGACAACGCGCCGTTTGTGATCCCCTACTCGATGCCCGACGAGGGCAAGCTGACGATGGCGGTGGACAAGCCGGACGGCACGCGGGCGAGAAACGTGGTGGGGCTGGTGGAGCGCAAGCAGGGCCCGAACCAGGAGTATTGGGACCTCAAGGACGAATCGGGCAACTTCGTCGAGCCCGGCACCTACAAGTGGAAGGCCATAACCCACAAGCCGCTCGAGCTGCGTTACGAGATGACGCCCTACCCGAACGTGGGAGACAACACGCCCGAAAACTCGCCATGGCTGAACGGCCACAGCGGGCCGGGCGGCTGGATGGCCGACCATACGCCGCCGCGTGCAGTGTGCACGTGGGGCGACCGCGTGTGGCTGGGCTCGCCCGTGGCCGAGAGCGGTGTGTCGCTGATCGAGTGCGACCTTGACGGTAACAAGGTGTGGGGGCACCATTCGTTTGCGGCGTTTACCGGCGTGTGGCACCTTGCCACCGACGGAAAGGATTTGTTCATCGGTGCCGAGGCGACCAATGCCGCCGGCTCGTGGAATGTGGACGCCAACACCGATTGCGTGTGGGCGTTTGACGTGGCAACGAAGGCGCTGCGCGACGTGGGGCGCTTTACGCCCACAAACGAGCGCCAGCGCGGCCTGCAGGGCATGACCGCGCGTGACGGCAAGCTCTATATGTCTATCAACGGCACGGTTTCCTGGATGGCCAACGCCGCACAGTCGGCCGATGTAGACATCCTGAACAGCGTGCCGCGGTATCCCGAGAAGGTGAAGCCGCGTGCGGCCCACCAGGTTACGCCGGACCCGCGAAGCGACTTCATCCGGCTGTTCCGCCTGCGCGGCCAGCCGCCGGGCCACGGTGTGACCGTGCTGAAAACGCTTGAATCTACCAAAGGCCCCGGCAACAGCCAGCATATCGTGCTCGCGTTCAGCAAGCCGGTGGCGCTGGGCAGCGTGGCGTTTCCCGTGCCGCAGGGCAAGGACCTTCCGCGCGTGAAGCTGAGCGTACTGAAGCCTGATGGAAAATATCCGCCCAACCCCGACGACAAGTCGCAATGGATCGCGTTTGAAGGCGACGGCAAGCTGCCGTGGGAGGTGGTGCCTGCACCCGAGAACACCGTGACGCGGGCGCTGCGCATCAGTTTTGTGAAAGGCGATGACGACGTTTTCACCGAAATCGAAGACGCAAAGGTGACCGGCGCGGGCATGGGAAACTTGCTGGAAGCGGACGACGACACGGCATCGGCCGATGCAGACGAGAGCAAGGCGTGGTTTGGCCATCTCGAGGGCATGAAGCTCTTCCGCCGGCGATTTGTGAATCTGTTCCCCACGGCGAAGGTGAGCGTGAATTCCGGCCATATCGGCAAGGATAATGCGTGGGACGCCGAGCGTGAGAAGCCGATCTCGGCGGCTGATCCCGCCATTTACATGATGGAGTGGAACCAGCCCCAGAGCGTGCGCGGGTTGGCTATCATGGAAATCGACGGCGAGAAAACGGAGATAGACGTTTACACCGGGCCCGATGATAAACCGATCGACCTGGCCGGCCGCGACGGCTGGGAGAAGGTGAGCACCTACAATCAACCGCTGCGCGATTACTACCAGGGCAGCGACAACCAGAACCCGCACGCGCGCTATCTGGATGGCTACGTTGACTTCGGCCGCGAGGTGAAGACGCGCGCGGTGCGGCTGCGCGTGGTGCAGCAGTGGACTACCAAAGGGCATCATCCGTCGGGCGTGAGGTCGGATCGCGGCGGCGAAAAGCTCGACCCGACCCGCTGCCGGATTTACGGCGTGGCGCCGCTGAGGTACATTGGCAAGGAAGCGCCCATCGATCCGCTGCAGTGCGAGCGCATCGAGGTGGTCGACGCGGCCACAAGGAAGATCGAGAAGGAAATATATATCAAGAAGCCCGCCGACATCGCGTTCAGCCCGGCCGGCGACCTCTTTGCCCTCTCGGAAGGCAAGGTGGTGAAGGTGGACATGAACGGCAAGCACGAGATCATCGTGGCGGACCTGAAGCGCCCCTCCACGCTGGCGATCGACAAGGCCGGGCAAATCTATGTCTTCGACGGCGACGGCGAGCGCAAGGTGGTGCGCGTTTACGACGCCAAAGGAAATTACCTGCGCGACATCGGTACGCCCGGCGGCTACAAGGCCGGCCCGTGGGACCCAAACAGGTTTGAAGGCGTAACCGCTATCGATATCGACAGCAAGGACCAGCTTTGGGCGGTAGACTGGACATATTGGCCCAAGCGGATCAGCCAGTGGACTACCGATGGCAAGTTCAAAAAGGAATTCCTGGGCCCCACCGCGTACGGCGGAGGCGGCGTGCTGGACCCGTGGGACAAGACGCGGCTGTTTTACGGCCCGTTGGAGTTTGAGCTGAACTGGGAGAAGGGAACCACGCGGCTGAAGAACCTGACAACGTGGGGGCACGGCGGCTGGGGAGCGGGCGAGGTGCCGATCCGCATCAAGGACAGGACCTACCTCGTGACGCGGCCGCAGTTTGCCAGCATGCAGTGCGGCATCGTGTACCTTTATGAGAAAGACCGCGCAAGGAAGGTGGCGGCAGTAGGCTTGGCGGGCGCGTTTGGCGAGCTGAACACGCCCGAAATACTCGCCACGCTTGGCAACAAGGCCCTCAACGACTTCCAGTTCAGGTGGTCGGACCTCAACGGCGACGAAAAGGTGCAGTTGGATGAGGTGGTGCTCTCGCCAAAGCGGATTCACTCACTGACGAATTTCAACCGCGACCTTGGCATCCAGGCCGGCGTGTTGCGCTACGAGGTGAAGGAATTCCTGCCCA
>DATLAR010000038.1:0-2824 GCA_035527355.1 Planctomycetota bacterium
GACCCGACGATCCGCACGCTATCGGCGAGGCCGGCGCGGCCGCGCTCGCCCGGCTGCCGCTTCACCTCGAAGCTCACCTCCACGCCCTCCACGAGGTCGTACCACTCGAGATCGCGCAGGCTCTGCTGATAGAACACGTAATCGTGGCCATCGACCGCCGAGATGAAATTGTAGGGCCTGTTCAGCCTGATCTGCTTGATCGAGCCGAGCAGCGAGACCGATGGGCCGGGCTTGGAGGCGGGGGTCCCCAGCGGGATGACCGGCCCCGCGGGCACGACCGGGCTGGCAGGCACGACCGGGCTGGCAGGGGCCGCCGACGTGGCCGGGGGCGCCGGGTCGGCTGGAGCAGGCGGCCCGGCAGGTAAGGCAGGGCTTGGTGCGGCGGGCGACTCCCGCACGCCGTTGAACCGCGCCCGCTTGTGGGCATCGCGGCAGTCCTCGCAGTAGAACGGCCGGCGGGCCGTCGGCCGGAACGTCGTATATACCTTGCGATGGCACGAGGTGCATTCGAGCAACTGCCGCTCGTAGCGCAGCTCGATCTCCGGGATGAGTTCGTTCAGCCAGATGATGCCGCTGTCGTTGACGTACGCCGGGTTGTCGAGGTCCCAGTATTCGCCGGCGCAACAGCCGCGTATGCTGGCGATCGCGACGCGCTTGCCGAGGTGGCGCACGCTCTGGAGCGCCGGCAGGTAGTCGCGGTCGCCGATCACCGCGATGGCCACATCATAGATACGCGGCAGCATGGCGTAGTAGAGCATCGACGTGGCCAGCGCCACGTCGACACATTTTTCCTTCGGCTCAAAATCGTCGTTTGGGTCGCGGTCGGCCTTCAGCAGCCGCTTGCCGGCGAAATCGGTATCGTAAACCTCTATATCGTAATGGCACTCGCTCTTCACCGCGGTGTAGAAATCACGCTGCGCTTTCACTGCCTCCTCGTCGAGCTTGTCGTAACGCACCGGTATGCTCCCGAAGAGGATCCTGCGGACGATGTCTACCTCCTTGGTTCCCAATGCGTCGGCGGTCTTATCGGCGAGGATCTTGGGGAGCTGGCCGTAATCAATATGGAGTTGCTTGCCGTAATCCTCTTCGAGCTTGCTCCTGTTGCAGTACAGCCATGTACCGTCAATAAAAAGCATTGCTTGTGCCATAAAATCGACTCCTGAATCCTGCAAAGGCAATGCGCTGCCACGGACGTGCGGGTTCCTACAACGCATTATAGACGTCCGGGCGAAAGAAGTCAACAGGTGAGTTGATTTCGGTGCAAAATCTGAAGGAGGGGCAGGTCGAGTCTTCGAGTTGCCTGCCCCCCTCGCTTCCTGAGGAAAACGCCATTGCCGGATCATCGGCGCTTTCTGCAGGGAACTCGGCTTCTCGCAGAAGCGATCAGGAAGAGGGACAAGACAAGCACCAAGGGTGCGAACATCACCGTCAGCCCCGTGAGAAGCAGCTCGCTGCTTCTGCGTATGTTATACCATTGTGTCAAAAAATGTCAAGAACTTATTTCCGCCGTGTTCCCCGCTTGACTCCGCCCCCGATTCCGGTATACTTACATGTGCAGGCGCCGGGATGCCGGGACTGTTCGTGGCCTGCAAGGAGACTCAATGGCAAACAGGCGGAACACGAAGGCGGAAGACCACCGCGCGACACTCGAAAAACGGGTGAAAACCGCCTACCGGAACCTGAAGAAAACCAATGCCGAGCTGCGCAACCGCATCGAGCAGCTTTCCGCCATCCATCGGATCAGCCTTGCGATGCGCGATTCCACCACGAATCCGCAACGCATCTGGGAAATGATGCTCGATGAAGCCATCGCGCTGCTGCGGGCCGACAGCGGGGCAATCTTCCTGGCGGATAACGATGGCCGCCTCCGTGTGCAGTGCGCCAGCGGCATCGGCGAGGAGGCAGTCAAGAACCTCGTGATCCCCATGGGCCGCGGCGTCATCGGCTACGTCGCCCGGCACGGCGAAGCGATGCTCGTGCCGGACGTCTCCCGCGAGCGCCGCTACATCGAGCTGATCGAAGGCATCCAGTCGGAAGTGGCCGCGCCGATGATCGGCGGGCAGTCGATCATCGGCGTGATCAACGTGGAAAGCCGCAAGCTCGCCGCGTTCACGCCGTCCGACAAGGAGCTGCTGATGACGCTTGCCAGCCACGCCGCCCGCGTGTGGGAAAACGCCATGCTCTACCAGATGGCCCAGCAGCGCAACCAGCAGCTTCTGGAAAGCTACGAGAAGCTGCGCGAAGCACAGCAGCGGCTCATCAAGCAGGAGCGGCTGGCCGCACTCGGCGAGATGTCGGCAATCGTCGCCCACGAGATTCGCAACCCCATGACCGCCATCCGCGGCTTCGCCCAGCGCATCGGCAGGCGGCTCAACAGCGACGACACCTGCCGCCGATACTCCGATATCATCATCTCGGAGGTCGACCGGCTCGACAAGGTGATCAGGTCGGTGCTGGACTTCGGCAAGAAATCGTTACTGCAAAAACAGCCGGTGCGAATCGACACTATAATAAACGATGCATTGCTGCTGCTTGACGAGCAGTTGCGGCGGAAGGCGATCGTTGTGGAGAAGCGCATCGCCCCCGATCTGCCCCTGGCCACGCTCGACCAGAACCAGATCATGCAGGTGATCATCAACCTGTTGCAGAACGCGATCGACGTGACCCCCGAAGGCAAGTCGATCACCGTGAAAAACTCGTTGGAGCAGGGCGACCTGAAGGTAAGCGTGATCGACGGCGGCACCGGGGTGGACCCCGAGCTGATCGAGCTGATCTTCGAGCCGTTCTTCACCACGAAGCTCCACGGCACGGGGCTGGGGCTCGC
>DATLAR010000039.1:0-2229 GCA_035527355.1 Planctomycetota bacterium
TCGGCGACCGCGGCGAGCGCTACTTCAGCACGCGCTTATTCGACTTGGAATAGCCGGCGGTTGCTTCCGCCGGGTCGGTTCAAACCTCGAAGACCGAGAGGGAGGGGATGACTGAGAAGCGAGTACTCGTAGCCTACGCCAGCAAGCGCGGCTCGACTCGGCAGGCAGCAGAATGGATCGCCGAGGAACTCGGGGATTGTTGCGATCTCGCCGATCTGAAAAAGAATCCGGGAGTGGACCTTCAGCCATATAAGGTTTTGGTGCTCGGCAGCGGCATATTCGCAGGCAACGTCTATGGTCCACTCAAGAAATTCATCGAGAAGCGCGGTGACGATCTGGCGGATAAGGACATCTGCCTTTTCATAACCCATCTTGCAGAGGGAGAGGAAATAGAGCAGGACTTCCGTTCGGCCTTTTCGGAAGAATTCCTTGCCCGCGCGCGGATTCGAACAGGCCTTGGAGGCAGGTTGAAGATGGGGCAACTGAACTTTTTTCTCAGGTTGATAATGAAGAAAATGGCCAAGGAAGCGGGCAAAGACTACACCGATTATGACGGCCTCTCGCATGAAGCATGCATCAGATTCGCCGACAAGGTCAGGGAGAGGTGCCTTGATACCAGGACCAGCTGAGTTCTCAGGGGAGAATATCAATGGCTGAATTCCACGCAATGCTTCTCGAATGGCTGACCATCGCTCAGGATTGGGTATGGGGTCCGATCATGCTGGTGCTGTTGGTCTGCACCGGCCTGTATCTGAGCTTCCTGCTCAAGGGTTTGCAGTTCCGCACTCTGCCGCGTGCGCTGTATCTGGCATTGATCAAGCGCAAGGAGGAGGGTGACGCCGAAGGCTCGATTTCCCATTTCCAGGCGTTGATGACCGCGCTGGCGGCCACAGTGGGCACCGGCAACATCGCCGGCGTGGCGGTGGCGATAGCCGTAGGCGGCCCCGGCGCGCTGTTCTGGATGTGGATCACCGGCCTGGTGGGAATGGCCACGAAGTATTCAGAGGCGATTCTCTCCTGCAAATACAGGGAGTTCGACGAGGAAGGGAATCCCCGCGGCGGGCCGATGTACTACCTGCGTGACGGCCTGAAGCAGCCGTGGCTCGGCTGGCTGTATGCCCTGTTCGCGGTGGTTGCCTCTTTCGGCATCGGCAACATGGTCCAGGCCAACTCGGTGAGCGACGGCCTGGAGGTGACGATCGGCCGGATCCCTGAAGTGAGCGGGTTCCTCAGCACGGTAGCCGGTTGGTTCGGCCCGACGGTGACCGGGGAATTCGTGTTCAATTTCATTGTCGGCGGCGTGCTGGCGATCCTCACAGGGCTGGTGATCCTGGGCGGAATCAAGAGCATCGCCCGCGTTACCTCCACTATTGTGCCGATCATGATCGTCGGCTACTTCGGCGCCGGCCTGTTTATTCTTATCGTAAACTTCAACCTGGTTCCCGAGGTGTTCGGGATGGTGTTCGCCTCGGCGTTCACCGGCTCGGCGGCGGTAGGCGGATTCGCCGGGGCCGTGATCATGAAGGTAGTTCAACAGGGTGTCTCCAAGGGCGTGTTCAGCAACGAAAGCGGCCTTGGCAGCGCCGGCATCGCCGCCGCAGCGGCCAAGACGAAATATCCCGCGACGCAGGCGCTTGTTTCGATGACGCAAACCTTCATCGACACTATCGTCGTCTGCACGGTCACCGGTTTTGTGATTATCGCCAGCGGATTGTGGTCGGGCGGACTCAACGGCGCCGAGCTGACAACACAGGCCTTTGCCTCGCTCACGCCGTTCGGCCTGGGTGATGAGATTGTCGCTTTCGGGCTGGTGTTCTTTGCCTATTCCACACTACTCGGTTGGAGCTACTACGGTGAGAAGAGCATCGAATACCTGCTGGGCCGCTGGGCGATCATGCCCTACCGCATGCTGTTTTGCGTCGTGGTCTGGTACGGCGCGATCAACACGCTCGACCTGGTGTGGGCGTTCAGCGATGTGATGAACGCGCTGATGGCGATCCCCAACCTCATCGGATTGCTGTTGCTCTCGGTGGTGGTCAAGCGCGAGACCGACAGGGCGCTGCCATTTCTGATGGGCAAGACGACGCAGCCTCCGGAGTAGGGAGTCGGAGACTGCAAAATCCGGCCGGGCGGGTCTTGATCAGGTTCAGTTGGTGAATCTGAAGCGAGAGATGCCCGGATCGCCTTGAAGCCGTTTTTCTGCCGGGCGGCTCGCAGCTGAGTATTGCT
>DATLAR010000040.1:0-13206 GCA_035527355.1 Planctomycetota bacterium
GACGGCATACAGGAAGGTGCCGGTTCCGCAGGCGGGATCGAGGATGAGCACGCGGGGCGCCTGCTCGTCGCGCGGCTGGGGATCGGTGGTGTTGCGGTGCGTCGTTTTGGATGTTTCGGCCAGCCCGCCCGCGAGACCAAACCGCTCGCGAAGGAGCAGGTCGACCGAGCGCACGATATAGGAAACGACGGGCTCTGGGGTGTAGTAGACGCCGCGCATTTCGCGGAGTTTGGGATCGTAGCTGCTCAGGAAGGTTTCGTAGAAATGCACGATTGGGTCTTCCTGCCCGGTGCGCTTGCCGAACTCGGCGAGGATGGCGTTGATGTCGGCATAGGAGAGCAGTTGGACCAGATCGTCGACGTAGCCGGCGTATGGCTCATCGTTGAGTTGCGTGCCGGTGATGGTTTCAAAGAGCTGGCGCAGGAACGGGTTTGTTTTCGGGATTTCCGCGGCGGCGCCGATGCGGCGGAACGAGCCGGGCACGCCCTTGTGGTTGCAGCGTGCGGCGAAGAGGCCGTAGGCCAGGGTTTGGGCGTACATGTCGGCGAATTCGCTGGCCCTCTCCGGCCGGTCAAGCTCGGGCAGAAGAGCGCGAGCGAATGACTGGCGGAGGTCGCCCAGCAACTGCGAAGCGAGGTCGGCTTGCAGGGCGGCAATTATGAGATTGCGGATTTCGTGCGCTATCACGGCCATGCGGCGGGCGAGATCGAGAGGGGTTGCGATGGCTGCGGGCGCGTGTTCCAGAAAGCTGCGCAGGAGGGCCAACACGGCCGCGCGACCCTGGGCGTCGCGGGCGATTTTCCCGTCGGGCCGTATCATGCCTGCGCGGGCCGAGCCGCGTGGCTGCCCATCCACATACCAGCGGAATTCCAGGTAGTCGGTGAGGATGAGGTTCGGGAGGGTGCGGTAGCGCTGCAACTGCTCGGATTTCTCGGCGTCGTCTAGCGACACACCAGTGTCCTTGGCTTCAACGTAGCCGATGGTAAGGCCGTTTCGCGCGACGGAGTAATCGGGCGCACCGCAGGCGGATCGCTTGGGTTCGTTGGTGGCTATGACGGCCGGCAGCAGCGATTCCAGCAGCCGCTTGAGCGCCGGCCGATAGGTGTGCTCGGTGGCTTGGCCCGTGGCGAAGGCGCTTTCGATGCTGTGCAGGTATTCGTTTGTGCTGTCCGGCATGGCTGTCTCCGTGGCGCTGTTTGGCTCGCAAGGCACTATTTATACCGAAGATGGCGGCAATGTTCAAGGCCGAAACGAATTGGCAAGTCCTCTCGCACCTCTAAGACACAGCCGAGGGCTGCTGTGCCACATGGAGGCGGCGATTTGTTTTTGCACGGAATCACTTTTCGTGATATAATTGGTACTGAAGGAGAAGTTATGAGCAAGAGCCTGGCGCGGGCCGCTGAGGCAATGCGCGACGACGGAAATTGCGAGGTGGAATCCGTGAACGAGGCGAAGGTGGCTGCACTGGTTTCGGGCATGGTGCCCGACCGCGTGCTGGCGGACCTGGCGGAGACGTTCCGCGCTCTTAGCGATGTTTCCCGTGTAAAGATAGTGTCGGCCCTGGCGCGAGAGGAGCTGTGCGTGTGCGATCTGGCGAAGCTGCTGGGAATGACGCCATCGGCGGTATCGCACCAGCTAAGGGTGCTGAGGAACCTGCGGCTGGTGAAATTCCGCCGCGACGGGAAGTCGGCTTTTTATTCGCTGGACGATCAGCATATCGAGCGGCTGCTTGGCGAGGGAATGAAGCACGTGCGTGAAAAGGTGTAGGCGGAGTTTTTTTGGGCTGTTGTGTGAACATCTGTTCATACGTTTCATCGAGTGAGGTGCCGTGAGAACGGAAGCAAAGAACAAAAACTCGGGCAGGAAATCGGCGGCCGCCGGCCAGCCGCTTCGCAGTGCGTTCCTGGTGCAGGGGATGGATTGCCCCGATGAGCTGCGGATGATCGAGGACAGGCTTCGCCCGATGGCGGGCGTGCTTGATCTCGAGGCGAACTTCCTCGAGGGGCGGCTGGTGGTTTTTCACGAGCCGAGCCTGCCGGTGCAGCACATAGCGCGGGCGATCAGGCAGGCGGGCTTCGACGCGGTATTCGAGGAGGAGCACGTTGGCCCGAGGCCGGCGCCGCGGCGGATGTTTCGGCAGGTGAATTGGTGGCCGATCGACGGGAAGGGGCTGCTTGCGCTGGCGTCGGGGGTGCTGCTGCTGGCGGCCACGGCGGTTCATTTTGCGTGGGGGCTGCCGGCGGTGGTAGACGTGCTGCTGCTGGCGGCGATCATCGGGGGCGGCTATAAGACGGCCCGCAACGGGCTGCGGTCGGCTTGGCGGCTGAATTTCGATACGAGTTTTCTGATGACGGTGGCGGTGGCGGGTGCGGTGGCGGTGCACGAGCTGTTTGAGGGGGCGGCGGTGGTGGCGCTGTTTTCGCTGGCGCAGTGGCTGGAGCTGAAGACGATGGATCGCGCGCGGGACGCGATTCGCAAGCTGCTGGATTTGTCGCCCAAGGAGGCGCTGGTGATCCGCGGGGGCGAGGAGCGGCGGGTGCCGGTGGAAGACGTGCGGGTGGGCGAGATGCTGGTGATCCGGCCGGGCGAGAAGATTCCGCTGGATGGCGAGGTGAGCGAGGGAGTCTCATACGTGGACGAGTCGGCGGTGACGGGCGAGTCGCTGCCGGTGGAAAAGTCGGCGGGTGCTTCGGTGTTTGCCGGCAGCGTGAACCAGCACGGGGCGCTGACGATCAGATCGACGAGGCAGGCGGGCGACACGACGCTGGCGAAGGTGATCCACATGGTGGAAGAGGCGCAGTCGCGCCGGGCGCCGTCGCAGCGATTTGTGGATCGTTTTTCGCGGGTGTACACGCCGGCGGTGCTGGTCGGCGCGGTGCTGGTGGCTTCGGTGCCGCCGCTGCTTTTCGGCGGTGTTTTCGCCGAGTGGTTTTACCAGGCGCTGGTGCTGCTGGTGATTGCGTGCCCTTGCGCGCTGGTGATTTCAACGCCGGTGACGATCGCGTGCGCGCTGGTTCGCGCGGCGCGCAGCGGCGTGCTGATCAAGGGCGGCGCCCACCTCGAAAACGTGGGCAAGCTGGATACGCTGATTTTCGACAAGACCGGCACGCTTACGCAGGGCAAGGCCCAGGTGGTGGACGTGCTGCCGCTGAATAACGTGGAGCCGAGGGAGATTCTGCGGGTGGCGGCGGCGGTGGAGAGCCATTCGGAGCATCACCTGGCGCGTGCGGTGACGCAGAAGGCGGCGGCCGAGGGGCTGACGTTTAACCGCGTGTCGAATTTTGCGGCGCTGCCGGGCAGAGGTGCGAGCGCCGAGCTGGACGGCCGGAAGTATTACGTGGGCAGCGTGAGGTTGTTCAACGATCTGGGCTGCGATACGTCTGCCGTGGAGGCGGCGCTGCTGAAAAACGAATCGGCCGGCAAGGCCGTGGTGCTGGTGGGAACGAATAGCGAGGTTTCAGGTGCAATCGTGCTGGCAGATACGATCCGCCCGGCGGCCAAAGATGCGCTTGCGAAGCTGCGCGCGCTCGGTATCGATGATTTCATCATGCTTACCGGCGACAACGAAGGCACGGCGCAGGCTATTGCCGAGCAGCTCGGAATGGATCATTACCACGCCGGCCTGCTGCCCGAAAATAAAGTGCGCGAGGTGAAGGAGGCGCTCGATGAGCATAAGCTGGCGGCAATGGTGGGCGACGGCGTGAACGACGCCCCGGCCCTCGCCGCGAGCACCGTGGGCATAGCGATGGGCACCGCCGGCACCGACGCGGCACTGGAGACGGCAGACGTGGCGCTGATGGCCGACGACCTGGAGAAGCTGCCCTACCTCGTGAGCCTTGGCCGCAAGACGCTGGCGATCATACGCGAAAACATCGCGCTCGCGCTGCTGATCAAGGCCCTGGTGATCGGGCTGACGATAGCCGGCGTGGCCTCGCTGTGGGCGGCGGTGGCGGCCGACATGGGGGCGTCGCTGCTGGTTATTTTCAACGGGATGCGAATGCTGAATTTTGAGGAGCGATAAGTCACACCGAATCGTCGTCGGGGCAAGTTGCACACGGGCGACTGCCCGCCCGGAGTGAAGAAGGCGATACTCTTTACCGATTCGATGACGAACTGCTGCCGCTGTGATACCCGCCGGCCTATTGCTTTCGCGCTTTCCCGCCCTTTGCTCTTGCACAATAGCCCCGGCCCGATGTATAATCTAACTGATCCAACAGAAGACTGGTTCCGCGGCTTCTGGCTTGAAACACCATCTTCGGCTCCGGATTGCCGCCACTGGGCTTTTGTGCTCAGAATCCTTGCGAGGCGATATCATGATGAGAAGATTTTTTATGCTTTTTGCAGTTGTGGCAGCGGCCGCTTCGCTTGCCTTCGCCGCGCCGAAAACGCCTAAAGATCAGATTCCGGCCGATACCGCGCCCGATGTGAAGGAGCTGATCGAGCGGCTGTATTCCACCGACGTGGCCGAGGTGGCCGCCGCCGAGGAAGCCCTGGCCGCAATGGGCGAGAAGGCGGCCGCGGCGGCGCCTTTCCTCGTGGAGATGCTCACAAACCTGCAAGACAGGCGCGTGCCGATTACGCTTTCAATGATCGGCAAACCCGCGGTACAGCCGCTGGTGGCGGCGCTTGGCAGCGACAACCTCCGGTTGCGCGAGCAGGCTGCATACGTGCTGGGAAAGATAAGAGACGCCAGCGCCGTAGAGCCGCTGATCGCCGCGCTGAAGGACCCTTTGCTGAAATCGCGCGTTACCACAGCCCTGCAGGAAATCCGCGATCCGCGCTCGGTCGATCTGCTCATCGCTTCGCTCAATGATGAAACCACGGCAACACGCCTGGGCTCGGCGTATGCGCTGGGCTGCATGAAGGCGGCGAAGGCGGGCCCGCCTCTGCTGCTGATGCTTTCCGATGCCGACGCCGAAGCGCGAGCCGCCGCAGCACGCGCGCTGGGGGAAGTGCGCGAGGCTGAAGCAATTGCGCCGCTGATCGCCGCACTGAAGGATGAAGACCGGCGCGTTCGCTCGAACGCGGCAGGCTCACTGGCCGCACTGTCGGCAAAGGAGGCTGTCGACCCTTTGATCGAGGTGTTGAAATCAGATGACGTTTCGGCCGTGAGGATACAGGCCGCGCAGGCACTGGGCTCGCTGAAGGCCGAGCCGGCCGTAGAGCCGCTGGTGCAGCTTGCAGGCGGGAACGACCCCAAGCTTCGCGAAACCGCCGTGGCCGCGTTGCTGGCCATCAAGAGCACGAGGATGTTTGAACTGGTTCTGCCCCTGCTGCAATCCGACAACGCATCCGTGCGCATCAGCGCCTTGCGCCTCATTGGCACCACAATGCATCCGCAGGCGGCCGCGAGCATCAAGCCGTTGCTCAAGGCGCCCGAGCCGCGCGTGCGAGTGGCGGCGCTCAATACACTGCGCATGCTGAAGGATACCACGGCTTTCGACAGCATCATCGAGTCTTTGCAAGATTCCGACCCCAGCGTGAGGATTCTGGCAGCCGACATATTGAGGGAAGTGGGCGACTACAAGGCGATCGAGCCGCTCATACGGCTTCTCAACGACGACAATATGAACGTGCGCCGGCGTGCCGCCGATTCGCTCGCGTCGCTCTGCGGACAGAGGGGCCTGGGCACCGACAGCAAGCGCTGGCAGGAATGGTGGAACGAGAACAAAGATCAGTTCATCGAAAAAAAGTAGCACGGGCTGGATTCCCTCCGAAAACCCATTCGGTCGCCCTCCGTGGAGGGGCCGCTGTGGCCGCCGGCGAATTGGCAGCCGGGCGGCGACGTGATAGTGCCGCCGCCCGCCACGATGAAAGATGCAGACAAGCGCGCTGAATATCCGGTCAAGGACACGCGCTGCATCGACTGGTTCATGTGCTTGCGCAAGTGCCCGAAATAATCGAGCCGCGGCGAATGTTCTATTCCCCCCGTTTCTGCACGGGCGTGCGGCGGCCGGTGAGGATGGCCTCGCGTTCGGCCAGGGCGATTGCGATGTTGTTTCGGGCCTCCACCGGCGGCATCCTGTCGGGCGGCAGCCGCTTTCCTACGCAATCGATGAAATACGCGATCTCGTTGCTGTAGCCGTCGCCGCCGATCAGCTTGGGCTGCTGCGGCGTGCCGTCGTTCAGGTGGATTGTGAGCCTTGTGCCGGTGCTGTTGTAAAACAGCGTGGCGCGTTCGAGGTGTATCACGAAGCTCATCTCGAACGGGAATGACGTTGAGAACCAACTGGCCTGTGCGGTAATCACCGGGCCGTCGGGATAATAATACTGAGCGATTACGTGATCGACGGCGCCGTGATGGCAGGTGGTGTCGATGGTGCCCACGGCCGAAACCTCCTTGGGCACGCCGAACACGTGCTGTATGAAATCGACGTCGTGCACGTGAAGGTCCAGCAGTGCCCCGCCGCTGAGCCGGCCGTCGAGGAACCAGTTGTTCCACGACCACCTGGGCACACCGCCCACTCGGCGGAAGAATGCGCTTTGCACCTTGCCGTAGGCCCGGCTCTGGATGATGTCACGGGCGGCGATGTAATCGGGCCAGAAGCGTACGCATTGGCCCACCAGCAGCAGCTTGCCGGATGCCTTTGCGGCGTCGACCATCGCGTCGGCGTCTTCAAGATTGACGGCAATGGGCTTTTCGCTGATAACATCCTTGCCGGCCTGCAAAGCGGCCACCGCGTACGGCTTGTGCAGGTAGCCCGGCGTAGTAACGACCACGAGGCCAAGGTCGGCCTTCTGGATCATCTCAACGCCGTCGGAAAACATCTCGATGCCGGAAAGATCAACCGCCTGCTCGGCGCGATCATCCTTGATATTTCCCTCCACCTTCAGCCATCCGCCCGAGAGTTTCTGCGGGTCTACGTCGCATAAGGCGGTTACTTTCACGTTTTCGTAGCCGCGGAGCACGTTGAAATGCATCCGGCCCATGAAACCCAATCCGACGATCCCGGCTTTGATCATGTTCAGATCCTCCGCAGTTGAGGGAAATACCTGCGCCATCGCCCTTCGGACCAGCGTCTAATATTGTAGCGTCTGCGGGGCAGAATGGAAGCAAAATCCGGCCGGCATCCGGCCCCGATTGTAAATTCTTGTTGGGCGGCGGCGGCTCACCTAAAGCGGTTGAATATTCGGGAAAAAGACGGTAGAATAACCATAACACCTGCATGGAGGCGCTTGCAGGCCACGGGGAAGCACGAATTCAAGCGTTGGGGAAGCACGAATAATGGCCAGCGTTCAGGACGATAAGTTTGCCCAGGCTGCAATAGCGCAGCGGCTGGTATCGAAGGATGATATCGACCGGTGCCTGGCCGAGCTTGGCGGCTCGCGCGGCGGCGAGCGGCTGCACATAGACGATCTGCTGGTGGAGAAGGGGCTCCTTTCGCGCGAGAAAGCCGACGCGCTGGCCAAGTCGTTGGGCATTAACAAGGCTTTTGCCCGGATTGGCGGGTTCGAGCTGCTGGAAGAGATCGGCCGCGGCGGAATGGGCACCGTTTTCAAGAGCCGGCAGGTCTCGATGGACCGCCTGGTGGCGCTGAAGGTGCTGCCGCCGCGTCTCGCGAAAAATCACGCCTACACCGACCGCTTCTTCAAGGAAGCGCGAGCCGTTGCAAAGCTCAGCCACGTCAATATCATCCAAGGCTATGACGTTGGCGAGGCGTCGGGCTATTATTATTTCGCAATGGAATACGTTGACGGCGAATCGGTGGCCACGAGGCTCGCACGCGAAGGCACCCTCAAGGAGAGCGAAGCCCTCGGCATCATCGAGCAGATATGCAAAGCCCTCGCACACGCGCAAGCCGTAGCACATATAGTTCACCGCGACATCAAGCCCGAAAACATAATGCTCACCAAGAGCGGCACGGCAAAGCTGGCCGATCTCGGCCTCGCAAGAACCGTCGAGGAAAAGGGCGACATCGTCGCCGGCACTCCGCACTATCTCTCGCCCGAGCAAGCCCGCCACAGCTCGAAGGCCGACATCCGATCCGACATCTATTCGCTGGGCGCCACACTTTTCCACATGGTCGCCGGCACTCCGCCTTTCAACGGCCCAACCGCCGAAGCCGTAATCGACCAGCACCTCACAAAGGAGCTGCCGTCGCCGCGCGACTACAATGCCTCGCTGTCCCTTGGCATCTGCAAACTGATAGCCGCGATGATGGCAAAAGACGCCGCCAATCGCTATCAAACGCCCGAAGAGCTCCTGCACGACGTGCGCCTGGTGGCACAGGGAATTCCGCCGCAGCGCGCAATGAAACTGTCGACTGTGCCGGCAGGCGGAGCGCGCATCGCCGCCCGCCAACGGCGGGAATCGTGGGTGATGCCCGTTGCAATATCAATCGCGTGCGCGGCACTGGTGGTGATAGGCGTGGTGATCCTGGTTTCGGTCGGCGGTGAGCAGCAGATGAACGGGCAAAGGCCGCACGTGGTTCAGGAACCCTCGGCCATCGCCCTTGCCGATGCCGAAAAATTCGCCAAGGAAAATCCATGGCAGCTCGAACGCATAGCGGCCGAATTCGAGAAGGTGGCCAAAGAGCATGCCGGCACACCGGCCGCCGCCTCCGCCCTGCGCAAGGCCGACGACGCCCGCGCCGAACGCGATAAGCAAGCCGAAGCTTCCTTTGCCGGCGTGAAAGCCAAGGCCGACGAATTGGCCGAGCAGGAGCGCTTCTTACAGGCGGTGGCGGCCTGGAAAGATTTCCCGACCGACTTCCGCTTCGGCCGCTGGAACACACAGGCCGCATCGCAAGTGAGGCAGCTCAACAACAAGGGCCGCGCGCGGGCAAAGCAGGTTCTGGCCGAGGGGGACGCGCTCGCCGACAAACAGCAATACACCGATGCGATCAAGCGGCTCGATTCCGCCCGTATTTTCGGCTTTGAGCAAAACACAATCGAAAACAGGATCGCGCAATACAAGAAACTTGACCAGCAAACGCAGCAACAGAGAATTGCAGCGGAAACCGAGAAGGCTCTCAAAGAGTACGCCGCCCTCATAGTAACCGTGGCCCGGCTCGAACGCGAGCAACGCTTCGACGAAGCCATCCGCGAGTGCGATAGCTACCTCGCCAGCTACAAGAACCCGCCGCCCGATGCAGTTGAACTGCGAAAGGAAGTGCAAACCGCCAGCCAGGTGTGGAAGGAAGCTTTCGGCGGGCTCCAGAGGCTGGTGGGCAGTGCCATTGAAATCCGAGCAAAGGGCATAATGCTGCGTGGAAAGCTTCGCAAGGTGGGCGATACCACTTTCACCGTTGAAACCAACGCGACAATGCACACACACAATCTCTCTGACATCGACCCCGACCAGTGGCTGATGCTGGCCGGCATACTGGGCGACGACGTTTACAGCGCACGGCGCCAAGCTATGTTCCTCATAGCCATCGGCGCGAAGGAAAAGGCCGAACAGATAATCGATGCCACCGGCGATGACAACCTGATAAGAGAATGGAAAGCAAGGACACAGAAGCGGCAGGCCATAATCGATGCAAACCAGGACGAGGGCCTTGCAGGAAAGGCGCTCGAAGAAGCACACAGCCTCGCCGACAGGCAGCAATGGAAGGCGCTATACCACAAGCTCGCCCTGCTCCGAGAAGAATACGCCGATACAATGGCCGCCACAAAAGCACGCAAGACAATCGACGGCCTGCTGGCGAAGACAGGCGTGGGCCTCGCCAAAGAGCCGGGGCTCGGAACGATTCCGCCCGATGAATTGATCCGGCTGCTCGACAACCTGAGAGCAATGGCCGCGTGGCAGGAAGAGAACCGCTGCCCCAGAACCGTGCCCTGCGGCACCTGCGAGGGAACCGGTTACCAGACCGAAGCCTCCAAGTGCACGCGGTGCGAAGATGGCAAGGTAACATGCCCGCGATGCAAAGGCCGCATGGTGGAAGCCGCCGAAGTAGGCACAAGGCTCTGCAAGCAATGCGGCGGCGAAGGCAAAGTGAAATGCACGGCTTGCGCCGGCAAAGGCCAAACCCAACGCCGGCTCACCTGCCCCGAATGCAAGGGCAAGAAATCCGTCCAGTGCACCGTGTGCAACGGCACCGGCCACAAAGAAAAGATGCCCCAGAAATACTTGGATACGCTGCGGGCTATCGAAGAGAGATGGAAAGTGAACCAGGCACTGCTGCAAGCAATCCTGAAACAATAGCGGCGGCTTGAAACAGGAAATCGGCCAATGGCTGCGGTAACCATCGGCCGATCACTTTTTTTCAAGCCTTCACGGTATGTCATTGTCGGCGGCTTTCACCTCGCCGGCGGCGCAGCCCTTCAACAAGCCAAAATGCCTCATCACCGAGCGCACCTCCGCCCAGCTCATCGCGTGCCGGTCGTCCATCGCGTAGTCGATCATCTTACATACCAGTTCATCTTCTTTTCCGGGCGAGTAATAAAATACATACTTCTCGTTTCCGCAAAAGACCACGATGAACGGAATTTTCATTGCACGACTCCCCGGTTGGAACGCCACGCCGAACACGCCGTATCGATGGCCTGCCGCACCTCGCCGTCAGGCCGCAATCTGTAACGGCAATGCCGGCGCAAACTTTAGCCCAAACGACAAAAAAAGAGAGGGACAGATGCATCCAACGCGGAGCACCTGCCCCCCTATACTTGCGTACTGGGGCTCTTCACAACGGATCAACAGAACGCGCCGCCGATCACTTGGATTTTATATCGGCAACAATAGCGGCCAGCTTGTCGGTGTTCAGATCACCGTAGCTCAAGTTGTTGGCCTTGTCGGGGGCGATCTTCTTCAGCTCATTCCACAACGCTATGCGACGCGCCTGGCCTTCCGACATCAGCCGCTTCGTCGAGACGGCTGCCGGCTTGGGTGCGGGTTTGGCTTTCGCCTTTGCCGCAGGCTTGGCTTTCGGCTTGGCCACCGCTTTCTTCACTGCTGCAGGCCGCGCGGGCGCTGCCGCCGGTTCACCGGCTACCACCTGCCTGATGAGCGCCAGTTTCCGGGCGTTGTCTATCGGCCAGCCCAATATGTCTCGAACCATATCCATCTCTGCTTTTGCCATTTAACAATCCTTTCTGAAATAATGATCCTGCCCCATCACAAAGATATTCTAACATATGTCGATGTAAAGTCTAACATTATTTCACTGAAATTGCGCATCCAAAATATGCCCAGGGCAAGGGCATACCTTAAAACCATTCCCGCCTGCTCACCGGTATACGGAGCTGTGGAGGCATATATACTCAATCGGCCAGGTGACCGTGTCAATGGCAGGCGATATGAGTTCTTGCTGAGTCAGTCATCATTCCACCGGCGCAGTTGGATGCAACGCCCGCCTCTGGACCTTGTGCCCTCCTTCGACCTTGGACCTTGGACTTCTATCTGGCCGCCAGCCTCAGCCTCGCCGGCCGCACGCCATCACCCGACGGCACGGCGTCGATGGTTGCCGGCAGCGCAGGCACATCTACCATGAACTCCTTCTCGATCCTCGCGCCCGGCTCGAGATCGAACGACAGCTCGGCAGCCCCACCGGTCGCGGCCGGTTGAGCGGCGGCAACGTGCAGGTTCACGCGGCCCGCTGCCCGCTTCGCGCCCACGTTGCGCGCAACCAGCCGCACCTTCACCTTGCCCTGCGTCGTTTCCAGCACCTCCAGCAGCGTAACCACCTTCGGCGGCAGCAACGGGCGGAAAGCATCCGCCACCAGGCCGATCCGCTCCTCCGCAATCTGCTCGAATCCCAACGCCAGGGCCGGCGAGCCGGGCCGCAACCTGTAGTTGCCTGCCGAGCGGTCGGCAAACTGCGGATCGGCGCCCACAAGATTATCGGCCAGGCCCAGCACGCTCTCGTCAACGTTGCCCCACTTGCTCAGCCACTGCCCTCCGAAGCTGATGTTCCTCGCCACGCGGTTGTTGCCGCACGGCACGCCGCCGCCGGCCGCGTAAAGAGCCTCGAGCGTGGCGAGCAGCGGATACCGCGTAATGAACGGCGGCTGCAAATAGTTCATCTGGTCGAGCCGGTCTTTCATCGTGCGCAGCACCATGTTCCGCCACACAGGGTTCGGATCGGAGCCGCGGCTGTCGTAGGCGATGCAGCGGGGGCAGTCGATGAAAATATTGTTCTCGATGATGAAGTCGCGGCCGCTGCCCAGCCAGATGCCGTCCGAACCCCAGACGATGTTGTCGCGGATTTCGTGCCCGCTCACGCAATCGTCCATGTAGATCGCCGAGCATCCCATGCCCACGCCGCCGAGGTTGTGGATGTAATTGCCACGCACGCAGTTGCCCCGGTAGGTATAGTCGCGGCCAGTGTAAATCGCGCCCACGTCGCCCGATTCCATGCACACGCGGTAGATTTCGTTGAACTCGACCGCGATATCGTTGCCCCAGTAGAGAATCGCGTTGTGAGGTCCGTCGTGGATGAGGTTGTTCGCGATGCGGATGCCCACGCCTGACGCGAGCACGCCGGCCTGGTACGACCGCGACCATCGGCCAATGTGGTGGATGTGGTTGTTTGTGATCTCGCAGTTGGCGGCGGTGAGCGTCTTGCGGTCGCCGGCATCCAGCTTGATTCCGCCGTCGCCGTTGCCGTAGACGTTGCATCCTGTGATGCGATGGCCGCTGCCGCCGGCGGCTTCGATGCCCCATGTGCCGGTGTTGCGCACTGTGCAGCCGGCGATGGTAACGCCCGTGCCGCCGGTGAGTTTGATGCCGCAGCCGCGCCCGCACTCGATGGTGAGGCCGCGGATCATCACGTGGCTCGCATCTTGCAGGTTCAGCAGCGGCGCCTCGAGCACAGAAACGATCACCTCGGCCCGGGCGGGATCCTCAGGCGGCCAGAAGTAGAGCAAGCCGGCCTTCGTGTCAACGTAATACTCGCCGGGCTCGTCGAGTTCTTCGAGGATATTGAGGAAATAGAACCGCTGGCCCTTGCGGAAGCTGTAGTTGCCGTGCGGCGGATGCGTTTCCACGATGCGTCGCTCGACGTTCAGCGTGCGGATGTGCTCGTAGCTGTTGGCCCAGTCCCAGCTCCAATAGCCGTGCACCCAGATGTCATCGCTGGGCGCCCAGCCCTTGGGGCGGTCGCCGTCGTAGGTGAAGCCGCCATCGAGCTTGCCGGTCTGCTGCTGCCACTCGTCCGCCATCGCCACGGTGAAACCGGTGATGGTGGCGAACTGCCCGGCGTTCGGCCACTGGGCGAGGGTCATCGGGCGGCCGTTGAAGAACAGCTCGCAGTGTGCGGGCACGCT
>DATLAR010000041.1:0-6012 GCA_035527355.1 Planctomycetota bacterium
GGCCATGCAAGACCTCGCCGAAGACGTTGAAGAACTGCTGAAACAGAACAAGCTGAAAGACATAGCCGGCATCGGCGCCGCCACCGCCGAAAAAATCGAGGAATACATCGCCACGGGCACAATGCAGCGATACGAAGAAGCCCGCAAAGCTGTGCCCGACGGCCTCGTCGAGATGATGCGCATCCCAGGGATGGGCCCGAAAACCGTGAAGCTGCTCTACGACAAGCTCAAGATCAACACCGTTGCCGACCTCGAAGCCGCCGTGAAGGAAGGCAGAATGAAGGGCTTGCGCGGCTTCGGCCCGAAGAAGCTCGATAACATCCTCCGCGGCATCAGCCTGATGAAAACCGCCGGAAAACGCATCCGGCTCGGCGTCGCTCTGCCGCTCGTCGAGTCAATAATCGACGCCCTTCGCACAAAGGTGCCCGTGGCACAGTGCCTGCCTGCCGGCAGCCTGCGCCGCATGCGCGAAACCGTCGGCGACATCGACATCCTCGCCACCGGCGTAAACGGACCCGAAATCGTCAACGCCTTCACAAGACTGCCGCAGGTGCGCTACGTGCTGGCCGAGGGCGACACCAAGGGCAGCGTGATCACCGGCGAGGGCCTCCAGGTGGACCTCCGCGTCGTTGCCGAAGAATCGTACGGCGCCGCCCTCCAGTATTTCACCGGCTCGAAAGACCACAACATCCGCCTGCGCGAAATCGCCCGAAAGAAGCACCTCAAAGTGAACGAATACGGAGTGTTCAGAGGCGAGAAGAGCATCGCCGGAAAAACCGAAGAGGAGGTTTACAAAATCCTCGGCCTCGATTGGGTGCCCCCGGTGCTGCGCGAAGACCGCGGCGAGATCGACGCCGCACGCGAGGGCCGCCTGCCCGCAATAGTCGAGCAAAGCGATATCCAGGGCGACCTCCACGTGCACTCGAAATGGTCCGACGGCAAGGCCACCATCGAGCGAATGGTGCTGGCCGCCAAAGAGATGGGCTACAAATACGTAGCCATCACCGACCATTCCTACTCCACCACCATCGCCAAGGGCCTCACCGTCGAACGCCTCCACAAACAGATCGAAGAAATCGAAAAACTCCGCAAGAAAATCCACGGCATCGAAATCCTCACCTCCACCGAAATGGACATCAAGCCCGATGGCTCGCTCGACTTCCCCGACGACGTGCTCGAAGAGCTCGACGTCGTAACGGCATCGGTGCACTCGGCGTTCAAGCAAGACCGCTCGCGGCTCACCTCGCGTGTGCTCGCGGCCGTCGAGAACCCAAACGTTGACATCATCGCCCACCTCACCGGCCGGCTCATCGGCGAGCGCGAGCCTTACGACATAGACGTTGAGGCCGTCATGAAAAAAGCGGCCGATACCGGCACCGCAATCGAGGTGAACGCACAATGGGAGCGGCTGGATATCGACGACGTGAACTGCCGGCGAGCCGTCAACCTCGGCGTGAACCTGGTGATCAGCACGGACTCGCACAACCCGTCGCACCTGCAATACATGCGCTTCGGCATCGCCACCGCACAGCGCGGCTGGGCCGCCAAGGAAAACGTGATGAACACCCGCAGCATCAGCGGCCTGCGCGAGT
This sequence comes from Planctomycetota bacterium, assembly GCA_035527355.1. Lineage (GTDB taxonomy): Bacteria > Planctomycetota > PUPC01 > JABMSA01 > JABMSA01 > DATLAR01. The sequence continues at coordinate 1,593 of DATLAR010000041.1, forward strand.
GGCTCAACCGCGCGCACGTGGGCGCCGCGCACTGAAGAAGATCGGGCGGGGCCGAAAACAATTCCGCCCCGCCCGTAAAACCGTCGCCCGCCGGCTCAGCCTATCGCCGGGCCGCCCCGCTCGCCCGTGCGGATGCGCACGCACTCGGCCAGCGGCAGCACGAAAATCTTGCCGTCGCCGATCTTGCCCGTTTGCGCACCCTTCGCCGGCCTGCACGTAGCTACTCAAACCCAACACCAGCGCGCAAACCCCCGCGACGCACAGAATCATCTTCTTCATCTTGTTACTCCTGCAATCGTTGCCTCGCCACCAAATACTTGCAGAAGTTTACCATCTGCCTGTTAAGCCGGATTCACGGCCGGCTTAAATCCAGCTTTCAAAAAGGTAACAGGATTGTTTCGGATGAAGGACGCACAATCTACCCGCCAACGCAAAACGCCTTCTGGAGGGTGCGTTCGCAATTTGCTCAAAGCGTGAACATGAACTTGTCCACAATGGCGCCGGGCATTCGGGCGCTGCTGGTAGAGCGTGCTTCGTAGGTGTGCGGGTCGGGCATAAAGTCGCGCTCGCGCGTAAGGCACAGCAGGTTGTCGCCCAGCACGCGGTAGGAGGTCTCGTCGAAACGCATGACCGCCAGCGGCGCCTCGATGCGGCCGTTTTCCACCCAGAACGATGCAAACCGCGTCATGCCGGTGATGCGGCATGCGGGTCGGTCGGAGAAGTTCAGGTACCAGAGCTGGTTGATGAACATGCCGGTATCGAGCCGCTTCAGGATGTCGTCGTGCGGCACGTCGCCGCCGTCCATATCCAACGAGTCGGGTGACTCGCCGCCGGATGCTCCGTTTGGCTGCACGCCGTATTCGCGTGCGGAGCGCGGCGACACCAGCGTCTCGCGGGATCGGCCGTTTTCGATCAGCACCACCGCATCGGGCTTGATGAAGCCGGCGCTCTCAAAGTTCGGCGCGATGCCGTCGCGCGTGTTTTCGCGGATGGTTACCATGGGGCTGAGCAGCGCATTCGCCTCGATCATGCGGAGCAGCGGCGTTGATTTCGTTCGGTGGGCTTTGATGCTGAAGCCGCCCCACCCCAGCAGGCCCACGAATTCGGAGAGTGCGGCGGGTGCAAGGTAAACGCGGTATTGGCCGGGCTGCACGGTTTTAGCGGGGCGGGCAAGGATCGAGAGCTGCTCGGCGGCCGTTTGCACCTTGCGGGCAAACTGGGCCGAATCCCACGAAAAGCCCGCGTAACTCGTTTTCACGGCCTTGTCGTCGCGGTGGTAAAAGCTCCAGTCGAAATTGAAGCTGTAGCTCGAAAACCAGTTGCGTTGGCCGAGGGAATTTGCGAAGCCGGAGAATATGCCGCCCTGGGCGTAGATGCCCACGAGGTCGCGGCCATCGCCCGCTTGCATGATTGCATCGAGCGCGGCGTCGCGGTCGGGCAGGCGGTTGTCGCCGCTGCGTTCGGTGCTGCGCACTTCGGTCGAATAGAGCAGGTAGGGGTCTTCGGGCACGTGGGGCAGGCGCTCACGCAGCTCGCCGATCAGGGCATCGGCGCGCTTGCGGTCGGTGGCGGCGTCGCCGGCCAGGGCGGTGTATGAGCTGGCGTGCCGCTGCCCGCGGATGAGATCGAGCCATAGGTAACGCTGCGAAACGCTGCCGGCCTGGCGGACGGTGCTGCGGCTGAAGCGCACGAAATCCGATTGCTCGGCGTCGAACGTGACGAGCACTACCTCGTCGCCGCGGACGTTGCGCATCACGTAATCGGCCAGGTCGCTGAAATACTGCTGCATTTGTCTGATCCTCAGCGAAAGGGCGGGCCAAAGTCTAAAAGGCTAAAGCCCCCTCTTCTTCATTCGCCTCCGAAAACATCAACCCCCTCAAACGCGCAAACCGGCGTGGCGTGGCCCACGCGCATGATCTGGTTGGGCTCGCCCTTGCCGCAGTTGGGCGTGCCCAGCACCTCGAAGGTCGAATCATTGCCTACCATCTTCAGGCTGCGCCAGAAGGTGGCCGAGATGCCGCGGTAGTTGGGGTTGCGCACCACGGTTGTGAGCTTGCCGTCTTCGATTAGCTGCGCCCATTCGCAGCCAAACTGGAATTTGTTGCGCGAGTCGTCGATCGACCACGACGAGTTTGTTTTCATATAGATGCCGCTGCGTATGGCCGAGATGATCTCGTCAAACGACTTGTCGCCCGGCTCGAGGTTGAGGTTTGCCATGCGGTCGATTGGCGGGCGGTTCCAGCTCGATGCGCGGGAGTTTGCCACGCCGGGAATGCCGCTGCGCAACTGCGACGACAGGCCGCCGAGCCCGCGCCGCAGGATGCCTTTCTCGATGAGGTACTGCTTCTCGGCCTTCAGGCCGTCGTCGTCGTAGGCAAAGCTGGAAAACTGTTCGGGCCGCGTGGGATCGTAGGTGATGTTCAGCAAATCCGAGCCATAGCGGTACGTGCCAAACATCTCGGGCTTCACAAAGCTGGTGCCGGCGTAGTTGCGCTCGTCGCCCAAGATGCGATCCAGCTCCAGCGGATGCCCGATCGACTCGTGCACCTGCAGGATGGCCTGGTCGGGCGCGATCACGAGGTCCATTTTGCCGGTGGGGCAGTTTGGTGCAGAGAGCAGCGCGACGGCATCGGCCGCGATTTGCGGGGCTGCCGTGCGAAAGCCCACATTGTCGATCAATTCCATGCCGCCCTGCCGGCAATAGCCGCGGCCGCCCAGCGTGCGTGTTTGCGTTATTGCTTTTTGATTTGCGGTGGCGCGGAGGAAAGGGATCATGTAGCTGAAGCGCTGGAAGATGCGGCCGCCGGCCGACGTCAGATACAGCGTTTCCTTCTCGACGTGCCAGAGGGCGGCGTCCCAGTCTACGATGCGGTCGTCTGTTTTCAGCCGCTTGGATTCGGCGTTCAGCAGGTCGAATTTATCTTCGAGCGGCACCGTATCCCAGGGGATTTCCTCGGGCCCCGCATACTCGTCATGGATCAGCGGCGGGCTGATTTTTCGGAAATCGAAAACAGCGCGCCCGGCGGTGCGTTCGGCCCAGTGCAGGGCCTGCTCGGCGGCCCAGCGAAGGCCGCTTGCGTTCAGCTCGCTGGTGGCGCCGTAGCCCAGGCCGCCGCCGTGCATCACCGTGATCATCGCGCCCACGTCGGTTGCGCGTTGAACAGGCTGCGGGATATTCTGCCGCACGCGCACCTGCTCCTGGCGCTCGTTGACAAACCTCAGCGAGCAGAAATCGACACGCGGCATGACCTGCCGGAACAGCGATTCGAGCGTTTCAAGCATTCGATGCTCCCGTAAAACCGGATGACCCATCGGGCGAGGCCGCGCGGATTTTCACATTATCCATATCGGCGATCGGCTCCATCGGGTACATCAGATTGGCGACGGCCAAGCCGACATGTCGAGCTCGGCGGCCGAGGCACCCTGCGCGGCCCATTCCTCCTTCAGGCCCAGCAGCGGGCCGAAAATCTCAGTGAAAAGCGGCCTGGTATTGGCCTTGAAGGTCATGTAATCGAGGTATTCTTCGCGGCGCACTTCCATACCGTGAGCGATGGCAAGCGCGGCGTGGCTCTCGGTGATGTATTTCGCGGGCATGACTTCCTCACTGCAATTTGGCGGGTTGGGCTGGCTTTGCAGCGGGGGCATTCTGCATTGACGCATCCTGCTTCTCGGCAACGCTCATGTCGGATCGCAACTGCTGCAGTTGCACACGGCGTCGCTTGGCGGCGTCAAGCATCCTTGTTCGGATTGCCCTGTTGAAATTGTGAACCATCTGCGGCATGGTTTTCCTCCTTTTACCGGTGCAACTCTGTTGCCATTATTATATTATGAGAACGCGATGAAAGCGAAGAAAAAACAACCTTTCCGTGCGTGGCCGCGCAAAACGCGTCAACGCGCCTTGGGCTGGGACGACAAGCAGCAAACGCGGCCCAATGTGGGCGGCTATCGTGGCCGCCCCCCTTACACTCCCAAGGCCAATACGTAAAGACCACCAGAAAATACGGCGATTCAGGGGCGAGAGGGGTTGCTGGGGAAACCAAGGCCGGCTCGCCAACTCCGGCCCCGGCGTAAGCATAACTGGCGGCATTCCGGGCACCACCAACTACAGTGCGATGTGCGGCGATCACCGCCTCATCGTTCTCACCGCGCCCGCCGCCGTTACTGCAGGCGGGGTCGACTATCGGTTTCAGCGGTGGGAGCTCGACGGCGATGAGATGCCCTGCCGGCAAAGAACGTTGGAGCTCGTCGCCGACGGCCCCAAGACCGCAATGTCCGTCTGGCACCCGGCCGCCGACGTGAACGGCGACTGCCGCGTGAACGTCCTCGACCTGATCTTCATACGCAACAGGCTGAACGCGGACGTAAACACGGATGATAACTGGAAAGCCGACGTAAACCAGGACGATAAGATCAACGTTCT
>DATLAR010000042.1:0-4318 GCA_035527355.1 Planctomycetota bacterium
CGCGTGCCTGCTGCTGGCGGTTCGCACGCCCGCGCCGGTGGCGGCGAGCGATGCCGGCATCGACGCCGGCGGCGATTGCGATTCTTTGCTCATCGAATCGTCGGTCCGAGGCTCCGCGGCCACCCGCTATTGGGTTTTCGAGGCCGAGCGCGTCTCGCGCGGCCCGGAAGGCGGGATGCGGATCGAGGAGGCAAACGATGCGTCCGGGAACCGCGTGCTGGCGATTCCGGAAGGTGCAGGCAAGGGAAACGGCGCGGCCTATTACACGTGCAGCGGCATACCCGCCGGCTCGTACACGATATGGGTGAGGGCGGAATGGAAGGACGATTGCAGTAACTCGATCGGCTGCATCATAGGCAACCAGCAACTGACCGTTGAAGACGGCATCTTCGGGCGGATGCACTGGGTGAAGTCGCTCATGCAGGTTTCGCTGCCGGGTGGAACGTTTGATCTGCGCCTGCAGAACCTCGAGGACGCGGTGAAGATCGACCAGCTCCTGTTTGTGTCTGATGGGTCGTGGTCTCCGCCGACGTCGAAACCGCTGCCGCCGTGGACGCCTCCCGCCCAGCAGTAATCTCAGATCCCTCGATTCATGCCGTAATGCTCTGCCCGGGTTGCAGCGTGCATTCCTTTCCGCACAGCAGCAGGGGCAATGCGGCCGCGGCCTGGGGCTTGTTGGCCACGCTCACGCGCCCGCCTGAAATGTCCACCGTGAAATCAGCTCCGCGCCATTTGATGTTAAACGCAAGCCGCCGCCAATCCTTCGGCAGATGCGGGTGCACGCAGAACATGTTGCCTTGCGGCCGCGAGCCGCCGTAGCCGCGCACTACGGCCGACCAGTTCAGACCGTGCGCCGCCATGTGGGCGCCGCCGGCCGCGTTGCCCATCTGGTCGTGAAGGTCCATTCCAAGCGATTGCCCGATGTATTTCTCCGCCTTGTCAAGCAGCCCGATCTCGAGCGCGACCATGCCGTGCGCCCCGTGGCTCAGCGAAGACTCGTGGATCGTGCGCGGCTCATAGTAATCCCAGTTTGCCCGCACCGCTTCCTTCGGCCACGCATCGGGCAGCAGGTACAGCAGCATCATCACGTCGGCCTGCTTCACGGTTTGCGTATTGAACGGATCGGTGTTCCAGCCGCTCTTGACCACTTCCTGGCGCAGGCCGAAGAACCCCTCGCACTGCTCGAGGAGGCCGCCGGGCTGCTCCATTCGTTTGATTCGCGGCGGATAGCTCGAAATCTTCGCGATCTCGTCATCGGTGAGGCCGGTGCGTTTCATGATCTCGGCCAGCTTTGCGGGAGCCTTCCGCTGGAGGTGCCGTATGACGCGCTCCGCAAGTTCCAGATTCAGAATAGCAAGGTGGTTCACGTACGCGCTGTTGTCGCACACCACGTGAAACTCGTCCGGCCCGCCGGCATCGGGGATCGACAGCTCATCGCCGTCGGGCACGCACTTGCTGATCCAGAATCGTGCGGTGTCGACCAGCACCTCGGCCGCGTGGTCTTCGTAGAATTCAAGATCGCCGGTGCAATCGACATACTGCTGCAGGGCGTATGCCACGTCGGCCGTGATGTGCGCCTGGTGCGTGATGAGTTTCAGCCACTTTTCGCATTCCTCGTCGCCGCTCACTCCCGTTTCCCATGGATAGCTCGCTCCGCGGAAGCCGTATTTCGCGGCCTTGCGACGCGCGCCGTCGATGGTGCGGCAGCGGAACAACGCGAGGTTGCGGGCGATTGCCGGCTGCGTGAGGTTGAAGAACGACGTCATATGGATGTCGGTGTCCCAGAAGACCATTCCGCGATATCCTTCGGAGGTGAGGCCCTTGGCGGGGATCGACACGCCGGGGTCGTCGGCGGATGCCGCTATCAGCAGTTGATAGACGCTATAGCGGGCGCTCATCTGGTCGGCGGGGTCGCCCTCGATCACGATGTCGGAGTTATCCCACAGCTCTTGCCAGCGTGCGGTCGATTCGATCCTGGCTTCGTTGAACGTCAGGATTTGCGCGGCGGAAAGCGTTTGCGTGGCCGCATCGAGCGGATTGTCCGGCGAGCGGTCCGAGGCAACCGCTGCCGTGCGCTCGACGTATAGAATGCGGTCCTGCTCGATGGCGGCCCGTGCCACGATGTCGATGCCGTCATCCGTTTGCCCGACGGCATAGCTCGCGGCGGGGCTGTCGACCATCGCCACAGCCGACGCAAACGCGGCGAGGCGGCCGTCTGTCTTGCCTTTCACGAGCACGGCCGCGCCGTTATTCGGCAGCGTTTCTTTTTGCAGCACGTCGTACAGCTTCTGCGGACCGGTTTCGGATGAGTTTGCGCTATCGGTGCGGATGCCGGCGCGGAAAGCGACGGTGCCGGAGAAATTCAGCGGCTCGAGCTCGTACTGCACGAGCACGCGGGCGGTGTTTGCCATGCTGGCGAAGCGGCGCTGCACCAGCCGCAGCTCGCGGCCCGCGGGCGACACCCAGTGCGCGTCGGCAGTGAACAGCCCGCTGCGCAGATCGAGGCGGCGCTCCAGCGACAGCAGCTTGCCCGTGGAGAAATCGATCTTTTCAGAACCGGCGGCATCGGAGACCGTCCAGCCGGCATCGATGAAGTTGGGGCAGTTCACGATCGTGGTTTCGATCTGTTCCCCCTCGGCGAGAGAGGCGTCGCCCCAATACTTGTGAAAAGGAGACCAGCTTGCCGTATTCTGCGCAGGCCGGGAAAACCTGTCATAGAAGCCGGCCAGATAGATGCCTTGGCGGCCGCCGGCGGGCAGCTCGGCGATTCGGCCGCGCACGCCCAGCCTGCCGTTTCCCACGCAGAAGATGGTGTGGAAGGCGTTCTCTCGCGCGGTGTCTACGCCCGAGCGCGACACTGTCCACGTTGCGGGACAGCACCGTGCGTGCAGCTTCACGAGCTTTTCGCAGTCGACATCTTCGAGGCTCTTGATGAAAAGATTAGCGTGCTTCAGCGATTGATACCTGCCGATGCCCACGGCCACGAAGCCGCCGTCGAGCGCGGCCGTTATGCCGGCGGCTGCGTCTTCGAAAACGATGCATTCGGCCGGCTGGGCGCCGGCCATTCGCGCTCCGGTGACAAAAACGTCGGGATGCGGCTTTCCGTGCTTGTAGGTGAAGCCGTCGGCAATCGCGTCGAAGTAATCGGCGATCTTCAGGCTATCGAGCACTGGCCGCGCGTTCTTGCTTGCCGAGCCGAGCACGATCTTCACGCCCGCGCGTTTCAGGTCGTCAAACAGCCTGAGCGCGCCCGGAAAGAGGTTTGCCGGAGTGATAGCGCTGATCAGGCGAAGGTAATGATCGTTCTTGCGCGTGGCCAGCTCGATCAGCTCGTTTCGGAGTATTTGGCGGCATTGGCGCCGAGAGCGATCTTCAGCGAGGCGATACGCGAGATGCCGCGCACCCTCTCCTCGAGGTCGGCCGGCGGCTGATAGCCCAGGCTCCTTACAAGCCCGGCCCACGCGCGGCCGTGAAGGCTGGAGGTGTCGACCAGCACGCCGTCGAGATCAAAAATCACCGCTTTCAATCGGGGAGTCGTCGCCATTATGCCATCCATTTCGAATAGAGCCGCGAAAACCCGCGCCACGCGCGAGACCGCCGACTATTATGCCTGTTTGCGGTTCCTTTTCAAGTATGGTTTGGCGCAGAGGGCGCTTGCTTTTGGCAACCCGCCTTTGCTATGATAGCGCTTTGAAGGAATCCATTGGCCGGCCGCGCGGCCTCATATTCCAAACGTTGAAGGCAGGGCGCCAAGGAACAAGCAATGATTGCACTCGGGGCTGTGAAGCATAGCTTTCGTGTCCGCCATAGCCATCCGCTGATATTGTTGGCGGGCATCATCTGCATGGTCGTGCCGGCTGCGTCGGCACGGGGCGGCATCTTCGATCTCGCCGTCACGACGAATGACATTGACGAGGCCGCGTCGAAAACTTTCCGTAACGGCGAAGCTTCGCCTGTGGAATTCATCCCGGTGCTGAAGACGCTGGGCGTGGAAACGAGCGACAAGGTGCAACCCTGGTCGGCGGGCAGCGTGGCCAAGGCGTGGACGAAGGAGACGTTTGACTACCTGCTTGCGTTTACGCAGCCGGTGGAGATCGGCTCGATCATGTTCAGCGACGGCCAACTGCGCTATCTGAAGCCGAACACAGCGGTGCCGCCCGACGAGAGATCGGACGATCAGTGGATAGTGCCCGATGTGCCGCCAAACCAATCGGGTGCAAGGCTGGTTGCGTTGCCGCCCGGCACGAAAACGCAAGCATTGTGGATCAACGACTCGCGCTGGCACGGGCGATCAGCGATCGGCGGGCTGCGGCTGTTT
>DATLAR010000043.1:0-19238 GCA_035527355.1 Planctomycetota bacterium
CGGACCTCAACGGCGACGAAAAGGTGCAGTTGGATGAGGTGGTGCTCTCGCCAAAGCGGATTCACTCACTGACGAATTTCAACCGCGACCTTGGCATCCAGGCCGGCGTGTTGCGCTACGAGGTGAAGGAATTCCTGCCCAATGGCGCGCCCGTTTACGAGGAGAAGGAATTCCCGTTGCCCATTTCGGGCGAGTACGGCGACGGCGCCGTCTATCGGCTGAACGACGGCAACTTCTACCGGCTGGGCGGCGGCAAACGCGTGCCGGAGGCTGCGTTCTCGCCGGACGGCAAGATGACCTGGCAGCACGAGTCGGAAGGTTCGGGCGTGCACGCGTTGTATTCGGCGCGGCCGCTGCACTCGGCGCAGGTGGTGGCTCAATTTGGCTGGATCGGCCATGAAACGGCCCATGCGGGCGATCTGGGAGAGTTCGTGGTTTTTCATTCAAACGTGGGCACGTGGAACATCTGGACGAGCGACGGCTTGCTGGCGGGGCGGATATTCCGCGATATTCGCGACCCCAAAGCCCAAGCCTGGAGCATGCGCGAGCACCAGCGCGGCCTGCGGCTCGAAGAGGTGACGGCCGGTCAGGAGCATTTCAGCGGCTGGTTCTGCAGGAGCATGGCCGACAACAAGTATTACGTGGTGGCCGGGCACAACCACGCCAGTGTGGTTGAGGTGGCCGGCATCGACAAGTTCAAACGGCTGACCGGCGAGCTCAAGGTAACCGCAGAAGACATACGCAAGGCGCAGGCGTGGGAGCTTGAGCAGCAGCAGAAAGCCGTGTACGCCAAGGCGCCGGTGATCGATTGCTTCCGCCTGAAGGAAGAAGTGCGCATCGACGGCAACGCCGATGACTGGCCGGGCGAGCCGGCCGCCGAGCTGGAAGACGGCGCGGCATTAAGGATCGGCTACAACGACAGGTATCTTTTCCTGTGCTATGATGTGAGCCGCATGGGCCCGATGAAAAACAGCGGAAATCAGTGGGACAGGTTGTTTAAGTCCGGTGCATCGGTAGACCTGCAGATGGGCGTGATACCGAGCGCAGACGCTGCCCGCAAGGCCCCGGTGGAGGGCGATTTCCGGCTGCTGATGACTGTGATGGGCGGCAAGCCCATTGCCGTCTTATATAAGCCGGTGGTGCCCGGCACGCCCGCCGCCGACGCGTGGGAGGTGGTGTCGCCCGTGTTCCGCGTAACGTTTGACAAGGTGATGCGGCTGGACGACGTGCGGATATCCGTTGGTGAGAGCAAAACAGGCTACGTGCTCGAGGCGGCGGTGCCGCTGAAGACTATTGGGCTGAAGATTACGCCGAACCTGCGGCTGAAGATGGACTGGGGCGTGCTGGTGAGCGGCAAAGACGGCAACGAGGTGCTGAGACGAGTGTACTGGAGCAACAAGGCCACGTCTATTACCTCCGATGCGCCGTCGGAAGCGACGCTGCACCCGCACCTGTGGGGTTACGTGCGTTTCTACGAGAAAGACGAGAAGGAGCTAGACGTTTTGAGTCCCGACAAGGCCGAGCCCGACGACAAGGCAAAGAGCTTCATCGACGAGCTCGAGGAAGACCTGAAGTAAATGAGAGTCCGCAAGAAAGTTCGATCTGCCCCTGGCGTGCCGCTGGCATCGATGAGCGATATTGCAATGCTGCTGCTCATCTTCTTCGTGCTGGCCACGCAGTTCCTGATCCAGCGTGCCCTGCAGGCCGAGCTGCCGTCGGTTACGTCGGAAAAGGAAAAGGTTCAGGAAAAGAACATAACCGTCTTTGTCGAGGAGCAGTGGGTGCGTCTCGATGAGGAACAGATAGCTATGGAGAAACTGGCACCATACCTTGCCACGAAACTCGCCGACAAGACGAAGGCCGAGGAAAGGGTGGTGATTGTGGACGGAACTCCGGATGTATTTTACGAGCGCGTGGTTTGGGCGATCAATGAGATCGTGCGCGCCGGCGGCATACCAACAATGATGAAAGTATCGGAGGATTAGATGATACTTCTGAAACGTGTGGGAATCCCATTCCTGTTGCTGGCGCTTATCTTGCGCATCGCATTGACAGCCACACCGGCCCTCGCCGTGGAGCTTCCGAAAACGGACGAGGAAAAGAAGAAGCTGACGGGGCGCGAGGTAACCATCCTTCGCCGGCAGATGAAGGACAGGGAGGATACGGCGGCCGCGGCCTTCAAGAACGCCGAAACGGCATTTCTTGTTGGCGAGTACGACAAGGCGATCGAGGAGTTCCTTTCGGTAGGAAAGGAATACCAGGATACGTCGTTCCGCATGAAATCGGTGATGCGCGTTGGCGACGTATACTACCACCAGAAGAAGTTTGACCGGTCCGTCAGCCAGTATCAGCGTGCATTGAAGGTGCCGGCCGAGCTCTGGTGGCCGGAGGAGTCGGTTGAGGATTATGCCCGCGCCGATTACATGATCGGCGTGTGTTATTACGACCAGAAATCGATGGACCGCGCGTTTGCTCATTTCCGCCGCTTCGTGCAGAAGCATCCAGACAGCAAGCTGCTGGACCGTGCCTACGACTTCATCGGCCGCGGCAACATGGAAATGAAGCGGTATGGCCAGGCGATCGAGGCGTTCAGGATGGTGGGCACAGCCAGCTTGGGCAAGCAGGCCCGCCGAACGGTATCGCCCGGCGAGGAGCTATACATTCGCGTGAACGACGCCGACGTGGGCCTGGCCACCAGGTATTCGGTGATCCCGGCGCGCATCACTACCACTAGCGGAGATGAAGAACGGCTCGACCTGAAGTCGTTGGGCATTGGCTCGTCTGTTTTCCTTGCGACGATCAAGACGCGCCTCGGAGCTCCGAGGCTCACGCGCACGCTCGACGATGCGTTCTCCCCCACGGTTAGAAAGGAAATCGACGATGCCGTGCAGGCCGCGGCCAGCATGGACGATGAAGCCGCCGATCTCGAGCGAAAGGCTCAGGATGCGCCGGCGCCTGATCCCGAAGCCGACGCTGACACAAAGGCCAAGGCCGAAGCGGAAAAGGTGCAAGCCAAAGAACGGATCACCGCCCTTCGCAACGGCGCCTCGCAATTCAGGCAAAAAGCCTTCGGCGGCCTCTCCGGCGCCTTCGCAAAGATAGAGGAAGTGCTGAGGCAATGGGACGTGCAGCAGGAGGAGAAGAATAAGGAGGAGAAGAAAGAGGAAAAGAAGAAGGCGAAGAAAACAGTTGCCATCGATGATGAAGAGGAAGGCGACAAGAAGGATTCCGAAACTGCCGCCAAGGTCGCCAAGAAGGAAGAGAAGAGCGAAGGCGAATCGGATGAAGACCGCGAGGAAAAAGCCGTTAGCCTCAGCGACACATTCACTCAGCAGCAGATCGACGAAACGCGCAATGAAGTGAAAGCCATGCCGACGGATGAGAAGAGCTTCAGGTTCCGCCGGGCTTTGCTTGCATACTGGCACGACCAGTTGCTGCAGGAGTTCAAGACTCTCGACCTTAACGGGGCCGACACCATCACGGTGGATTACCTGGACCAGCACGGCAGTAAGGAAGATGGTTCGACGCGAAAGGATACGCTGGGCGTGGCCTCGGATGCAAACATCATCTGCATCGGCCAGGACATGACAAGCACCGTATCGGCCGTTATCCTGGGCGATCACGTTCGTGTGAAGGTGATCGATCCGGATATGGACATGACCGGCGGCGTTGACACGATACAGGTGATGATTTCCGCGCTGCCTAAGGTGGTGCAGGAAGAAGCGAAGCTCGAAGACGCGGGATCAACGTTGACGGCGGAAGAGGTGAAGGCCAAGAAAGACGCCAACCTCTCGGTGGAGCTGTTTGCCGAGGAGGAGCAGGAAGTGAAGATGCCGGAGCTGGTGCCGAAGGACGCTCCGAATTTCGCGCTCGCGCTTAAAGAAACCGGTCCGCACACCGGGGTGTTCGTCGGCGAATTCGGCACTATTCCGCCCCGCCCCGACGCGCCCGAGGCAAAACTGCAGCTCAGCCCCGATCGGTTGGTTTACATAGCCTACAGCGACAAGCGCAACTCCAGCCACACCGGGGAATGGGTGGTGGCGACAAAGGTTGAGGTGGTTTCCGGCTCGAAAGGTGAACACTCGGTCATCGAGCCCAAGCAGGAGAGCCAACTGGACCGCCGCTCGGAACTCGAGAAGGGCGTGGCTATGGGCAGGCTTGCCCGCATCTATATGGAGCTGGGCCTGAAGCTGGAAGCAACGCGCGCGTTCGACGAGGCACTGAAAGTGGTGAAGACGGTGGTAGACGCCGAGCGCGGCTCGCCGCTGGGCGAGGAAGCCACCTACCAGATGTGGGACCTCTACTTTGCCAGCGGCGACGAAACCGCCGCCGCCGAGGCCTGCTCGCGGCTGATTGCAGCATTCCCAAACAGCCCGCTCGCAGACGACGCCCTGCTGATAATGGGCAAGGCCGAAAAGAAGAACATACACGCCGCTATGGGGCATTTCAGCCGCCTGGTATCCAGTTACCCGGACTCCGACCTCGCACCCGAGGCGCAGTATCTACTGGCCGACCTCAAGGCGAAAGCCGGCACGTTCGACGTTGCAGTATTCGAAACCTGCGCAAACAAGTATCCCGAGAGCAACTTTGCCGCGCAGAGCCTTCTGCGCCTTTCGGAATACTACATTGAAAACAAGGACTTCGCCCGCGCAAAAGACTACCTCGAGCGGATCGCGCTGGACTTCCCGGACTTCGCCGGGCTCGACAAGGTGACCTACATGAGAGGCATCTGCGCGTATCGCAGCGGCGATATCCAGCTCGCCTATACGCTGATGCACGAGACCATCGAGAAATACCCCGGAACGGCCGTGGCTGCATCCGCCGCAAAAGTGGTCGAGCTGCTGGCAAAGAAACTTAAACAGTAGGGTCTGCGAGACGTTTTTATAGTGGCTATAACTGAAATGCCCCCTCGGATTGTCTGTTGAACCGGAAACAGGAAAAATGAGAAACCAAGGAATACAAAAGATCAAAGCGAAGTCTCTGTTGACCATCGGCATGCTGGCCGTGCTGGCGCTGCTTGCCAGCATGCCCTGTTTGGCCGGTGAAGCGCCGGCCGCCGACGAGGTAACCGCGGAATTCGAGGCCATCAAAAAGCTCGCCGACGCCCGGAAGCACCTCGAAGCGGCAACGAAGCTGCGCGATTTCACCCGCCGCAACGCCCGCTGGGAACGCTTCGACGAAGCGAACCTTCTGATGGGCTGCGAGCTGGTGCTGTGCGGCGACGTGACCGTGGGCAAGGAAGTGCTGGACCGCATCATTCAGAAGGCTCCCGAAGCCGCTGAAACGGCCCCGGCGTATTTCTATCGCGGAACCGCATACGAGACCCTAGGCGACTTTGCGGGGGCCGTGCTGGAATACGACGTGATAATGCGGCGCTTCCCGAAGCACGCGCTTGCCCCGCAGGCGGCGCTCAACGAGGCGCTGATCGCCGGCAAAATCCTTCAGAACCCCAAGCGCGCCCGCGAGGTCTACGAGGTGTTTGTGGCCAACTACCCGAACCACCCGTCGTTCCCCGCCGTCCAGAACCACCTCGCGCTTATGTCGGAGCAGGCTGAAGACTGGGCCCGAGCCGTTACGCTCTACCGCGACTACGCCACGAAGTTTCCCAAGGACATCGGCGACCAGGTGATGAATGGCCACGTGGCCGGCCCCGCACGCGCGATGTGGCAGGCCGGCGAACTCGCGTGGCACAGGCTGCGCGACGTGAAGCAGGCCGTGGCACTCTACCAGGCATACGAGAACTTCCCGCAGGCGGCGAAAGGCAACGGCTTCATGCAGTGCGCACGCATCCTTTCGCAGCAGCCGGCTTTCGGCGATCCCGAGCCGTTTTACAAGCAGGCGATACAGGCAAACCAGATCGACCAGCTCAAGCACGAATACGCCCGCTGGCTGGTGGGCGCCGGCGGCGACGAGAAAGTGGTGGCGGCCAGAAAAGCCGAAGGCTTCAAGCAGTTTTCCGAGCTGATCACCAGAACGAAGGATCCCAACATCGTTGCCGATTCAATGAATTACATATGGCAGCATGTGGGCCAGGACAAGGTGAAGGAATACCTGGAGAAGAACCCGACGCATCTGGAGGCGTTCAAGCATTACCTGACCTACTTCAAGGAACCGCCCGAGCGGCGCGCCGAAGTGCGCCCCGTAATCGATGCGTGGCTTGCGCGGCAGGATATCGACTGGAAGACAGCGATGACGCGGCATTGGCTGACGCTGACGGGTGAGGTTGAGGATGCCGCCCGCATGGCCAGGGCCGCCGTGAGCGAAGGAATGATGGCCGACGCGGCGGCGGCTGCGGTTCGCGCTGTGGATGGCTACATAGCTGCCTATGGCGGCACGCCCGCCGAGAAGCGGGCCGAGCTGCTGGCTGCGGCCGACGGTTTGCTGGTGAGCGTGCTGGATGCTTTCAGCGCGTGCCCCGATTTCCCGCGCGACCAGCTTGCGGTGAAGCTTGCCGGCATTGCCCGCGTGCAGCCGCTGATGGTGCCGGTGCCTCCGCCGGCCGAAGGCCAGCCGGCCCCGGCCGCCGACGCCCCCAAGGAAACGGTGTCGCCGGAGGGCAAGGCCGCCCGAACGAAAGCGCTGGAGCTGATCAGGAAGCACAAGCTGAATGGCGACCCCGCCGGGGCCGATGCCGCTGCCCAACTGGCGTGGGAGCTGGACCCGAAGGCGGCGCTGGCAGAGCTGCAAAACGCCGCGAGCCTGCTGCTGAAGGCGGGCCGGCGCGATGCGGCCGCTCCGCACGTCGTGAACATCATCAAGGAGTTGCCCGAGCACGATCAGAAGCTGATCGAGCTGCTGGTGCAGGTGGCGTGGGCCGGGCCGCAGGGCATGGAAAAGCAGTGGAACGAAGTGGTGCTGCCCAAGGCCGACGCCGAGGTGAAGTTTCACGATGCGGTGAATCCTCCCACCGAGCAATCGCGGCTGGTGTCGGTGAGGCTGGCGCGGTTCTTCGACGCGAAAAAATCGGTGGCAACGCATGATGCATTCATAAAAGATTTCGCCGGCAGTGCCCAGGAGATGGCGGTTCGGCGCAGCAGGATTTTTGAGCTGCAGCGCGCGGGTGTCGATCCGAAGGGCGACATTGCGCAGGCGATCAAGGACATCGAAGCAACGCCCGCAATCGTCAGGGCGATCCCTGTCGAGATGGTGCCGGGCGGACCCGAAGGGGTGGACCTGTATGAGACAAACGTTCGCAAGGTGCTCGGCGGCGCAGACGCGAATCTTGCCCCCGACCTGCTGCTGAACCTCGCCCTGGTGCAGGAGCGGTTCAACCGCGTGGCCGATGCGATGAAGGCGGTTCGCGAGCTGGTGGGCAAGTTTGCCAACACGCCGCAGGCCACAGAGGGCAAGCGGTGCGCGGCGCGGCTTTTCGAGCGCAACTTCTTCCCGCCGGGCGTTACGCAGGCCGATGCCGAGCAGGCTTTTGCCTGGGCGATGGAGCTGTGCGCCAGCGGCGCAGACCGCGCGTTCCCCAATGTGTCGACCACGCTGTGGCGTCTAGCCTGCAACCCGGCCTACAGGATGCACGGTTTCCACAGCTACGATTCGCTGTATCTGTATTCCACGCATGATCCCGGCACGAACCCGCCGACGATCAACGACTTCCTGATGAACATTTACGCCACGCCGCCGGGCGACGGCATCGGACCTGCCGAAAAGGTGGAAAACGCCCAATCGCCTTACAGGCCCGGCGAGCGATTCCTGCTGTATCGCTGGGGCTTGCTGCGGGCGCCGATCGACGGCTACTATCATTTCTGGTGGGGCGCCGACGACTGGGCCGGGCTGGACATCAACGGCCGGCATTGGAACTTCGCGCGCAAGGACGAGAACTACGCAGGCATTCAACTGAGCCGCGGCCTGCACATGTGCCGCATAGCGTTTGGCGACTGGGGCGGCGGCGCCAGCCTTAACATGGACTGGCAACCGCCGCACACGAATCAGCGCGTCAGGCTGGGGCCTGATGCCTTCTCGGCCGAGCTTTACCCGGTCATAATGTCGTATGCCACGCTCAACCAGGGCGCGTGGGGCATGGCACAGTGGGACGCATACGTGGCGAAATTCCCGCGCGACGCCCGCGGCCGGATGATGCGCCTGCAAACGCTTTGCCTCACCGATCCCAACAGGGCAGTGGGCGAGCTGCAGAAGCTGATGACGCAATTCCCGGCCAACCTCCACTACCGCGAGCGTTTTGCCGAATGCCTGTGGCGCCTGGGCCGGCGCGACGAGGCAATGAAGGAATATTCCGCACTCGCCGCCCGCCCTGCCTTGGGCCTGTGGGAAAGCGGAATGAATCCTCTGTATCGCGATATCTTCCTCGGCGGCAAAGTGCCGATCAACTTCGAGGAGGAATACCAGGACAGGGTTCGCGCGGCAGCCGATTGGAATACGCTTGTGGCTTCGATGCAGCACCGCGGCGACAACGGCCAGCTTGCTGCACGCCTCGCAGCCGAAAACCACATCATTACCGCAAGCAGCCACCTGGGCATCTGGAACGAATCGGTGGGGCGGATCAACGCCACCATCGCAAAAGAACAGGCTTCCATCGAGGCCGCGAAGGAATTGGCCGCCAAGCCTGAGAGCACCGACGATATTCGCCGGCAGGCAGAGCTGGCAGTGGCCCGCTCCACAAAGCACATTGCCGACCTGCAGAAAGAGCTGCAGTTTTCGCAGGCCAAGGTGCAGGCGATGGAAACCCACCTGGGCAACTACCGCAAATCGGTCGGCCTGGGGCCGGAGCAGCCGGTGGGCGACCTGCCGATCTCCTTTGCCGCCGCCAGGCTTGCAAATGCCGGCTTGGAACCGGGGGCCGTGTTTGGCTTGGCCACGAGGCTGTGGTCTAATGAAAACAAGGATCCGATCAAGCCATTCCTCGAATACATCCTGAAGTACTCGGGCGACCTGGGGCAGATATCCTGGTGCATCGACCGCCTCGTCGATTTCGGTGTGATGGGCAAGGACGTAGACGGTGCGGCGCAGTTGCTGGGCCAGATGGGAATGCGCAACCCTCGCGAGGGAACTCACGCGCACTGGCTGAGGCGTTCGTGCGACCTCGCGCTGCAATCGGGCAACGTTTACTTGTTTGCCCGCAACGCGCAGGTGCTGGCGAAGACGTTCTCGCACGATCCGAATTTCACCAGCTATCTGGACCGGCTGGGCGAGGTATTCGAGAAGGCAGGGAATTTCGCGTCGGCCGAGCACGAGTATCAACGCGTGATCCGCGAAGCGGCCGACCCGGCGCAGAAGCGGCGGGCGCAGCTTTCGCAGGCTATGCTGTACAAGAACCAGGGCAAGCCGATCGAGGGCCTGAAGGTGCTCTCGAACATGGTGAAGCTCACCATCCCTCAAACCGACAAGTCCGGCGCGCCCACGCCTGCTCCCGCTATGCCCAAAGAGGGCGAGGCACAAGACGCCGGCGCGCTGCTGGCGGCAACCGAATGCTACCTGGCGCTCGAGCAGGTGCCGCTGGCCCTCAACTCGTTCGAGCGTGCATCGGTGCAGAAGGAATTTGGCACCGATGTAAAGCCATCGCGAAGCCTGCTGTTCGCGCTCACTCGTTCATGCCTGATCAGCATGCCCGTTTCGGTGGGCAAGGACGACGACGCCGGCCCCAGAACAGTGCCGGCGGCTATGCTGGAACGCGCCGACAAGGTGCTGAAGCTCGTAGATGTCATCTTCAGGTTCCATGGCGACCAGTTGGATGCACGCGGCAAGGTGGAAGCCACGCTGCTGCGGGCGGATGCAAACGTGATGATGCGGAACTACCCGCGCGCAATCGAAGAGATCCGCGCGGCCAGGCAGCTCGCAGGCGATACGCCTATCCAGTACCTCGTTGATCTCAAGGGCGGCGAGGTGCATCTGTCGTCGGGCAATCCCGACCAGGCAATCCCCATCTTCCAGAAACTGTCGAAGACCAATATACCCGAGGTGACGCCGGTGGCTCTGTTCTGGCTGGGCACTACGCAACTGAGGATGGGCAACCGCGAAGCCGCAATCGATTCGTTCCGCACGCTCTGGGAGCGATTTGCCGAGAACGACCTCGTGCGGCAAGCCATCTATACCATCGCACGCACCTACGCCGAGCAGGGCGCATTCCTCGACGCCATCAGGCTGTACGAAGCCGTGGGGGCCGTGCATTCACTGCCCCGCGAAAAGGTGGCTCCGGGCGATATCCTCACCGTGAAGGTGTGGGACGCCGACCATTACCTCGGCACCGGCGAATACACCATACCCGTTGAAATCACCTCTTCATCGGGCGATTCCGAAAAGCTGCTCCTCGACATGAACAAGATCAACCGTTCACTCTTCCTGGGAACCATCCGCACCGAGCTGGGCGAAACCGCGAAGGACGACGGCGTGCTGCAAGTTTATGGCACGGATGTGATCTACGTGACGTACATCGACAGGTTCACCTCGCTAGACAAGGACCAGAAGGTGACGGCCGAAAACGTGCAGGGCGAGCGGAAGACGAGTGTCATACAGGTTGTTGACGATGGAAGCATCACCGTATCGCCAACGAAGTTTGTGGAGAAAGAGCAGGAAGAAGACGACATCTACGTGGAGAAGACCGAGCGGGAGCTTGAGGAAGAGAAACGCCTGCAGGCGCTGAGCGCGAAACTGCAGCGCGGCGAGGCCGTGGTAAGGCCGGGCAACCTGGTGTACCTGCGCGTGAAAGACGGCGACTTCGACCGCAGCAACGAGCGCGATACGGTGAGCGTGACGGCATACACCTACGCGCCCGAGATGGTGGGCCAGGAGCAGGCCGCGGTGCAGCATCTCGCAAACGAGCTCCAAAAAGGCCTGGGGCTGCGCATGAGCAGCAGGATACCGGACAACGGCGACTTTACGTGGTCGCTAGGGGCGGCACTGTCGCCCGCCGGCCGGCCGCGGCTTGATTCGGTGCAGGTAAAGCTGACAGAAACCGGCCCGCATACCGGCATCTTCTATGGTGTCGTCAAGACTGACATTAACGGCCCGACGGCGATTGCGTCTGACGCATCCGGCGAGAGCATCGCAGCCTTGGCCATCGACGGCAAGAACGGCGCGAACGATGCGTGGGTCGGCTTCATCGACGCCAAGCCCGGCAAATGGCTCGAGGTGGACATGAAGGAGCTCCAAGACGTAAGCAAGATCGTGTGGGACCGCGGCGTCGGCGCCGATGATCGCTACATGATCGATTATACGGTTACGCTGCGCGGCGATCAGGGGGCGCCGGTCGTGATCGAGCGTAAGGATAATAAATCGGCGCACAACGTTGAAGTCCTGCTCGACAGGCCGGTCCGCTGCCGCTGGATCAGGTTTACCGCCCAGAAGTTTGAGGGCGATGCACCCGCGATTTCAGAGGTGCAGGTATTCGACAAGAACGGCAAGAAGGTCATTCCGCCCGCCGTATCTCCCCTGGAGCGTTCGAAGAACGACATCCTGGAGTTCAACGTGGGCGACTGCATGGCCGCCGAGTTTGTTGACGAAGAGAACTTCACACCGGGTCGGTCTGCAAAGCGCACCTCCAATCCGCTGGGTGTGGCGTATGTGAATGGCCACATCGACGCCGTCTATCTCTCGCGAGGCCGAAACCCCTATCTTGGGCATCTGTTTGTCGACGCCAAGGAGGAAAAGGACAGGGTGTGGGCGCGGCGCACAAAACGCGTGCGGCCCGATGACACGCTGCAGATCGTGGTGGTGGACCCCGACCTCGATATCGACGATCAACTGAACACCGTGCAATGCGAGGTATTCAGCAGCAGCGGCGACTATGCCCGCCTCGAGGCGAAGGAGCTCGATCCGACAGCGGCGGTCTTTGCCGCCAGGATGCAATTGTCGCCCGCCGAAAACGCCAAGGCCGACGAGGACCGCCTGTGGGTGCGGCCCGGTGATTTCATAATGATGCGCTATCTCGACGAGCAAAACAGGAAGCCCGGGCACCCAGTTTACCGCGAGAGCTTTGTATTCGTGGCTGACGAGGAGGTGGCCGACTTCACCAGGGGCGTTGAGCTGATAGACCCGCCCGCGATGCAGGAAAACAGCATGGACCCGCCGAACTGGGAATTCACGCTGAACGATCCCGATCTCGCACTGCCCGGCGTCGACCGAATCGAAATGCAGGCGCTGTCGTTGGCAACCGGCGATTACGCGCGGTTCATCGTGCTTCTGCGAAACCTCGACGGCGACTTCTCCAGCCGCGTGCCGGTGGCCATCGCCGACAAGCCCGAGATCGAGCTCTCGAAAGACGCAGATGCAAAGGGGCCGCGGCGCATCAGGGCGCTCGACGAATGGTGGGCAGGCAGAACCGGACGCTCCGCCAGGGAACGCCGCGAGCAGGAAGCTTTCGAAACCCCGCTGGCCGTTTCCGGCGACGACATCATCTGGACCAGCTACAAGGATACTACTCCAAAGGCATCGGTCGCCAGAACGTTTATGCCGGTGGCCTCGCCTGAATTGCTCGAAAAGCTGCAGAAGCTCGACGTGAACGTGAATGCTCTTTCCGACGAGGCCCGAACGGCCGGGCTGTTGGTTTCGCTGGTTGATCCCGCCGCCGCGCTTGCGGCCGCAGGAAAGCAACGCGACGATTCAGTGCTCAATGAAGCCGCCAAGAAGAAGCTGCACTACAGAAGGCTCATCGGCGAATACACTGCCACCCTCGAGCGGATCAACAAGCGGATCGGCGCTCTGAAGCCGAAGGATGCACCCAAGACGCCAACCGCGGCGAAAAAGGAAACGAAGCCAAAGACAGTGAAGGGCGAGGATGCACCGCTTATCGCCGAGGAAGCGAACGCCGGTGGAGCCGGCGATCTGGGCGACGACATGTACGCCACCGAAGACCTCATCCGAGCAGCGGCGTTGCGCCGCGATCGCGATGCCCTGAACGTGGCCGTGCGCAGCCTCCAGCAGCGGCTGAAGCTGCTGGACACGAAGTTCAACACCACCGCGCTCGAGGCAGCCATTGAAAAGGCCGAAGCCGAAGAGCGAGCCAAAGTTAAGGAGCCGGTGAAGGTGGTCGATAAGCAGCCAAGTACCGAAAAGCCGCCTGCCTGGTATTCCATGCCAGACTGGTGGAAGGACTGCGGCGGCATCGTGCCCGGCACCGTAGTGAAGGTTCGTGTGGAGGATCCCGACCTCCAGGGCAACACCATCCAGGTACTGGTGTCGTTGCTCGGCCGCGAAGTGCCAGGCTTCAGGAAACTCACCGCCAAGGCTATTGCCGGTGAGAAGGGCGTATTTGAGGTCATGATGCAGACGGCTGCCGACGAGGGCGTCGAGGGTGCCGTTTCCCTCAAGGGCGTGCGGCACATCATGTTCACCTATCAAGACGCGAAACAGGAGACGTTCCCCGACAGGCGCCAGGCCTACCTCTCGCTGGCATCGAATGCCACGTTCAATGTCACCGGCCCCGATTTCCTTGAGACCAAGTCGAGCTTCCACCTCGGCGAGGACATCTACATGATCGTTCGCGACGCGGATATGGACAAGACGCGCGAGCGCGACTTCATCTGGATCGAGGTGACATCGGACTCGGGCGACCGCGAGCGCGTTCCGGTCCGCGAGAGCCAGCCGCACAGCGGCGTCTTCCGCGGAAGCGTGCCCACCGAGTTCAGCAAAGCCAAACCCAATGACGGCGTGCTGCAGGCAAAATTCGGCGGCACCTTCAAGGCCGTCTACGTCGACCAGTTGTGGCGCGGCCCCGGCATACTGCCCCCCGAGGTAATCTTCGATGGATCGTTCGTGTCGGGCAGCGATGGCACGGTTGAAATCTTCGCGCGGCAGCTCAAGCGTGGATCGCTCCAGCGCGACGTGCTCTTCAATACCGCCCTCGCATCCTACGAACTGGGCAAGAGCTCCACCGAGATGGGCGCCGTGCAGCGCGGCTTTGCCCACCTGATTGGCAGCAGAGACGGTTTCCGCATGCTGATCGAGCAGTACCCCGACGACCCGATGTGCGCCCACGCCACGTATTACCTGGGCAACATCCAATTCCTTATGGGCAACTACGCGGGCGCCGTGCAGAGCCTGCAGGAAGTGATCGACCGCTGGCCGAAGAGCGAATTCAAGGCCCGCGCACTATTCAAACTTGGCACCTGCCGAATGAAGGCGGGCGAGATGGACAAGGCGATCGAGTCGTTTGTAAACCTCGCCTATCATCACTCCGACAGCCCGCTGGTGGCCGACTCGATGCTCACGCTGGCCACGCATTTTGCCAGCCAAAAGCGTTACAAGGCCGCCATCGGCATCGGCGAGGCGTTCATCACGAAATTCCCCGGCCACGAGAAAACCTCCAACATGTACCTCCGCACCGCCGGCTGGCTGATCGTGGAGAAGAAGTTTGCCCAGGCAGCCGAACTGCTCGAAGAGGCCGAAAAATCCCTGCCCGACTCGCCCAACATGCCGGCCTTCCTCTACTGGCACGCCGACTGCATATTCAAGACGGCGGGCATAAACAGTGTGCCCTACAAGAGGGCCATAATCCTGCTCCAGCGCGTTACCTACGACTACCCCGACTCGAAGTGGGCTAAGTACGCGGCGGCAAGGCTGGCGGAAAAGGACGTAACGCAGTAGCAGAAGGATTCGTATGGCTTTTCCGGACAAACAAGAATTGAAGAAGCGGGCCCTCCTCGCTTTGGGCGTGGGGGGGCCGGCACGAAGCGACCTGCACAGGCGCGGCGAATACCTGCGCCTGCGAAACCGCAAGTTCCTTCTGCTCTCGATGCTGTTTCATTCGCTGTTTGCGCTGCCCTGGCTGCTCGCGCTTCTCAGGGCGGGCTTCTTCGAAGTGCCCGCCGGCATCCCTATGGGCAAGGGCGACAAGCTTACCAAGGGCAAGCCCATGACCATCAAGGTGCAGAAGCCCGTGGTTCGAAAGAAGAAGCGAGTGAGGCAGTCGCCCATCAGCATCTATGAAATGCTCAAAGACGAGGAACTGCAAACGCATTCCGCCACGCTCACGCAGTTTTCCGATCAGGTGGGCGTGCCACACGGCATAGGCACGGGCGCCTGCGCGGCCGGCTCGCCCAAGGGCACCTCACTGGGCGGCTCGCTCGTGTTCTACCGAATCAAGTTTGACGGCCCCGACTGGGACAGCAACAGCTCCGGTGTGGCGCCGCTCATGAACGAAGTGCTGAAGGCCGGCGTAGTGAAGAAGGTGGAGAAGTTTAACAACAACATCACTCTCGCCGAGCTGCCCAAGCACAAGGACAAGTATTTCCCGGCGCTTCTCTACATGACCGGCATCGGGCACATCAACGCTTCCGATCAGGAGGTAAGCAACCTCCGCGACTACCTGGTGAACGGCGGGATGCTCTTTGCCGACTCTTCGGGCGGAAACTTTCACGAGCATTTCGTGAACTTCATGCGCCGCGTGATGCCGAACAACCGCCTTTCAGTGATTGAAAAGGACAACGAGGTATACCGCGGCGGCACAATGCCGTACGCACTGGTGGACGGCTGCCCGATCTACCGCAAGCATGTGGGGGCTGGCCCCGCGCTTGGAATGTGGGTCGGGCCGAAGCTCGTGGTATTTTATAGCCGCGGCGACCTCGGCGCCGGCTGGGCCACCAGCGGCAATTTCGCTCAGCGCCGCCGAGACGTTGAGCAGGCGTTTAGAATGGGACTCAACATCATTACCTACAGCTTGTTGTACTACAAGTATACCAGCTCGTGAAAGGGATGCAGGCTATGAGCAACACAAAAAAACTCATCGTGTTTGCACTCGCCATCGGGCTGCTGGTTGCCGCCCGGGCAGGATTCGCAAGCGAGGAGAGAGCCGACAAGCTCTTCGAAACGGCGTTGGCTTCCTTCAAGATGGAACGATGGGAAGAAGCCGGCACGAAGTTCTACGAATTCATGGCGGCCGCGCCCAACGACCCGCGCAACGACCATGCGCAATACTGCGCCGCACGGGCGCAGATGCACCGCAAGTACCTCAATAAGGCGGTCGAGGAATTCTCCTATCTGATCGACGACTTCCCGACCTCGAATTACGCCACGCTCGCACTGTTCGACCGCGCCCAGTGCTGCTTTGATACTCGCGAGCCGGAGAAGGGATACGAAGACTACGACCGGCTTACGAAGATCAAGGTGCAGGTATATCACGGAAACGAAGATGCGATGCGCAGGCAGCTCTACGAAAATCATCGGCACGCCACCTACGAGCTGGCGAAGTACCATATCGAAAAAAAGGATCACGATCAGGCGGTGGTAGTTTACCAGCGGCTGCCCAACGAGCTGGAGGCGTTCAGGTGCGTGGTAGACGTCTACTACAGCCTCGGGAAATTCGACCAGATCAGAGACATGATCGACAGGCTCCAAGGCACGCACCGCCACGAGGCATTCAAGTTCCTCATCGAATTCTACGCCAAGAGCAAGGCGATCAATCAGTTGAAGAGCATCTTTTCAAAGCTGCTGGAAGAGAAGGACCCCACCGACGCCACTGACGACCTTGTGTGGACGACGACGATGAACTTCCGGCATATTGGCGAGGAGCACGTGGATTGGGCTTTGCGCAAGATAAGCGCCCATTACCTGCGGATGGCTCGCAGGGCCGATTACGAGCTGGCAAAGCGCAACTCGGGAAACACGGCCTATATTGACGATCTCGAGTTGTTTGTTCTGAAATATCGCAACGGCCCCGACGTGGACCACGTGCTGCGGATGAAGGGCATTTTGCTGGAGCGCACCGGCAAGGGCGACGATGCACGCAAAACCTATCGCCGCATCAGCAACGCCGGCCTCGGCCACTGGTACGCAGCCGAAACCTACGACGGCCAGCACTCGAAGAAAGACTATGCAAAAGCCGTCAACGAATTTGAAGAAATGAGAAAGGCGTTCTATTCGCAGGAATGGTCTGCCATAGCCCAATGGCGGATAGCCGAGATACACCGAAGGAACAAGAAGGTGGACGAGGCGGTCGAAGCCTATCGCCAAGTGATCAAGCGATTCGGCAACGTTTCGCTGAAGGACACCTTCATGGGGGCGCATCACTACGATGGTTTCCGCGTGCAGGACCGCGAGTTCGGCCCGGAGGCGCAGCTTGCACTGTCGGACGTGCTTCGCGAGGCCGACCGCTTTGACGATGCGATAATGGAGTATCGCGTGCTGCGCACGAAATACCCGAAATCGCCGTGCACGCCCGTAGGCTCCTACAACGTGGCACTGTGCTACGAGGGCAAGGAAGACACCGAAACCGCGATCAACGTGCTGAAGCAGGTGCTGCGGCTGTATCCCAAAACGAGAGCCGCCAGCGACGCTCACACGCGCCTTGAAAGCAAATACAAGATTCCCGACGAGGGGATTTCCGACGGCATCGATTTCTTCGGCGACACGGAAGTAGAAGGCCCGGACGGAAAGAACTACCTCGAAGACCCCAGCAAATTGCGTGGCAAGAATAAGTAATCCGGAAACAGGAATAAGCCCATGATGAGTTATCTGCAGCAAGGCATGCCGTTTACGGTGCCGCTTTTGATGTGCTCGATCCTCGCGCTGGCGATCATAGCCGAACGCTTCTTCTACCTCCACAGCTCCGCCAAGGAAAACTCCTTTGCCCTCTGGAAAATCAACGAGTGCATCGAGCGGAACGACGTGGACGGAATCGAGGAATTCTGCGTTCAGAACCCCGGCCTGCTCTCGGGCATTTTTCTCAACGGCGTGCGGAAGTTCAAACAGTTGCGAGGCCACGCCGACGTCGATTTCGTTCAGCGTGAAATCTCGAAGATGATGGAAGACGCCAGCATCGTGAACACGGCCGATCTCGAAAACCGGCTGCCGCTGCTGGCAACGGTGGGCAACGTGGCGCCCCTGTTCGGATTCGCCGGCACCGTAACGGGCATGATGACCGCATTCGAGAAAATCGCGCAGACGTCGAACCCCAGCGCACAGGTGGTGGCCGGCGGCATCCGCGAGGCGCTTATCACCACGGCCGCCGGGCTGGTGATCGCCATCCCCACTGTCATGGTGCACACATACTTCTCGAGCCAGATCGATGGATTGAACGCGCGAACGGAAGAATCGGCCAACGAGATGATCGACATGATGGTAACCGGCCTGGTGGACAAGCAAACGGCAAAGGCTTAAATATGCGGCTATACAGAAGAAAAAGGCGTGTGCCGGCGATGTCGTTCGCAAGCACCAGTGACATCGCCTTCCTGCTGATCATATTCTTCGCGCTTGCCGGCAAGTTTACCAAAACAACCGATAAGCCGTTGGAGCTTCCTTCGGTGACCATGGGCAATAATGCCGAGCCGCGGCAGATCGAGCTGGTGGTTACTAAGGCCGGGCTGTACTACATAAACGACAGCAAAGTGCAGCCGGAAGGGCTGAGGGAGGAGATCGAGTTCTATTTCAGCGAAGATACCGACGTCGCCGGGCGCACGGTGATCCTTCGGGCCGACCGCCACGCGCCGTACTCCGCAGTGTCGCTGGCCGTGGAGGCGGTGAACCAGGCAGATGCCTATCTGGAAATAGCAGTAAACCACACTGAGTAGGGATAGATTTATGAACATCATCAAGTCAAGAGAGCGAAAAGCCCAGGCAGAGATCAAAGTGAAGCCCAAGGGGGCATTCCGTTCCAAAGTCCCCGCACTGTGGCAATTCATGATCGCCGCGTTGCTGTTCCACGTGCTGATGGCGCTCGCCCTCAGCCCCGGCATGGGCAAGGGCGACAAGACGGACGTGAACGTGCTGATCAAGGAGGCGCGCGAACTGTCCGCCGCTGGGAAATTCGATCTAGCCATCACAAAATACCAGATCATCCTGAACCAGAAGCCACAGTTGCCCGCCGTTTACACCGATGCCGAACGCGAAATGGTCGAGACCAGGAACAGATCGGTGAAGGATGCGTCCAACAAGGCGAAGGCCGAAGAGCAGGAGAAAAAGGCGGCGACCGAGGGCGCCGCCAAGAAGCCGGATAAGAAGGAACCCAAGAAGACCGGCAGCCCGGAGATTACGCTGCCGGACGACATGCCGTCGCTCGGGAATTAAGCCTCCAAGACCGCTCAGCGGCGATATATCTCCAACGTGCGCCTTGCGATTTCAGGCCACGAAAAACCGGCGCGGCACGCGGCGGCGCTCTGTTTCATCTGCGCCAGTGTCGCGGGCGAGTTTGCCAGCATGCGGATCGACTCTGCGATCTTGCCGGCTTCACCCGCCGATACCAGCACCATGTTCTCCTCAGCGATCAGGCCCGGCGGCAGCGCGATGGGCGCGGCCGTGATCACCGGAAGGCCGTGCCGGAGCGCGGTAAGCAGTAATTCCCC
>DATLAR010000044.1:0-2319 GCA_035527355.1 Planctomycetota bacterium
TGGACGATAGGCGCGGGCGGGCAATAATCCGCGCGCTGCGCCGCGTCTCGCGGGCGCCCCCGCCGGTGAATCTGCGGCATCACATCTTGCGAGGCCTGTCATGTCCATCACCATGAAGCTCAAGAGCCCGCTGTTTGCCGAATGGTCGCCGCAGCACGCGCGGCTCACCGTGCCCAATCTGAAAACCGGCGCTCCTTTCGCGCTGAAGATCGACGGCCGGCCCGGCCTCTTCCAGTATACCGGCCGCGACACGCCCGCCGGCGCCGAGGTGATCGTGCTGCTGGGCTTCGAGCCCGGCCAGACGCGCACACTCGAGTTCGCCAAGGCGCCCGCCGCCGAAACCGATCTGTCGGAGGTGGAGATACCTTCGGCAGGCGGCGCCGCGTTTGGCGTTCCGCCGCGCGAGATCGGCTTGCCCGCGCTGCCTTGCACGGGCGGCGTTCTGCCCGGGCCGTTCGAGTCGTTCGCGGGCTTTCCGCTGACAAGCGCCATCCGCTGCAATTTTACCCTCCTTTCGCGCAAGCTCGTGCAAACGAACGCCGGGCCGCTGTTCACCGATTACCGCCTCGCGTATTCGTTTGCCGAAAACCATCACTACAGCCTCGCATTGCGCTGCTACCGGCTGGAGCGCGCGGTGGAGGCGTGCGAGGAGTTTTCGCTGGGGCTGGATGCCGAGCTGCAAATGGTGCTGAATCCGGGCGGCGCGTTTGACAGCATCATCTCGCACAACGGGCCCGAGTTTGAGGGCGAGCCGCAGCCCGTGATCGCGCCGCTGGGCGCGGAGCACCCGCGCGACGTGCTTTGCCGCATGCAGATGCCCGTGCTTTCCGAGTATTTCGTGCCGAATAACCGCGGCTGGTTTGCACTGTTCGACAGCCGCAACGAGGCGCGCGGCATGGCCGGGCTGATGGGCCTCTACGGCGGCCGGTGGCAGCGGCCGGTAGAGAACATGATGAAGGTGCTCGACCGCGGCGGCTCGGCCGAGCTGCACGCGTCGCTGTTCAGCGGCACGCGCCATTGGCTGCTGTATGCAGGGCCGGTGGAGAAGAGTTTCACGCCGCAGCGACGGTTCATTTTCCACCGCATGCATGCGAACTTCAACGCCCTGCGGCTCGACGAGCACCTCGACCTGGACGGCCATACGGAGTGGGACGCGCACTGCTGGAGCAAGCCGGGGTTCTTCGGCGCCGACTATCGCGAGCGCGCAAAACGTAACGCGGAGGCGCTGCCTCCGCTACGCAAGGCGATGGAAGGCAATGCCTCGCCTGCGCTGCCGGCGCTGATCGAGCCTTCGCAGGAAAACCACCAGGCGCTGCTCGACGACATCCTGCACCGATTCGAGAAATGGGTGCGCGATTTCCAGGGCTTCCGCGAGGGCAAGCATGACTACGCGAAGAACGTGATCGGCTTTTCGCGCCGCCTGCGCGGCATCATGCTGGCGTACGAGCTGCTGCGCAAGGATCATTTTCTATCCGACGAGCACGTGCGCTGCCTGCACGCTTATTTCGCTTTCGCCGCGCGGCGCATAATGGACGAGGGCCGCTGGCCGCACTCGAGAACGTGGAAACACCCCGATCATCCGGAATCGACCCGCGACTTTTACGGCTACCCCGGCGAGCACAAGCCCGACCGATTGGTGTGGACCAATTGCCTGCCGAATTTCCAGTCGGACCCGATGTGCGCGCTCCTTCACCTGGGTGCGCTGATCCCCGAGCACCCGGACGCGGGCTCGTGGGTGCGATTTGCGCAAGACGACATCGAGCGCCAACTGAACGCATACTGTGCGCCCGGCGGCGCCTGGGAGGAGTCGATCAACTACGCGCTCTACACGTTCTCTTATCTCATCATCACCTTCCGAATTCTGAAGAACCGCCTGGGCATCGATTACTTTCAGGACCGCCGCATGCGAGCGTATGCCGGATGGCTGGTGCGGTTTTTCGGGCCGCTGGACAAACGCTGGGGCGCGTACACTTTTCCCGGCATCGGGAACGCGGTGCTGCCGCAGAACCAGGGCGACTACCTGCTGGCTTACGCGGGCGAGCTGCCCGAGGGCGATCAGCTTCGCGATGACCTGATCGCGGCCTATCAGAAGATGGAGCCGGCGATCAACCTGGGCGAGCATTCGCCGATGATGATGGCGGCGATGGCGCCGATTCCCGAGCGCCAATACGAGCTGCGCCCGCTGCATAGCGAGCACATGCAGGAGCTGGGCATCGCGTTTCGCCACGAGCACCCCTCGCCGCACGAGAGCTACCTCTTCGAGAAGGCAGGCCTCTGGAAAGACCACTACGAATACGACGAGACCGCGATCAACTGGTA
>DATLAR010000045.1:0-29597 GCA_035527355.1 Planctomycetota bacterium
GCGTTTTATGCGCGGTGCCGCGAAAGCGGGGGACAGGCACCGAGTTTGCTCCGCAGACTTCGCAAATCGGCTGCCAGTCCCCGTTTTCGCTCGTTCTTTCTCTTCTGCAAGCTCATTGAGCCGGTTACCATTTTGGGCTTAATCTCAAGCCATTGGGCCTTGTGCCGGTGGAGCCGATGATACCCGGCTTATGGATCATTGTTTCCACCGGGGCAAGCCCCAATGGCGTGAGGATAAGTATTATACGCGAAACGCGCGTTCCGGAGGTAGGGGCGGGGCACGTGCCGCCGCCGAAGCGGCTATGGCGCGCAGGTGGCTGCCCCCGCCCAGAGGGGCAAGGGCGGTGCCTTGCCCCTGCTCCTGAAGACTCCCCCTCCCCGTGAGCGCGGAAAACACGCTGTTCATCTGCATTTCAAACTGCCTTAAGAGAAATATGTAAAATGGGTCGAGGCGCAATCCGATACTTCAAATGTTCCATATTCAACCACTTACGGTTTCCTGGTTAGAACAGCGCGGGCTAGCCGGCTATGCGCCGGCAAAAGGGGTTACTGCAATGAAAGCCAAGGATCCATTGAAGCTGGAGCGAAGCCAATTCAGGAAAGACGTGGAGCGCGCGAAAAGGGAGTATGCGGAGCTGGACCGCTCGCGCACGGTGAACATCACCGGCCGGCGCGGATCGGGCAGGCCCGATGCAAACTGATGGCCCAACTGCAGGGGCAATGGAAATAAAACCTTTACCTTGCGGGTTCAAGTACCGATAATCTTAGTGTCAGAGCTCAACTGAAAAATGCGGAGCAGGGGCAGGACAACAGGTTCCGATAGACTAGCGAAATCATGCGGCACGATCGCGGGTAACTACGTGAAGAACGAGGCAACGAATTTCAAATCGCGACTCCCGGGCCAACCTGTGTGCCTGGTGGGCAAACCGCTGCCGTTTCCGGCGTTCACCGCACACGAGCTGGCATCGCTGCACAACATGCCGCTGGGCGAGAACTGCCTTCAGGAAGTGCTGCTCCGACTGCTGTTGAAAGCTCGAGTTCTCGGGGAGGTCGGCCATCAAAACGCGCACTGCTGCGCCGCTATCGGCAATGCAGGCGTCGCGGAGCAATTCATGAACTTCGTCAGCGCCTTGGCATCTTCCATTGACGCGAAAGACCCCTACACGCACGGGCATTCCAGGCGTGTAACGCGCTATTCCGTGGCAATCGCAAGGGCTCTGGCCCTTGAGGATAGCGAGCTTGAAGACCTCGAACTCGCGGGATACCTGCACGATATCGGCAAGATCGGCACGCCGCAGGATATTCTGCAGAAGCCGTACGGGCTTACCGATATCGAGTTTGACGTAGTGAAGAAGCATCCACTGAACGGTGTGAAGATTCTCGAAAACCTCAAGAACCTCGGGAGGGTGAGCAGCTACATACTGCATCACCACGAGCGGCACGACGGCCTCGGCTATCCAAACGGGCTCAGCGGCAGCGAAATCCCGCTGGGCGCCAGAATCCTCGCTATTGCCGATGCCTTCGATGCCATCACGTCTGACCGCCCCTACCGCAAACGCGCGAGCGTGCGGCAGGCGATGTCGGAAATCCAACGCAACTCCGGCAGGCAGTTCGACCCCCAGATCGTAGGCGTCTTCGTCTCGCTGGTTCAATCGGGCAAGCTGAACCTGGGCGACCGCCCCGAGCTGCCGGCCTTGCAGGAAATCGCTACCAGGCCCTGATTCGTGGTTGAGGTGCTCCGCGCATGACAACACGATTAATCCTCATCCTCTGCACGCTCGCGGCGGCCGGCTGCGCCGGCTCGCGCCATGCCGCCGTCAAGATCGCCCCCCGCATCGATGCTCTCACTCCTCTAGAGGAGCACCGCCGCACGCTCACCGCGCTCAAGGAGCAGCAGCAGCACGGCGAATCCCTGAAGGCGCAGCTTGTGAAGGCGTGCGCCGAACTTGCCGATGCCAACGAACGGCTGGCACAGGAGCAACACCTGCGGCAGGAAGCCGAGCTGGCACTGCACGCCGCGAAGCTGCAGCTCGAGACTTCGCCAACATCGCCGCAGATCGTCGAGTCGCTTCGCACCGCTCTCGAGCAATCCAAAACCGAACTCGCCGCCGCCAGGGAAGAAATCAAAGCGCGGCGCGAAGAACTGCTGAAACTGATCGTTGAACAACAGAACTGGAACAAGTACGTGCTGGACAAGATCAGGACGCGAAGCCGGCTTCAGTAATCGCGCCGATCGATCCGCACCAGTTACAGGCAGGTGATAAATGCTGAAACCGAATCTGGCCATCATTGCCATAGCAGCCGCCTTGCTATGTCCGGCGTGCTCGGGCCCGCAGCCAAAGGACTCTCTGGAGCGCTACCGCGCGGTGAAGACCGACACCGCCGGCCTGCGCACAATCGCCATGCTGCCCATGGAGCGCGGGCCTGCATCCGAGGAATCGGTGGAGATAATCAAGCAAAGCATCGCGGCCGGCCTGGCCAGGCACTATAACGTTGTGCTGCTCAGGCGCGTGCCGGCCGGCATTGTGGCGCCCGAAGAAGAGCTGCTAGTCGACACACTGCTTGCCGCGCGTGAGGAAACGGGCGCCGATGCCGTGCTCGAGGCCAAGATCATCGACTACCGCCGCCACGAGCCGCCCGCGATCACTATGAGCTTGCGCCTCCACTCGACCACTACCGGCGAGGTGCTCGCCTCCGTCTGCGGCACGCTAGACTCGGCCAACCCCGACACCGAGAAACTGGTGAAGCAATACTTTGAAAAAACGCAGGAAGGCGACCGCAGCCTCCTGGGCTGGCGCACTATGCTGCTGGCCGAACGGCGGTACGCACAATTTGCGGCCGATCGATTCCTGCTCTCGATGAACCCTGAAACTCGACCGAGGAGACAATAAACGATGGCTGCAACGGGAGGAATCTCGGCAACAACCACGTGCAACACAGGCACGATCAGCCGCCCGGGCAATGGCAAGGCGGCATCCATTACCAAGGCCTACGCAGCCTCGGGTGCGCTGAGCACCACGGCGCCGCAAGGCCCGCAAGGCGACCGCATCGAGCTGTCTGACCGCGGCCTGATGCTCGGCCGCGCAATCGAGATCGCGCGGCCGCTCAAAGACGTCCCCGACGTCCGCCCCGAAAAAATCGAGGAAGCGCGCAAGCTCATCGAATCCGGCGAGCTGTTCTCGAAAGACGCCATCCGCCAGGCCGCCCGACATATCAAAGACATTCTGAGGGAATGGTAACAGCATGGCCTTTTGGGGCCGGGAACGATATAGGTGCACGTGCTGGACATTATGCTCGTGCGCAACGCACTGGGCATTACCTGCCAATAACAGAAACGAGCGCGCCCCGCCCACCGAGCATGGAGAGCGGGGCATCGCTCTGTACTACCCTGCCATCGCACTCGGCACTTCTTCTCCGCCTTTCTTCTCGGTCCTCCGCTTTGGCACGCTATTTGCTTATTACACTGGCAAGTTTCCTCTGAAAAATCGCAGAATCGCGTGAAACGCCCGATACGCCGCCGGTTGCGGGCTTCTCGCGGTTTGGGGCCGCGTGCAGGGCGCGGGCGGAAAAAACTTCACGGTGTCGGAAATAGTTGCACGGGAGACCGGCCGATGCTCTCAAACGATGTGGGCTTCAGGATCATCTCGAAGATGCTGGATGGCTGCGCGCTGCGGCACAAGGTGATCGCGGCGAATCTCGCAAACGCGGAAACGCCCGGCTATCGCCGCCTCGAGGTGCGATTCGAGGATCAGCTTGCCAGAGCCGTTGGCGAGGGCGACCCGAAGCAGATCGACGACGTGGCCGCCGAAGTGGTGAGCGGCCGCGGCGAGATGCGGCCCGACGGCAACAACGTGGATTTCGGCACCGAGCTGAGCGATATGACGAAGAATACGATGCTTTTCACAACATTCGCGGAGCTTGCGGCCGCGCGGGTGCGGCGGTACCGCGAGGCAATCGGAGATTGATCATGGGCTTCGACAGTATGTTTTCATCGCTGGGGATAAGCGGCTCGGGCCTCTCGGCCGAGCAGGTGCGCATGAAGGCCATCGCCGAAAACATAGCAAACGCGAATACCACCAGAACGCCCGAGGGCGGGCCTTACCGGCGGAATTGCGTTATTTTTTCCAGCGTGCTGCGCGAGACGATGCAGGGCGGGAGCGTGCCGGCCGGCGTGCGCGTGGCCGGGGTAAACAAGAGCGCCGCGCCGCCTATGCAGGTGTTTAACCCGGATCATCCGGACGCCGACGCCAGCGGGCACGTGGCGATGCCCGATATCAGCATGTCGAACGAGATGATCGACATGATCGCCGCATCGAGATCGTATGAGGCGAACCTGGCCGCGATCAAGAACTTCAAGAGCATGGTGAGCAAGGCTATTTCCATTTTGCGGTAGAAGGAGCTGAACGATGGCGATCAACAGCATCGGCGGGGTAAAGCCTGCGGCCGTCGCATTTCCCACGCCACAGGTGCAGCGGCCGGGTGGCGTTGGGGGCGGGTTTGGCGAGCTTGTGGGCAAGATGATCGACGAGGTGAACGACAAGCAACTGACCGCGCAGAAGACGATGAACGATTTTGCTGCCGGCAAGACCGAGAACGTGCACGACGTGATGCTGGCCGAGGCGGAGGCCGACCTGAGCCTGAAGATGCTGCTTACCACGAGAAACAAGCTGGTGGAGGCTTATAAGGAAATCATGCGGATGGACGTGTAACCAGCGGCGGAAGCGTGCGTTGGATTCGACCTTGGACTTTGGACTTCAACAGGGTGCTGAATGCTTGAATCACTGAAGCTGTTTCTTTCCGAGATGGGCGTGCTGTGGGGCAAGGTGGGCATCAACCAGAAGATCGCTCTGGCCGTGCTCATCAGCCTGCTGGTGGGCGGGCTGTTCTTCTGGGGCTCGTGGAATACGCGCGACGATTTCGGGCTGCTGTTCAAGGGCGTGGAGCAGAAAGACGCCGGCGAGATCGTCAACATCCTCAAGTCTGAAAACATATCGTTTCGCCTCGCCGACGGCGGCACCACGATACTCGTTCCCTCCGACAAGGTATACGACCTGCGCCTGAAGCTGGCCGGTCAGGGGCTGCCGCGCGAAGACGCGGGCTGGTCGCTGTTCGATCAGAACCGCTTGGGGGGCCTCTCGGATTTTGTGCAGCAGGTGAACCACACGCGCGCATTGCAGGCGGAGCTGGAGCGCACGATCAGCCGCCTGAAGCAGATCGAATGGGCGAAGGTGCATATCGTTGAAACGAAGGAAACGCTGTTTACCGACCACGCCCAGCCGGCTACGGCGTCGGTGCTGCTGAAGACGCGCGGCGGCGCGAGCCTGAGCGAAAACCAGATCGCCGGCATTACGCACCTGATCTCGGGGGCCGTGCGCAGCCTGGATCCGGGCAAGGTGACGATCACGGATCATTCGGGCCGCGTGCTTTCCAGGCCGGCCGAGTCGGACGGTGCATCGCTGGCGTCCAACCAGCTCGATTACCGCCGCCGCATCGAGGAGCACCTCTCGACGCGCGCCACGCAGATGCTTGAGAAAGTGCTCGGTCCGGGGAAGGCGGTGGTGACGGTGAGCGCGGACGTGGACTTTACCACGAGCGAGAAGCGCATCATTGAC
This sequence comes from Planctomycetota bacterium, assembly GCA_035527355.1. Classification (GTDB taxonomy): domain Bacteria; phylum Planctomycetota; class PUPC01; order JABMSA01; family JABMSA01; genus DATLAR01. Next base: position 5,612 of record DATLAR010000045.1, read on the forward strand.
TATAAGGACAAGGTGCAGAAGAGCACGATGGAAACGACGCGTGAAAACAGTTATCCGTCGGCTTCGGGCGAGGCTGGGGTGTCGGCGTCGGCCGCGGGCGGCGCGGGAGCGGGCACGAGCACAACGCGCGAAGAGAAGGTGGAGTTTTTGCCGCCGATCCCGACTACCGAGGAGAAGCGGCTGGAGCCGGGCGGAAAGGTAACGCGCCTGGCGGCGGCGGTTTTCGTTTGCGCGGGCGATTACAAAACAACAAAGGCAGCCGACGGCGCCGGTGCCCGGCAGTATGCGTCGGTGAGCAGCGACAAGTTGAAGGAGTATGAGTCGATTGTGAAGAATGCAATCGGCTACGTGGAGCGCCGCGACTCGCTGACGATCTCGGACGGCGAGTTCAGGAGCAGCGTGCCGGTGGCGCCCGAAGAGCTGCAAGTGATGCAGCAGCAGAGCAGCCGCGAGTTCATCCTCGGGCTGGTGAAGAGCGGCTCGACGGCCCTTGGCGTGCTGTTGTTTCTGTTCTTCGCGCGGCGCGTGCTGAAGAAAGGGTTTGCAGCGGCGGAGGTGCAGCCGCGGCCGCAGCCGCGGCCGCAGCCGCAGCTGCAGCCGCAGCTGCAGCCGCAGCTGCAGCCGCAAACGGCCGGTGTGGGAACGATTGACGTGATCAGCTTGCAGCGGCAAGAAGAAGAAGAGCTTGTGGCGATGAATCTGAAGGAACAGGTGGTGGCATCGGTGAAACAGGATCCCGACAAGGCCACGCAATACCTGCGCACCTGGCTTTACAAATGATGTGCAGAGACGCGCCCGCGTGCACGTCTCGGACCGGCACCGCAAACCCGCCGTCTGATCGAGTGCGGGGCGGCGTTCCAGCTTGGCATGAGGAGTACGGCGTGACAGGACGACAAAAAGTGGCGGCATTCCTGCTGAGCCTCGACACGCAGACGGCGGCGTCGGTCCTCTCGAAATTCAATGAGCAGGAGATCGACAACATCAGCCACGAGATGCTCGAAATGCGTTCCATCGAGCACTGCGTGATCGAGGAGGTGCACAGGGAATTCAGCGAGATGTTCCTGGGATCGCGGCAGTTCATCCCCGACACACGCGCGGCGGCCGAGAAACTGCTAGTCTCTGCGATCGGCGAGGAGAAGAGCCGCTTGATGCTCGACGGCAGCTCGCAGGCGCGGCGCAAGCCCTTTGAAGCGCTCGCGGGCGCGGATGCGCGGCAGATATCCGAGATACTGAAGGGCGAGCACCCGCAAACGGTGGCGCTGGTGCTTTCGCACCTCACGCCGCAGCTCGCGGGCAACGTGCTCGCGAAACTGGCCGAGGAGGTGCACAGCGAAGTGGTGCTGCGCATGACGCGCCTGGAGAATGCGTCCGGTGATATGCTCGAACGGCTCGACAAGATCGTCTCGGACAAGATCGTGGCCACCACGCCCGAGGTCGGGGCCGTATCGGAGGAATCGGGCAACAAGATGGTGGCCGAAATCCTGAACATCGTCAACAAGTCCATTCGCAAGAAAGCTCTGGAAGACATCGGGAAAGAGGCGCCGGAACGCGCCAAGCAGATCGAGAACCTGATGTTCGTATTCGAAGACTTCATCTCGATAGACGACCGCTCGGTCCGCAAGATCGTGATGGAGGTGGACAACGACACGCTGGCGCTGGCGCTGAAAACGGCCAGCGAAGAGTTGAAGGGCAAGTTTCTGAAGAATCTGTCGAAACGCGCGGCCCAGATGGTAATCGAAACGCTCGAGAATATGGGGCCGAAGCCGCTGTCGGAGGTGGAAGAGGCCCAGCATGAAATCACCCGCACAGCGCACTCGCTGGACGAGCAGGGCGAGATCGTGATGCGGCGGGGCGAACAGGAGCAACTGGTGTGAGACGTTCCAGCGTGATAGAAGTATCGCCAAACAGCGTGGCTGGCGCGGCCTTTGTTCAGCTAGCCACAGATGCCGATCGCGAAAAGAAGGCTCGCGAAGCGGAGCAGGCCGCACGCAAGGCCCGCGAGGCCGCCGAGTGGACCGCGAAGGTGAGCAAAGCCCTGGCGCAGGGCGAGGCGCAGGGCGAGAAGAAAGCCGCCGAGAGGGTGCAGTCGCTGGTGGCGGCCCTGGAGCAGGCGCACGGCATGCTTTGTGCGCGCCTGGTGGCCGAGGCCGAAACGCAAACCGTGGAACTGGCGCAGCGGCTGGCCTCGATGGCGATGCGCACGCAGGTGCAGTGGGATGAAAGCGTGCTGAAGGCGGCGCTGAATGAAGCTTTGCAGCGCACCGCCATCGAGAACGTGCTGCGGCTGCGCGTGAACCCGGACGACCTCACCGCGGCCAGCATTCTGTGCGGCCAGCTTTCCGCCACACACGTGCAGTTGACCGGGGATCCCGGCGTCGGGCGCGGCGGATGCATCATCGATACCAACCTCGGCGAGATCGACTCGACAATCGAGCGGCGGTGGCAAGCCGCGCTGAAGCTGCTGGCCGAGAAGCCGGCGGAGGATAAGAATGCCTGACAAAACGGTAATAGCGGAAGCCCCGCACGACGCAGCGGAGATGCTGCGCGGCCGGATTGCACGGCGGCACAAAACGCTCGAGGCCTGCCCGCTGGTTACGATGCGCGGCCGCGTGAAACAGGTGACCGGGCTGGTGATCGAATCGGCCGGGCCCGCCGGCGGCATAGGCGACCTGTGCATCCTGTGCGACGGCCGCGGTAGCGAGGTGCCCGCCGAGATCGTGGGCTTCCGGCACGACTCGGTGCTGATGATGCCGCTGGGCGAGATCGAGCAGCTCAGATCGGGCTGCGAGGTGATCTCACGCGGGATGGCGCTGCGCGTGGAGGTGGGGCCGGAGCTGCTGGGCCGCGTGCTGGGCGGCCTGGGCGATCCGATAGACGACAAAGGGCCAACGTGCTGCACGGCCACGCGAAAGGTGAACGGCCGCTCGCCGCACCCGCTGGAGCGCGAGCCGATCAAGCAGGCGATGGCCACGGGGGTGCGGTCGATCGACGGCCTGACGTTGATGGGGCGCGGCCAGCGGCTGGGAATATTCGCGCCGGCGGGCGTGGGCAAGAGCACGCTGCTGGGGCAGATCGCGCGGCGGTCGGCGGCCGACGTGAACGTTATCGCGCTGATCGGCGAGCGCGGGCGCGAGGTGCGCGAGTTCATAGAAAACTGCCTCGGCGAGGAAGGGCTGCGAAAATCCGTCGTCGTGGTCGTTACCTCGGATCAGCATTCGCTGTTGCGCGTGAAGGGTGCGATGGTGGCCACGGCCATCGCCGAGCATTTCCGCGACGAGGGTATGAACGTGATGCTTTTTCTGGATTCGATAACGCGGGTGGCCCGCGCGCAGCGCGAAACGGGCCTGTCGATCGGAGAGCCGCCGACGACGCGCGGCTACACGCCTTCGACATTTGCGCTGCTGCCCCGGCTGCTGGAACGCGCCGGTGCGGCCGGCAAAGGGAGCATCACGGGCGTTTACACCGTGCTGGTGGAGGGCGACGACATGGACGAGCCGGTGTCGGATGCGGTGCGCGCGATACTGGACGGCCACGTGGTGCTGTCGCGCAAGCTGGCCGACCGCGGGCATTTCCCGGCCGTAGACGTATTGCAGAGCCTGAGCCGCGTGATGCCGGCCGTAGCCACGCGCGAGCACGTGCAGGCCGCAATGCGCTTCCGCGAGTACTATTCTATCTACGAAGAAGCCCGCGACCTAATCAACCTTGGAGCATACAGCCGCGGCAGTAACCCGCGGATCGACAAATCGATCGAGCTGATCGACGCTATGAACTCGTTTCTGTGCCAGGGGATAGACGAGCCGGCGGACTATGACGAAACAACGAGCGCCCTGGCAAAGCTGGTATCGTGACGCCGAAGCGTTTAAGGAAAGAATCGCTATGAAAAAATTCTCATTCAGGTTCGGACGGCTTGAGAAAATCCGCGAACGCGACGAGGAGACCGCGCTGCTCAGGCTGTCGCTGGCGCAAACCGATCTGGCGCGCGAGCAGAAAATACTGGCGGCGCTTCTCGACGAGGTGCAGGGCTCGGGCTCGCAGCTATTTGAGCTGGTGAAGGAAAGCTCGAATCGCGACCTGCTGTGCAACGCCGACGCGTTCAGGCGCTCGGCCAACGGCGCGGCATGCCGGCAGCGCGGCAGCGTGAGCAAAGCCGCGCAGGGCGTGGCCGAAAAGCAGGACGAATTCCAGAAGGCCCACCAGAAGGCAGAGGGCATTCGCAAGCTGCACGAGCGGCAGCGCTCCGAGCACCGCCGCGTGGTGCTGCGCGAGGAGCAGAAGCACCTCGATGAGATTGGCGCGCGGAAAAGGGCAGGGCGATCGCTTTGAAACCAACGGGGGAACCCGCGATGAAAGGCTTGCTCAAGTTGATGATTTATCCGGCGGCGGGGCTTGCGGCTTTCGTGGCGGCGTTGTGCATATTCCTGGCCGTCAACGGCCAGCTCAACGCGTCGCTGCTGAAGGGGCTGCCCATTGTGGGCGGGCAGGCCGATGCGCCGGCGGAGCGTGAAGAACCGGTGGAGACAGTATCGACCATGCGCTATTTCACCTCGGAAGAGCTCACGGCGATGCTGAAGGAAACCGACGCGCGCAAGAAGATGGTGGAGGCGGAGGCAGGCAAATTTGCCGACCGCGAGAAGCGCATCGAGATGATGCGCAACGATCTGCTGAAGGAAAAGCAGGAGCTGCTTAAAATGCGCAGCGAGCTGGACCTCGAGCGCTCGGAGCTGAAGCGCGCAGAGGCGTTGCTGGGGGATCGCACGATGGAGGTGGACGCCCTGGAGGCCGTCGGCCTTCGCCGTTCGGCGGCCATCCATGAATCAATGGACCCCAAGAAAGCGGCCGCGGCCATCGCCACGCTGCAGCGGCCAAATGCCGCAAAGCTGCTCTCTTACATCGACGAGAAAAAGGCCGCACGCATCCTGCAGGAGCTGCCGCCCGAAAGCGCTTCCGAGCTGCTGTCGCTCCTCAGGCAGGTGAAGGCAAACCCGGAGAAACCGGAATGATAAAGGTTACGCTGCTGAACGGACAGGAGCTGATAATAAACGCCGAGCTGATCGAGATGGTGGAGGCCCCGCACGACACCATCATCACGCTCACTACCGGCCGCAAGATCGCGGTGCGCGAGTCGGCGCAGGAAGTGATCGACCGCATCATGCTTTACCGCCAGCTCGTTCATGGCGGCCGCACGAGGAGCTGAGATGGACATAGCAACCCTGGTGGGCGTTTCAACAGGCTTGGTGCTGGTGGTGTGGGCCATCATGATGGGTTCGGGGCTGGGTGCATTCATAGATATCCCCGCGATGCTTATAACAGTGGGCGGCACCATTGCCGCCACACTTATAAACTTCCCGCTCGCCAAGGTGCTGGGCGTGGTTGCCATCATGAAGAAAACGCTGCTATACAAGCTGCCGTCGATGGACAACGAGATCAAGCGGATCAGCGAGTTTGCCCAGATCGCCCGCCGCGAGGGGCTGCTGGCCCTCGAAGACAAGCTGGAGGGGCTGGACGAGCCGCTGCTGCACAAGGGCATCCAGCTTGTGATCGACGGCACGCCGCCCGAGGTGCTGCGCAGCATTCTCACGATCGACGTGAGCACAATGTGCGACCGGCACGCGGAGGGCAAGACCATTCTGGAAAGCATGGGCGCTTTTGCACCGGCCTTCGGAATGGTGGGCACGCTCATAGGGCTGGTGCAGATGCTGGGCAACCTGAAGGACCCTTCGCAGGTGGGCGGCGGAATGGCGGTTGCGCTCATCACCACGTTCTACGGCGCCCTGATGGCAAACCTGATCTTCCTGCCGCTGGCCGGCAAGCTGGGCGCACGGCACAAGGAAGAGGCTCTGCTCAAGGAGCTGCTGATTGAAGGCATACTGTCGATCCAGGCGGGCGACAATCCGCGCACGATCGAGGAGAAGCTGAAGTCGTTTCTGCCGCCCAGCGCACGGCCCGGCGGAAAAAAGGAAACAGCATGAGCCTTGGTAAGGAAGCCGATCTTCCGCGTGCCGTGCCCGAATGGCTGGTTACATTCAGCGATGTAATGTCGCTTCTGCTCACGTTCTTTGTGATGCTGCTCACATTCTCGACGGCCGACCGCGAGCAGTTCGACAAAGCCAGCGGCTCGCTTCGCGGTGCACTGGGCGTGACCACCTCGGAGCAGGGCCGCCTGCCGCAGACGGGCATGCTGGAAGAACGGCACACGATCGGCGGGCGCAGCTCGCCCACGGGCATGGATTTTCCGCCCGAATACGAGCCGCTTGCCTGGGAAGTGCATACTTGGAACTACCGGCTGAAAAACGACAAGACCGGCCAGGAGTTGAGCTTGCAGATGCTTTCGTTCAGCCGCGGGGTGCTTATCAGAATTCCGGCGGCGCTGCTCTTTGCCAAGCAAGGCTCGCGCCTCACGCAACGCGGCGAGGAAATCCTTGCGCGGATCGGCAAGACCAGCGCATCCCTGAAGAATGAGGTGGAGATCATCGGCCACCTCGGTTCGGATTTCATTCCGCAGCAGCGGACGGCCTGGGCAGTTTCGATCGAGCGTGCCTCCGCCGCCGCGGAGCTGTTCCGGCGAGCCGCCGGCATAGAGCCGGCGAGGCTGATCGTCGGCGGCAAGGGCACGTCGCACTCGGTGGGACGCAAACCTGCTGCCATCGACGACCGGCTGGACATCACGTTGCTGGTAAGGCAGCGAGAACTCTGATCGCAAAGGCACAAGATGGTCAGAAAACCGGAAGAGAAGAAGAAAGGGGCGCCCGCATACGTGGTTTCGATGTCCTCGTTGTGGACTATCATGCTCACGTTCTTCATCTGCTTGTGCAACATGGCCAACGAGCAGGAATACGGCCTTGTGGGGGCCGGCACCGGCTCGTTCATACGGCACATCAACGCAATGGGCCTGCCGGGCCTGCTTCCCGGCCACCGCACCACGATAGACCTGGGCAAGGGGCGGCCGGAGTTTGCCATACCGCCGCGGGCGCGCGCGGAAACCGACGGCTCGGATGCCGACGTGCTGTACAGAAAGGTGATATCCATCGATCCGATGCGGCTGCCGCGAGCGTTGGTGGAGTACTTCAAAACCGAGGAGAGGCTGGAGATTCCGGTGAACGTGAAGTTCGAGCCGGGCAACGCCCGCCTCACCGCGGCCGACAAAGGCTATCTGCGGCCGATGGTCGCGCGGCTGCAGGCGGTGTCGTATTACGTTCGCATCGAGGTGAACGTCAGCGAGCAATTCCTGTTCAGCCCGGAGTTTCCAAACGCGTGGCAGTTGTCGGCGTCGCGTGCGGCGGCAATCGCTCGGTTCTGCCACGAGCAAGGCGGGCTGAGCTATCGGCGGCTCGAACCGGTCGGCCACGGCAGCGCGCGGGCGCTCGTGAAGAATCCGATCGATCCGTCGGTGAACGACCACGTGAAGATCGCTATCCTGCGGTACTAGCCGCATTCCGGTTACGCGAAGCTCGAATGAGGAATCAGACAAGGTTAAGGAGAAACACCTATGGCTGCCAAACTGGCCGGACCGGAACCGCTGGAGGAGCTGTCGCAAGAACAGCAGGCGGCGGAAGAGAAGCCTGCACGCAAGCTGCCGTTGCGCAAGATCGGAATATTCGGGGCAATAGTTTGCGTAGCGGCCGGTGCCGCGTGGGGTGTTGCGTCAATACTGGCGCCGCAGCCGCCGGGCAGCAAACCCGCCCCCGAAGCGGAGCAGAGCCCGCCGCCGAAAACCCCGCAGGCGATACTTTACAATATGGAGAGCATCATCGTCAACCTTCGCGACAACGACGGACGCCGTTATCTGAAGGCTACTATGACCTTTGGCGTGAAAGGGGACGACGTGGTGAAAATGATGGACCAGAAGCGCGTGATCGTAACCGACAAGTTGATCGTGCTGCTCTCATCGAAGAAGATCGAGGAGATCGACGGTTTCGACAAGAAGAACGATTTGAAGCGCGAGATACGCGACGAGATCAACAACCTGCTGGGCGTGAAGAACGCGGTGCAGCAGGTGTACTTCTCGGAGTTGATGATCCAGTGAAATGCGTCCGTTTGCGCGGACTCTGCGAGCCGATGGGTCTGGTAATTTGCCACGGGAGCCACAATGCCGGATATTCTTTCGAGCGATGAACTGAGCGAGCTGCTTGCGGTAGTAGATGAGAACGCGGAGCAGCCGAACGGGCCGCTGATCTGCGGCGGGAAGAGCGTAACGCCATACGACTTCCGCCGGCCGTCGCGGCTGTCGCGCGCGCAGATACGCCAGCTCCAGCGGCTCTACGAAAGCGCCCTCGAGGGTCTCACGGGCGCGCTTTCCGAAGGCCTGCGCACTCCCATCGAGGCAAACGTGCTGGGCGTGAAAGCACTAAACTACGGTTCGTTCGCCAATCTCCTTGCATCGCCCACCTACGTAAACATCTTCCGCATCGAGCCGCTCGCGTTCCGCGGCGTGCTGACAATCGACGTTCCGTTTTGCCTGGCCTTGGTGGACCGTCTGCTGGGCGGGCATGGCCACGCCACCGGGAAACCGCGGCACCTCACAACAATCGAGCTGGCGGTGCTGGATTGGCCCGTGCGGCTGATCCTCGAGCAGCTCGGGCGAAACTGGCACCACGATCCGCCGATCAAGCTCGTCAGCGAGTCGCGCAGGATGGACCTGAGCTTCACACAGATCATGCACACGTCTGAAACTATGCTGCGTGTCAGCTTCGCCCTCGGCGGCGAGGTGGGTTCGGGCGAGGCGCATTTCTGCGTGCCGTTTGCCGCACTCGAAAAGGCCATGTCGTTCGAACACTTGCGCATCGACGTGCTTGGCGTCGCACCCAAGCAATCACAGCAAGACCTCGAAAGCTCGCGCGAGAACCTGAAGAAAGTGAATGTAACCCTCGCCACCGAACTTGGCAGAACCGAGTTGACGCTGCGCGAGGTGCTCGAACTGAAACCCGGCCAGATCGTGTCGCTGCGCACAAAGGCCGCAAAACCGATTCCCGTAAACGTGGAAGGCAAACGCAAATTCCTCGCAGTGCCGGGCCTGCGCGGCAGGTCGCTCGCGATTCAAATCACCGACGTCCTGTCTTAAGCATGAAAGAGAGGCAACCAAATGGCAGACAACCAGGATGAACTCATCAGCGCGTCCGTTTCCGAAGATAAATCCCCGCTTAGCGAAACCGCCGGCATGCACGCGGCCAGCCGAGCGGATGTAAGAAATGTGCAGCTCGGACAGCTCCTGGGCAGCGATGCGGCCGCTCCGTCCAAGGCCAGCCTCGACCTGATTATGGATATCGAGGTGCCGATTTCCGTTGAGCTCGGCCGCACGCAGATGCCCATCGGCGACATCCTCGAGCTCGGCCCCGGCTCCATTGTGGAGATGCAGAAAATGGCCAGCGACCCCGTTGACCTGCTGGTCAACAACAAGCTCATCGCGCGGGGCGAGGTGGTGGTGGTGGACGAAAACTTCGGCATACGCATCACCAGCATCATTGATCCGCGCGAGCGCGTGAAGAGCCTCGCCTGAGAATTTTTGCAAAAATCCCGCGGTTCCACTTGACCCCAACGCATTCCTGAGGTATACTTGTGATATAGGGGTAGTTCGGTGTGCGTCAAAACGGAATGCGGTTTGGGGGAATCAAAATGAAAATCTCGCAAGCGAAGCGCACGGCTGTATCGGCTTTACTGATCGCCGTGGGCCTTTTCGCGCATCAGGCGGCGGCTGCCGATTTCGTATCTGCCGGCGGCAAGCATTTCATGTATCGCGACGCCAGGTTCTACTATGCCGGCACCAACTGCTACTACCTGTCATATTTCTGTGCCGACCCGCTGCGCCGCGAATCGGCCGAAAACCTACTCGATCTGTGCCGCGACCGCGGCTTCAACGTGATCCGAATCTGGGCCTTCAACGACGGCGGACTGAACATCGACGGCTATCCAAACGAGTGGGCATATCAGGAAACACCCTCCTCGACATACAACGAAAACGCACTTGGCGGGCTGGACTACGCCCTCGACCAGGCCCGCATACGCGGGCTGAAGCTCATCCTCACCTTCACCAACAACTGGGACGACTACGGCGGAATGAACTGGTACGTTTACAACGCGCCCACCGCCTCGACTCACGACCAGTTCTACACCAACACCACCTGCAAAAACTGGCTCAAGGCGAGAATCTGGAACATCGTCAACCGCGTAAACACCATCAACGGCATCGCCTACAAAGACGACCCCACCATCTTTGCGTGGGAGCTGGCAAACGAGCCGCGTGCATGGGACGACGCCGGCTGCACAAACCTGCTCGTGCGCAACTGGGCCTCGACGATGAGCGCCTACGTGAAAAGCCTCGACAGCAACCACATGGTAACCATCGGCATGGAAGGCTTCTACAACTCGCCCACCGGCACGCCCCGGTGGCTTTACAACGGCTCGGAGGGCACCGATTTCGTGAACGACCACAAGGTCTCCACAATCGATTTCTGCACCGTTCACGTCTATCCCGACCACTGGAACCTCAACGAAACCGATACCACCGCATTCCTCCAGCGGCACATAACCGACGCCACAAACGACATCCAGAAGCCGCTGATCCTCGAAGAATTCGGCAAGCAGGGCAGCACGCGCGACGCCACGCTCGAACGCTGGACCGATGCGATCTACAACGATGCGCTGGCGGGCGGCGCCTCCGCCGGATGGAACATCTGGATGATCGAAGCCGAAGGCTCCGGCCACGACGACGGCTTCAGCCTGATTCTCCCCGAAGACGCGTCCGCCGTAAACCTGCTCACTACGCAGGCGCAGAAAATCAACCGCCTCACCGCGCCCGCCCAGGATGTCAATGCCGACGGCGTGGTCAACATCCTCGACCTCATCCTCATCCGCAACAACCTCAACCGGCAGCCGGGCAGCAATGCGCCCGTCCGCACGGACGTCAACGGCGACGGCCGGATAAACGTGCTCGACCTCATCGCCGTGCGAAACGCGCTGAACACCATCTGGCCGTAGGGCGCCGGTTAGCGCAGCCGGTAAAGGTATACGCACTTCTCGGCCGCCACCGGCTCGAGGCCCAGCCCGCGTTCCACGGTCTCGCGCGGCCGCGCATCGGCCACAATGATCCAGCGCACGCCGTAACCCCGCAGCACCTCGAGCGCCTCCTCGCGCGAAACCGGCAGCGGCTTTCCGTAATACAGCTCGTGAAACACCGGCGCCTCGCGGATGAAATTGTCCACCCGCGGGTCCACGCGCGATGCAAATCCGTTAAACATCTTCTTCTCGTGAATCGTCTGGAACCACAGCGCCGCGTCGGACGCGCACAACGGCAGCACGACGTTCGGCTCGCGATCCTGCTTCACTACGCGGAGCATCGGGAGCTCGGGCGGCTCGTAGAAGAAAAACGGCGGATAGCCCAGCAGCAGCACCGCGAGCAGCACGGCTGTGCCTAGTGCCGCGCGCTTGGGGGTCATCCACACGGGCGATCCGGCCGACACGCCGGCCATGAGCCGCGCCAGCCCGGCGGCCGCCACCATTACCACTGCAATGGTGGCCACCATCGAGTAGCGCCCGGCCACGCCGCTGGCCGCGAAAAAGGGCATGGCATCGATGGCCACGTAGGGCAGCCGCGCATTTGTCAGCGTTTGCCCCGCCACGTGCAGTTTCGGCCCGAAGGAGACCACAAGAAACACGGCCGCCATAAACAGCCAGAAGGGTTTGCGGTTTCGCCACAGGCCGTAGAGCGCGAGGCCGATCACGGGGAAACCGAGGAAGGCCGAGCTGTCGCCGCACGGGATCAGGAACCGGCTCCACACTGCCTCGAAGAGCGACGATCCGCGCGAGACGGGGCAGGGCACGAGGTATCCGAGCAGATCGGTGGAATAGAGATTTGGCGAGCGGCCCCAGTCGAGCGAGCCGTTATGTGCGGCGTTTTCGAGGAACATGGCAATCAGCCACGGTGCGCTGGCGGCGGCGAAGATGCCGGCGGATATCATTGCGGGCGCCGCCCAGCGCCGCGAAAACGTTCGAGCCGTCCACGGGCCCGCCGCAAGAACGACGGCGGCGACGGCGATGATCATCCACGTGCTCCAGTGGCTCTGGAAAGCGATCGCCGCGGTTATCCACAGCAGGGGGAGCACCAGCGGCCGGGTCAGTTTTGTGCGCATGCTTTGCGCCAGGTCTTTTGCTAGCGGCGATTGGGCGGCGGCGCGGCCCGTGGCGGCCAGCACCATTATTGCAAGGATCATGCCGCAGAATATGCCGTGATAGAAATGCGTATAAAACGCGGCCGTCCAGAATATCCCGGCCGCTGCCGCGTCGAGCTTGGCGCCTTTCTCAAAAGCGCGCAGGATGAACAGCATGAAAAAGATGATCCACTGCGCGTTCGCGAGGTCGAGGTGCCCCTCGCGCAACTGCCCCATGTGCGAGCCAGCAAACATGAGCGAGAACCCGACGAAGAAGCCCACGGTGGGGCAGCCGATCCGCCGGCCCAGCAGGTAGCCGCTCCAGCCCATCATCGCAAAGGAAAACATCGCGAGAAAATTGTAGGTGCCGATCAGCCCCGCGCCGGTGATCGCCTGCCAGATGATCCCCAGGATGCAGTTTAGCGGGGCGAGCGTGTGCCATAGGAACGACACGCCGAAGGGCTGGAAAACGTAGTCGGTGCGGATGATACCGAGATCGGGATCGAAAAGGGCCTTGCGGAACCACCAGCAGTTCCATACGTTCAGCAGCGGGTCGACCCTCGTGCCCAGCAGTGCGCCCTTGGGGATGCGCAGCGAGAGCAGCACGGCCGCCGCCGCAAACACAACCGGCGGCCCCAGGTGCCCGGCAAGCTTGATCAGGGGAGATCGACCGTGTGCAAAAAGCGTGCACGAAGTACCATCGGCAAGATCGCTGCAATCGTCGGGCGCAGCCGCCGCGGCTGCACGCCGGGCCGGCCCGGGCAGGCACCACGCCACCAGTGCCGCCGGTATGCTTGCAAGCAGCAGGCCGTCGGTGAGCGCCGTGATCGGATTATCTACCAGCACGGCCATGCCCGTGGGCCAGAAGGGTGTCCACGTGCAAGGATAAGCATAGCGGCCGAAGATGGTGGTGAACAGCCAGGCAGGCAGGCAGATAGCGGCGGTGTAGCCCAGCCATACGGCAAACCACGGCCGCATTGCGCGCGGCCCCGACGGTGGTTCGGCGGGTTCGATGAACTTGCTTGCCAGCAGCGCACCCGCGGCCGCCGCGGCAACCGAGAACAGCGCGAATCGGTAATCGAAAACGGCAGCGTAATTGTACAGCGCCGCCGGCACGAACATCACGGGAACCAGCACGTGCAGGCCCGGCACGCGGCGGGTTATTTCAGCAGGCGTTTTCATGCCCTGAATTATACCCGAACGCAAACTGAAAAGCAAAGCCAGCACGCCGTACGCGAGACAGCCGGGGCAAGGCACCGGCCTTGCCCTGGGCGGGGACGGCCTGCGCGCCATAGCCGCTTCGGCGGGGGCAGTGCCCCGCCCCTACGATCGCGGCCCCGCCCTTGCCCTCCTTCATGCACAATGTGTGGCACAGCCGCCCCCGGCTGTGCATCCGGTCGACCCATGAAATAGGGCAGGCGCATTTTTGTGCGCCTGCCCATCGATGGAACAAGCAATATGCCGGCATCGGGGCCGTCAGTTGATGTTCTTCAGCTTCGCGTTGAGCTTTTGGGCATCCGCCTTCTCGGCAAAGTCCATGTTGATGATGCTCTCCAGCCGGCGGATCGCCTCGGCTTTCTCGTTCAGCTCGGCGAGGACGACCGCATAGTGGTATTGCACCGAGGGGTTGTTTTCGAGGAACATCGAAGCGGTCTGCAGTTCCTGTCGGGCTTCCTTATGCCGGCCGCTGAGATATAGAATCCAGCCGAAGGTATCGCGGACTTCGGGTCGTTCGGGTGCCAGCATCTTCGCCTTGTCGGCGTAACGCAGAGCAGTTCGGAGGTCGGGTTTTTCCTTGTTGGCGTGATACCAGGCGGCGTTGTTGTATGCGGCCGACGTTTCGCGGTCGGCGGGTGCCATCCTGATGACCTTTTCGTAGCATTCGAGCGCCTTGTCTATCAGCCCCTGCTTTTCGTAGGTGTCGCCGAGGCGATGGAGCAGGATGTGCATGTCGGGCTTGAGCTCGATAGCCCGCGAGTAGTATTTCTGTGCTTCGGGAATTCTGTTGTTGGCGCGGTAGAGGTCGCCTAGGCGCGCCATGACCGTCCCATTCTTGGTATCCTTCTCGGCGGCCTGCTCGTAGCAGGCAATGGCATCGGCGGGTTTTGCGAGTGCTTCGTAGATATCGCCGAGGTTGGTGAGCGCGCTGATGTAGTCGGGCCGGATTTCGAGCACGTCTTTCAGCACCTGCACGGCTTCGTCGTAACGCGCAACGTTTACGAGGCTGCGTGCCCAGGCCATCATGATGAAGATGCTGTTGCCCTTGGATGCCTCGAGCGCCTGCTTATAGTGGTCCGGGATGCGGTCGTACCAGGAAGAGAAGAGGTAGTATATGGCCTTGTTGAGCTCGATGGCTACTTCGCTGCGGCTTTCGGGGGGGAGGTTGCGGATGAGGTTTTCATAGGCCTTCACCATTTCGGATTCCATGTTGACGGCTTTTTGCATAACCTCCACCGCTTGCTCTACCTTGCCGGCATTGACGAGGATGTTTGCGAGCGCAAGCTTTGAAACGTCGTTTGCGGGTGGGCGGCTGAGCGATTCGCGCGCGGTTCTTTCGGCGGCCACGAGGTCTTTGTCGCACTGCTGCGATATGGCGGTGCGGCTGGTGTTGATGGCGTCGCGTGCGGCCGAGCCGCCGTTTTTCATAGCTTCGGCCAGTACTTCGGTAGCGCGGCTGAAGAGGCCGTCGCGGAAGTAAATGGGTGCCAGCCAGTTGTACGGCTCGAGGTTCTCCTTTCGGAGGGCGCGTGCCGTCTCGAAAGCCTTGCTTGCCGCGTTGGTGTCATCATAAATCTGCAAGTAGAGCCGGCCAAGCATCACGTTTGCCGGGAAGGATTTGTCGGGGTCGAGGTTTGCCGCCAGCGTTTTGAGGGCGGAGATATTCTCGCTCTCGTCCAGCATCTTGCGCTGCTCTTCGAGCGTCTTGAGGCGCAGCGCCTTCACGAGGTCCATTTCGGCTCGCGACAGGACGGTCTGTTCTTCGTCCCTCTCGCCGATCTCGGCGAGGAGTTTTTCGGCGTCGTCGACCATGCCTGCCTGGATGTAGATGTTGACCAGTTGCACCTTGAGCGGCACGTTGTTGGGCAGGCGGCCCATACCTTCACGCAGCAGCTCGATAGCGGAGGAGAGCGTTCTGGGGTCGAGGCGGTAGAGGTTGGAAAGGTCGATGTAGACGTCGGGGTATCTGTCGTTGACCGCGCGTGCATCGTTGAGGATTTTGAAGGCCTTATCGATGTCGCTGGTTTCGTTGCCGCGAGCGGGGAGGCCGCGTCGTGCGAGGGCCATAGCCTTCTTTCGCATGAACACGATGGCCTCGGGGCGTATTTTGAGAATCTCGTCGCAGCCGGCGATGGCCTCGTCGTAGCGGCCGGCTCTCATTTTCAGGTCGATTGCGATGTTCTTGCCGATCAGGCGGCCCACGCCTTCGTCTTTGGAGGCCCGGTCGGCGGCCCTCTCGGCGCTATCCGGTTCGCCGCGTTCCATGAACACGGTAGCCTTTATGGCGTGTGCTTCGCCGTTGGAATCGTCCTGCTTCAGCACTTCCTCGGCGAGTTTGAATGCTTCGTCGAACTGGCGGCGCTTCAGCCGCAGCTTCGCGAGGGCAAGCCGCCAGGAGTTAGCCTTCTCGTCCTTCTTCACGGCCAGCTCGTACTGCTCGATCGCCTCATCTTCGCTTTCGCTCACCTGCGCCAGGTAGTAGTGCGGCAGAGCATACCTCGGGTTCACCTCGATCATATGCTCGCATTCCTTCTCCACCTTCGCGCGGTTGTTTGTGAGCATGTAAATGACGGCCAGGTTGGTGCGCAGCAGCAGGCTGTCGGGCATCATCCGCACGGCAGTTTCCATATGCTTTGCGGCCTCGGCAAACCTGCTTTCGTTTCGCTCTACCAGGCAGTAAATGAAGGACTTGAGCACGTTTCTTGCGTTGATGGGATTTGCGCGGCACAGCTCGATGAACTGCAGGGTGGGGATCTTGCTGTTGTCGGTGGAATCGCTGGAGATTTCGAGGACTTCCTGCGCCTTCTCGAAATCGCCCGAATAGATGTATATGAATACTTCGAGCAGGCTGAACGGGTTGCCCTGGTCGGCGGTCTGGTTTTTCTTGAGGTCTTGCACCTGCTTGAGGGCCTTCATCGGCTCGCTGTTCAGCATCAGCCCAAAGGCAAGGTTCATCTGGTACATCGGCAGCGGTATCTGGGCGGCATTGCTGATGTTCACCACCTCGGTCCATTTGTCGATCGCCTCGGCCAGCCTGTCGCCGAGCAGGTAAAGCCTTCCGATGCTGTATGCGGCGGCGAACTTTGGGTTGATTTTGAGCGCTTCCTTGTAAGCCTCGATGGCGTCGCTGGTTCGGCCAAGCTGTTCGTAGATTCTGCCTAGCGAAGCCGGCCCGTCGGCCTCGCCCGGGTTTCGCCTGCTGTATTCCTTCAGCACCTCGATGGCCTTGTCGGCTTGGCCGTTTTCGAGGTGCGCCTGTGCCAGCAGCACGTGCGCCGTGGGCGTGTCGACCTTGATGCGCAATGCCTGCTCAAACGAGCCTATGGCTTCGTGGTATTGTTTCATGTGGAGGTAAACAAGCCCCTTCCAGAGGTGGGGCGAGGGATCGTCGTTGTTGCCCAGAGCGATGGCGGCGTCGCATTTCTCCATTGCCTGCGAGTATTGCCCCCTGAGCAGCATGATCTGTGCGAGCCTGAGGTTTGCCTTGGGCGAGGCGGGTTCGGCCTCCCAGGCCTCTTCGAGCACCTGGCGTGCCTCGGAAGAGCGGCCCGTCATCTGGTAGATAGTGCCCAGCAAGCTGAGCGCCTCTTCGTATTTGGGCCGGTATTGCAGCACCCGCTTGCAATGCACCTCGGCTTCAGGGTACGAGCGCCGCTCGTAGCGGATACTGGCCATGCGCATGTGCGTATCGGCGCGGAATCCATGGGCGGCTTCGGGGAAGTTCTGAAGAGCCTTTCCGTATTCGGTGAGGGCCTGGTCGAATCGGCCTTTCGCATGGTATGCCTGGCCCAGCCAGTAGGAGCCCTCGGCCGACGTGCGTCCGGCGCAAAACGCCGAAAGCTCGGTAACCGCCGAGTTCAGCAGCTCGGCCTTTTTTGCGGCATCGGTTTCGGTGTTGTAGAGCAAGAGGGCCACGCGGCCGCGTATGAAGGCAATCTGCGGCCACTTCTGGTCGATCTCCTGCAGCTTGTTGGCCTGCATTTCCGCTTCCTTGGGCATGCGCTCCTGGATGTAGAGGAAGGCCAGCGTAGTGCGCACGCGTTTGGCATCGGTTTGGTTGGGTGCGATACTGATGATGGAATTGAGCGTATCGAGCGACTCGCGATAGAAACCGCGGTCCTGCTGGATGCCGGAAAGCGCCGTGTCGATGCGGAAGAGGTCGGCGTCGGCGTGCCGCTGCACGTCTTTCCGGGCCTGCTCGCCCTTTGCCGCTTCGAGGCCCGCGTTCAGCCTGCCCGTTACTACCGTTTTAGCCTTCACGCACACGGCGGTGGCATCGGCCAGCTTCTGGGCGCGGCGCAGAATCTTTATCTTCAGAAGGTACGCCTCCACCAGCGTATCCTTCAGCGCCAGTGCGCGATCGAGCTCGCCCAGCGCGTTGTCGTCTTCTTCGCGCGCCTCAAATACGAGGCTCAGAATATAGTAGCCTTCGGCCAGCTTCGGATTCTTCTCCAAAGCGGCGCGGCACTGCCTTTCCGCCTTCAGGAAATGCGCCATAGCAAGCTGGTGGTCGCGCTTCTTATCCTTCGCCAGCCTGCCAAGGTTCACCTCCGATTCCGCAGTGAGCAGGTGAGCATCGGTGTTCTTCGGGTCCAGCTTGCTTGCCTTGTCAAACTGCTCGATCGCCTTCGTGAAGTCCTTCAGGCCGAAAAACGCCTTTCCCAAGGCCAGCACCACCGTCGCATCGTTTGGCTTGGTTTTCAGCGTCTCCTGCAGGTTCTTCACCGCCTCTTCAAACCTTCCTGCTTCGAGTGCCACCAGGCCTTTGGTGTAGGGGTCGCCGGCGGGCTTTGATTTTCCACAGCCGGCCAGCAGAAGCACACTGAAGCTCAACATCAGACCGAGCAGCGGAATCATGCAGTGCTTTTTCATCAACTATCTCCTGCGAAAGGCATCCAGGCCGGCCGAGCCGGCGCCGGCAGTGCCGGGGCCGGCAGTGCCGGAATGCAAAGCTCAAAATGCGGGCGAACGGCAGACGCAAGGCTTCAGCCGGCTGCCTGTGTTTCGGGGCTCATGCCGCGCGGGCGCTGGGCGCAAATCGAGCATGAATACGGCTTGCACTTGAGTCCAGCAGCCTGCAGCCGAACGTTCATATACAAGAAATTATACCCAAAGCCCGCACACGTGCAACGATGTTCCCACCGGAAACCTTGCGCCTTCCGGGGGCCGCACGCCGGTGCCCGGCGCCTGGCGCTTCCTCCTGTTTTGGTTCCGGCATCAGCCGGCTGCGTTCATTCTTTAACAGTCAAAGATGCGGTGCGCGTCAGGTCGATCGTCTCGCCGTCGCGGCCGGACGTTTTCACTACCGGCCGTTTCGGATCGTCGGTTGCCTCCGTCACGCGGGCACGGCGTCCGTCCGACAATTCCACCTCGCAACCCAGCGGATAAAGCGACGCCGCCCAGACGAACGTCTTCAGTACGTCGCGATCGTACATTCCGCCGCGGGCCGTCTTGCACCCTTGCAGCAAGAGCGAGCGCATGGCCTGCGCCGGATGCCTGGCCGCGCGAAACGGCCGGGGCGTCGTCATGGCCTCAAAACTGTCGGCCACCGAGAGCACCCGCGCGAAATCATGTATCCTCGCAGCCGGCAGCCCGTGCGGATAGCCGCTGCCATCGGCTCGCTCGTGATGCTGCTCGATAGTTAGCGGGATCACCGAATCCAGCAGCCCGCCAAACCGATAGCGCTCGCGTACCAGGTCGGCCCCATTCACCGGATGCAGGCGCACCTGGCGAAACTCATCGGGGGTAAGGGGCCGGCCCGCCTCGAGCAGCCCGTGGGGCAAGCTTTCCATGCCGGCGTCATGCAGCAGGCCGCAAAGGCCCACCGCGCGCACCGACGCATCGCTGAAGCCGTGCTTGCGGGCGATCAGCATCGCCACGCGGCTCACGTTTCGCGCGTGCGCCGAAAGATAGCAGCCGGTGCTAGGCGCATCGAAGCGCAGCGCCGCCGTGGGGTCGCGCTTCACACCGGTATGCAGCTCATCCATCAGCTCCTGCAAGCGCACCTCGTCCATCTGCCACGGCGGCGTGTCGGAAAGCGGCGCCGCAGTTTTCTGCGCCGCAGTCTGCTGCGCCGCAGTCTGCTGCGTCTCGATGGCGGCCACGCGCTCGGCGAGGCGAACCACACGCTCTGCAAGCTCGCTCAATTCCATAGTTGCACCTCAGGGGCATTGTTATTGGAGTATCATGCTTGCGCAGGTGCAAAAATCGTGCCACGGCCGCTGCGAAAGCCGCAAGTTCAACCCGTATAAGCAATTAGACCGCCCGGCCCACCGGCGCGAAAACCAGGGCTGCCGCCTTTTTCGCATCATGGCGCTGCAATAATCGACGGCCCCGCAATGGCCGCGGCATAGCGGTGAGGCGGTGGCTTGCCCAAGGCCGCCCGGCTGGGTCGCCCCCGCCGGTCATTCTGCGTACCGCCTGTGCACTTCGGCCCAGCCTGTGCACTTCGGCCCGGTTTTTCGCCTTCCTGAGCTGCGGCGTTCGGTGCCGCATGAAATCGCGTATCTGATTGCAGTGCACGCAGTTATGCTGCTGCACGCGCTCAAATGGCGCTTTGTGCCGGGGCGGCGGCACGAATTTTGCATATAGCCACGGCAACTCGTTCGCGCAGCGGGGAGCTGTTCCGTATGCCGCACAGCGGCGGGAGTATTGATATGAGAACTAATATGAGCTATCTGAACGCAAGCCGCCGTCGCAGGCGAGGGGCAGTCCTCCTTCTGTTTGCCATCTGCCTGGTTGCACTGATGGGCCTGGCCGCACTGGCGGTAGACCTGGGCGCGGTGTATTCCGCGAGAACGCAACTGCAAACGGGCGCCGATGCCGCGGCCCTCGCCGCCATCGCCAATCTCGAGGCCGGGGAACACGTTGCCGCGGCCACCCAATTCGCCGGGCTCAACAGCGTCATGAATCAATCCATTACGCTTGCGCCGTCCGACGTAACTACGGGGCGGCTGGATTTCGCAACTGGCGCCTTCAGCGCCGGCGTTACGCCCGCCAACGCCGTCAGAGTAGTTGCCCGCCGCACGGAAGACTCGCCGGACGGTCCGCTTGGCCTGTTCTTCGGCAGGGTCATCGGATTCGATTCCGTGCCCATCTCTACCGAAGCTGTTGCCGCGCTCGACCGCCGCGTGAACGGAGTGCAGCCCGCATCAGGAGCCGCCCAGTTCGACCTCGTTCCATTCACCGTGAAGAAACAGGAAGTAGGCCACATTGAGGACCTCGACGGCAACAACCTCGACGCCGTCGACTTTGAGATCGAGACGGAAACGGGCACCATCATCGTCAGCGAAAGAGTTGACGCCCGCTTCCAGGTGCTCGGCACGCAGATCACCTACGGCGCAGGCGGCCCCGTCGTCGGCGTCTATCCATCCATCAGCGTCAACGGCGGCTCATCCTATCTCACGATGAACAGCGGCAAGGCCGTCACCGGCGGCGAGAACCTCTATCTCACCAACGTGGACGATCCGTCGCAGATCGTTGTGAAAGCCAGAGCCTATTACAAGAAGGGCAACACGACCTACTTCGACTCTACGCGCTACTCGAACCGCGGCGACGATCACGTGGTGGTCCTGCGTCGCGGCGATATCGCCCCCGATTTCGCGGCATTTGACGACCAGGCGCCGCTCAACCAGTTCATTGCACCATACCTCGGCCCCGATCGAGAGGTCATCATCGGCTTCAACGACGTGATGTTTCTCTTCGAGTATAACGAGCAGCTCACGCACGCCGCCGCCGATTTCCAGGACCTCGTGATGGTCTGCACATTCAGCAGAGTGCAAACTTCCGTCGCCGAAATCGTATACTCGCAAACCAGGTTTGTGGCCGACGTAGGGAAGACAATCACCTTCTTCCCCGACTGCGACGACCTCACGCCGGGCAACTTCGGCACCGTCAGCCTCGACGCCGTATCGAACAGCACGGCCGTTCTCTGCAACTACATCGAGAACGGCTACGACAAGCCCTTCACCATCCCCGTCGATCCGGGCTATATGTACGTCAAGGGCGACCCGGGTATGTCCAACGGCCTCAGAAGCTCGGTTGAGGGAAGGCTGGGCGACACCGTGCTGCTGCTCGTATACGACAACGTATCGGGCCAGGGTTCGAACACGTATTTCCGCGTGCCGTACCTCGTGGCCGTGGAATTGACCGCCATGGACCTGCTCGGAGCCGCCGGCAGCCGCTACATCCGCGGCGTTGTCAGGTCCATTCAAAGCAGCAATCTGATCACCGAACCGGGCGCGCCCGAAAATACATCGCTCGCCCGCGCCAGAATGGCGAAATGACAGCCCGTTTCACGGAGGCGCCGGCTTGCCGGCGCCTCTCACCAAAGCCCATCCAACCACGAAGGACACGCAGACTGGCAGTCTTCGTGTCCTTCGTGGTCTCACCTTGATGCGGCACAGCCGCCCCCGGCTGTGTCTTTCTTCATGTAGCACAGCCGCTCATGGCGGTGCGCCCCAAATGCTCTATCCCATCCTCCTCCCTTCCTCCAGCACGATCATGTAATTCTCTACCGGCATGTAATCCGTAAGCGAATTGCCCGTGCCCAGCGCCCAGTATCCATCGTACCAGCACGCCTCTATCTGCCTGCGCGCATACGCCCGCAGCTCCTGCTGTGTGCCGCGGCAGATCACATCCACGTCGAGCCCGCCCAGCGGCGTAATCCGCCGGCCATACTTCTTTTTGAACTCGCCAACCGGCATGATCGCATCCTCGAACGAATGCTTCGCGTCGATCCGGCAATCATCGATCAGATCGTCGTACACCTCAGCCAGGTTGCCGCACGAATGCAGGATGAAGGGCTTTGCGTGCGTGTGGGCATGGGCCGACATCTGCCTGTAGATGGGAAACACCAGCTTGCGCAGCAGTGAAGGGCTGAGGAAGGTGGAGGTTTTGAAGCCCAGGTCGTCGCCCTGGCGGATCGCGCCAATCGCGTCCATTGTGGCGAGCTGGCGGGCGCCGCTGATATGCAGCGCGCCGATTTTCTGAAAAACAAGCTCGACCAGCCGGGGATCGTCGGCCAGCGCATACGAAAGGCCCATCGTGCCCATCAGCGTCGACGCCCACTCGTAGGGCCCGGCGCACACGCCGCCCACAATTCGGGCGCCGGCCGGCAGCAGCCGCGCGACCGTCTCGAACGGGCGGAAATCGATGGGGCTGGCCTCGCTGGGCCAGGGGTAGGTCTCGAAATCGGCCATCGTGCGGATCACTACGCGGGCCTCGCTAGACTCGCTGGCCGCGCCGTGGCCGGGCGGCAGCCTGAATGGCGGGGCAATCTCGAGCGGCACGCAATCAAAGCCCATCCCCAGCCAGAAGTCCACATATGTCTTCCAGTAGTCCGGTTCGCTCGCGTTCATCTCGTTGAAAGCCGTGCCGGTGCGGCGAGCGATGAACCCGGGGCTTGCGATATGCTCGTAGAACGGCAAATGACCGGGCCGGCCTTCCCGGCGAAGCACTTTCAAGAATTGCTCGAAATCAGGCTCGTGGCGGATTCTTTGGGGCATCGAAGGGTTCATCCGAAGGCTATGCTTGGATTGTATCAGCGCCAGGTCATTGATTATAGGTGGTTTCTCCGGGATGTCAACCACTGATTGCCACTGATCTTGCACTAATGTCCAAATGCGTCGGCGTAGTTTTATATGATACAGACGCTGGAAGGCGAAATAAAAAGGGCCTCGCGGATGCGTGCCCACCTTCGAGGCCCTTCAAGTAACACACATAGGCGTGTGGTCACTGGCGGAGTAGCACGCCCCGCCAACACTTATGCCTATCGTCAGTTTTCCGGAAGTTCTTTAGGGGGGGCCGAGGTCCAAAGTCCAAGGTCCAAAGTCAGGAGCCGGAAGTCAGAAGTCCAAGGTCCAAGGTCAGGAAGACAGAAGCCGATAGCTGCTGGGCGAGCCAATTCCGGCTTCTGTCTTTCAGAAATACGCCCAGCCGGAGATGATGCGGGCGGCGATGCCGCCGATGATCGACACGCTTACGTTTGCGAGGGTGCCGATGAGGAAGTATTCGGCGAATTTGCGTTCCTCCATTTGCTTCATTCGGCCGATTGCTTTTGCGGCGATTATGAAACCGAGCGCCTGCCATTGCCCCAGTGCTACCAGCGTGGTAACGATGAAGGCTTCGAAGAAGCCGATGAGCCGGCCGGCGTGCCGGATGCCTTGCTCTACCTGTTCCAGCTTGATCTCGCCGGTTTCGCGGGCTTGCGCCTGCTCGCGCGAGAGGTCTCTTTGCAGGCCGGCAAGCAGCCGGCCCACCAGCAGGCTGCCTAACCCCATCGAGAATGAATACGCTATTCCGAATGCATAAACAGCGGCGAGCTCCAGCGAAACAAGCGGTCTGAGGTAGCTGCTCGTAAGGCACAGCAGCGGCCCTCTGGCCGCCCTCGCCCCCTCCATTTGCGGTGATACGAGCGCCGTGATCACAAACGCGGCCACAGCGGAGAGGCACATGCAGGTGATGGCCGCAGGTGCGGATTGCAGAGCGTAGGGCCGGGGATAGGCGGCGGCTTGCGGGCCGGCAGGGGCCGGTTTCGGAATCAGCGGCACGGGCGAGGTCGCTACCCTTATGATGAAATGCATCAGGCCGAGCAATCCGCAGGCAGCGCAGGTCAGGAGCGTTATGCG
>DATLAR010000046.1:0-14701 GCA_035527355.1 Planctomycetota bacterium
AGATTCGTGGGCATTCGCGTATAAAAGTCACAGCAGCCAAAGGTCAGGTACACGGAGAGGCGCATCGTTCTTTGTAGGGAGCGGGCTGAGGCCCGAAGGGGCGCCGTCTTCGGTGCCCGGCTTCCGAGCCGGCCGAATTGCCCGCCCGTCTGTATGAAGGAGTAGCAGTGTACAGGCGCCGGTGACACACCTGTTGAGCCATACAGACGGGCAGGCGATTCGGCCGACCGAAGACGGTCGGGCACCGAAGACGGTGCCCCTGCTCGGAAGCAGGGCCTCAGCCTGCCCCTACCCAAGCCCCGCGTTCGACATCTTCCCAGCACGACTCGTTTGCTCCCCCGTGCCACGTGCAGGTTGCCCGCTGCCGAACCCACCCCGGCGCGCCCACGAATCGTTTACGGACCCGCCCGGATTCGACATGCGAATTCCCCTTGATTCCCAAGTGTGGTTGTGCTATTTTCTCGTTGGTCGTAACGTGGCAATATTGTGGCCGGCACCGGGAACTGCATCATGCGAGAACGGCTCTTTTCAAGATGGCGGGCATTGCTGGCACTGCAGGTTTTGGCGATTGTGCTGCTGCTTGTGCCGATTTGCTGGCAGCTCTACTGCCTGTATCTCCACCACGTAACCAGGTCGGTCAATACTCCAGCGCATTTCGGCAACGGCCCCGCCAACATACGCACGGCATCATCGGGCACCCAGGATGGGCAGGACCTTCGCTTCGTGGTAGCCGGCGATTCCCGGGGCTACGGCACTTTTGAGGTGCTGATGGAGGAGATCAAGATTCTCAAGCCCGAATTCATTGTTCTTGTGGGCGACATTGCTCGCCGCGGTACCAAAGGCGATCATCTGTTTCTCCAGCTCGAGATGGCCACCGAGATGATTACCGACTGCCCGGTTTTTTATGTGGTGGGCAACCACGATATCGGCCCCGCGTTTCCCATCAGCACTTGGGAGCAAGCCTATGGGCCGTCGCAGTTCTCGTTCATGCGGGGCGGCAACCTTTTCATTGTAGCGCACATCCCCTTGGACCCGGACCAGGCCGCGAAGGGGATGCAGTTCCTCGAAGAGGAGTTGCAGGCGAAATCCGCCGGAGCACACCGGGTATTCGTCTTCAATCACATCCCTCCCGATTTCAGTATGGGCTGGAAGAACGAACCCCTTCCTCAGCAGGACAAGTTTCTCGCCCTTCTGGATCACTATGGCGTTGATTACCTCATATCCGGGCACTACCACGGCTATGCGAGCGTTAATGTCGGCAAGCTTCGCATCATCGTCACAGGCGGCGGGGGCGCCGGCCTGAAAGGGGGGAGCCTGGGATTCCACCACGCCCTGCTGATGACGTTGCGAAACGACACAGTAGAGGAGCGGCTCTGCTCGGTGCCCGCCATTTTCGCCTTGGAAGACAGGGTGGAGTCGGAAGCCATTGCCAAGGCAATCCCGTTCATCGGGCAACACAAGCTGCTGGTGGGCGGCGTGAACGTGTTTATCCTGCTGCTGCTCTTCGTTCTGACCAGGCGCGTGGTGAGGGCGGTGCGCCGCTGATCGTACGGCTACATGAATCCCCATCCCCGGCGCAGCCAAAGGTGTCGGGTGAGCCGGCACCCGGGCCAACCGATCCTGTTTTTTCCGTTGACATGACGCCCTATTCATGGTAAAATTAAGGTTCTGTTGTCGAGATTCCTCCACCCATCTTTTTTGGCAGACGGAGTGCAGCCGCTACACACGGAGAAGGTAAATGCGTAAACCGTTCATCGCCGGCAACTGGAAAATGAACAAGGATCTCAAAGGCGCGCTCGAGCTGGCCAACGGACTGAAGCGCAAGCTCGCAGACGTTGAGGGCGTGGAGATCGGGCTTTTCCCGCCGGCTCTCTTCCTGCCCGATCTCGTAGATGCCTGCCGCGACTCCGGCTTCGTGTGCGGCGCGCAAAACATGCACTGGGAAGAAAAGGGCGCGTTCACCGGCGAGATCTCGGCCCCGATGATCCTCAGCGTGGGCGCCACACACGTTATCATCGGCCACTCCGAGCGAAGGCAGTTCTTCGGCGAGACCAATGATACGGTTAACAAGAAGATGCATGCTGCAATGAAGCATGGCGTTGTGCCGATAATGTGCGTGGGGGAAATGCTGGAGGAACGCGAAGCGAACAAGACGCAGCAGGTGGTTTCTGCCCAGGTGCGCGGCGGCCTCAAGAACCTCACGCCCGAAGATATGGCCAAGGTTGTGATCGCCTACGAGCCCGTTTGGGCCATCGGCACCGGCAAGACCGCCAGCCCCGCACAGGCACAGGAAGTGCACGCGCTGATCCGACGGCTGCTCGCCGAGATGTTCGGCGACGACGTGGCCCAGGGCGTTCGCATCCAGTATGGCGGAAGCGTGAAGGGCGATAACGTGAAGACACTGATGGCACAGCCTGATATCGACGGCGCCCTTGTTGGCGGCGCCAGCCTCGATGTCGATTCCTTTGCCGCAATCGTCAACTTTAAGGAGGCGTGATACCTTGAACGTCGTCATCTCCATTGTTACTGTCCTCTACCTGATCAACGCGGCGTTGCTGGTGATCGTGATACTGCTGCAGTCGGGCAAAGGCGGCGGCATTACCGGTGCATTCGGCGGCGGCGGCGCGGCCGATTCAGCCTTCGGCGCCCAGGTTGGCTCGCCTCTTCGCAAGGTTACGGCCGTAATGGCCACGTTCTTCCTGGCTGTTGCCCTCGCGCTCGCGATCATTACGCCAAAGCAAAAGGGATTGGAGGGCGACAAGCCCGCTGTTACGCAGGAAGACTCCGACAAGCAATCCGGCGATCTGAAAGAGAAGCCGGCAGATTCGAAGGAGGCACCCAAGGCCGACGACAGCACAAGCAAGTAACGGCGCGGCCTGCCCCCGCACGGATGCACCAGCGCGAATTTGCTTGCAGGCATCCTTTCTCCAGCTCGCCCCTCGGGCGAGGCAACTCGACCTTTCTCAAGGGATTTGCACGATATGCTGATGAGCATGACCGGTTACGGCCGGGCGGAATCCGCCGCCCATGATTACGCGGTTGAAACCGAGATACGGTCGGTAAACGGCAGGTTCTTCAAAGCACATTACAAGCTGCCTCCGCAACTCAGCCGATTCGAATCGGAAATCGAGAAACTGCTGAAAAAGACCTTGTCGCGCGGCACGATCGACCTCTACGTGAAATTCGCGAGAACATCGAACCCCGGCGGCTACACCTTCAACGCCAACGCCGCCAAGGGCTATTTCAAGCAGCTCGATAAGCTGAAAAAGGCCTTTGACCTCGAAGACAACGTAACTCTTGAACTCCTGTCTACCCTGCCCGGCGTGCTCGAGAGCGAAGAGCAGGTAGACGACACCGAAAAGCTATGGCAGTTGCTGCAAACCACGATACTCAAGACAATCGACAGCGTTTGCGAGATGCGCCGCAAAGAAGGACAGGAGCTGCAGAACGACCTGGCCGCGCACCTCGACACTGTTGATGGTCTGCTGGGTACGATCAGGGAGCGCCTCCCGCAGTCGCTGGCCGAATATAAGGATCGCCTCCGAGAGCGCATCAAGCAGTTGCTGGAAGGCTCCGACGTTCAACTCACCGACCAGGACCTCACCCGCGAAATCGTCCTTTATATCGAGCGGTCCGACATTGCCGAGGAGCTTGCACGTATGGCCTCGCACCTCAACCAGTTCAGAGATACAATGAGCTCCGGCGGAGCCGTGGGCAGGCAGCTCGAATTTCTGGGCCAGGAGATGCACCGCGAGGCAAACACTATGGGCGCCAAGGTGAACGACCCGAAGCTTTCGACCGTAGTGACGGCGGTAAAGACCACGGTGGACAAGATTCGCGAGCAGGTGCTGAATATCGAATGAACGAGGCGCGGCGGCACCTCGCGGCGGAGCTGTGATGTCTGAAGCTTCTGCAAAAGCGCCAAAAGGCAAACTAGTGGTGATCTCCGGGCCTTCCGGCACCGGCAAGAGCACCGTTTGCCGCCGGCTCGTCGAGCTGCTTTCAAACGTGCAGTTGTCGGTTTCCGCCACCACAAGGCGCCCCCGCAAGAACGAGAAAGAAGGCGACGACTACTACTTTCTGGCGCGGGAGGAATTCGAGCGCCGCATCCTCAACGGCGAATTCGTTGAGCACGCGGAATACGCGGGCAACCTCTACGGCACGCCGCGAAAGCCACTGGAAGATGCGGTGAATCGCGGCAAAACGGTGGTGATGGACATCGACGTGCAGGGCGCGGCCCAGGTGGTGAAAGCCTTTCCCGATGCAATCACCATCTTCCTCGCACCACCAAGCACCGACGTGCTGATGCACAGGCTTCGCGGGCGCAATACCGACAGCCCCGAGGCGATGGAACGGAGGCTCGAGATCGCCCGGCAGGAACTGGCCAGGCGCTCCGAATATGCATTTACCGTTGTAAACGACAAACTCGACGAAGCCGTCGAACAAATACGCAAGATTATCGTTGGCACTTGAACAACTCATTCCCTGAGAGCGATGCCACGCATCACGCGAGGCATTGCACCGGAGGTAGCTGGTAATGGACGAAAGCAAGATTCATGAACTTGCGAAGCGCCTGGGTGGGCGTTTCCGTTTGGCATCGTTGGTGCAGAAGCGCCTGCTGGAGCTGAACCGCGGCCAGAGAAAGCTGGTGCCCGACGACAACAAGAACCCGATGCACGCGGTTCTCAAAGAGATCGACGGCGGGTTCATCGAGCTGAGTGTGCCCGAGGCCGGCAAATCCGCCGAGACGCCGCGCCTCGAAAATGCTCTCGAGACAGAGTGATGCAGAACGCAGCCGGGACAGTTTTGCTGGGTGTAACAGGCGGGATCGCCGCTTACAAGGCGGCCGATCTCACCTCGAAGCTGAGGCAAGAGGGCATCAAGGTGATCGTTGCCATGACCCGCTCGGCACAGAGGTTCGTTACCCCCCTCACCTTCGAATACCTCTCGAACCAGCCGGTGATAACCGACCTGTTTGAGAGGCCGGGCGAGCACAGCGCGGATCATGTTTCGATTTCCGACGCGGCCGACGTGGCCGTGATCGCGCCCGCCACGGCAAACATCATCGGCAAGATCGCCAATGGCATCGCCGACGACGCCCTCAGCACTATAATTATGGCCTTTCGCAAGCCGCTGATCATCGCTCCGGCGATGAACGAACGCATGTATCAATCGCCGGCGGTGCAGGAAAACCTCCGGCGGCTGATCGAGCGCGGCGCGCGGCAGATAGGCCCCGGCAAGGGCTGGCTGGCCTGCGGCACGCAGGGTGAAGGCCGCATGGCCGACGTGCCGGAAATCCTCGAAGCCGTTCTCAAGGAATTGCCGGCCGCCGGTTGAGCATCGGCTGTACATCCCTCGGGCTATATCCACAACACCATGAACTACCTCATCACAGCCGGGCCCACCCGCGAGCATATCGACGACATCCGCTACCTGAGCAATCTCTCAAGCGGGCGGATGGGCTATGCACTGGCGCGTGCGGCCGTGGCCGCAGGCCACCGCGTAACGCTGGTAACCGGCCCTGCCAATCTCGCACCGCCCAAAGGCGCCGAGGTAGTGCAGGTGGTGTCGGCGCTCGATATGCTGAATGCGGTATTGAAAAGTTTCGAGGAATCAGACATAATAGTGATGTGCGCGGCCGTGGCCGACTATCGCCCCGCTGCACGGATTGCCGGCAAGATGAAAAAAGGGCCCGACGCCATCCAGCTTGCCCTCGTGAAGAACCCCGACATCCTCGCGGAGCTCGGCGCCCGCAAGGGCGACAAGTTCATTGTGGGGTTTGCCCTCGAGGCCGAAGATGGCGTGGCCAACGCACGCAAGAAGATGATCGCAAAGAACGCCGATATCATCGTGCTCAACGATCCGTCGGCCATCGCAGCCGAAACATCGGTAGTGCACGTGCTGGCCCGCTACGGCGGCATACGCACCATAGGCCCGGCCGCCAAAGACGCCATCGCAACCGAGCTGATCGGGATCATCGACGCCACCCGTTGATGCCGCACTTGCAGAACCTGGAAAGCAAAAGGAGCACATTATGGACGAGAAACTTACCGAGCGGGCACAAAGAGTGAAAGAGCTTGCCGGCAGCCACGCCCGCCGCCTCAAGCACGCCGCAATAAAAACCGAGCACCTGCTCTACGCCCTTCTGCACACCGGGCCGAATCTCGCCACGACCGTCATCGAAAAAACCGGCATCGGCGAGAAGATCAAAGAGGCGGTCGACACCGTTATCGCCGGCGAGAAACCCGTACCGGCGGACACACAGCCCCAGTGGGACGCCCACTGCAGGCAGGCTTTCGAGAGAGCCGCCGCCGAGGCCGAAGCACTCGGGCACGACCACATCGGCACCGAGCACCTCTTCCTCGGGCTGCTCGCCGTAACAGATAGCTACGCGTGCGATGTGCTCCACAAGGCCGGCGTGGAATACCTCAAGCTTCGAGACGAGTTGAAAGACGCCTTCAGGGGGCGCAGCGGCGACCTGGCCGTCGAGGTGCGGGTGAAGCAGCGGGACGACTGCAAAGACCTGCCGCTGCCTGCTTACATGAGCAAGGCGGCCAGCGGCATGGACCTCTGCGCCGCCGTGACGGCCGACACCACGCTGGAGCCCGGCAGATTCATGCTGGTGCCCACCGGCATCCACATCGCGCTGCCGCTGGGCTACGAGGCGCAGGTGCGCCCGCGAAGCGGCCTCGCGCTCAAGCACGGCATCACCATAGTAAACTCGCCGGGCACCATCGACAGCGATTACCGGGGCGAGATTGGCGTGATTCTTGCGAACATGGGGGCCGAGCCGTTTGTTGTTAAACGGGGCATGCGCATTGCACAGATGGTCGTTGCACCGGTGGTGCAGGCCAGGCTGCTTGCCACCGAAAACCTCGACCCCACATCGCGAAATGAAGGCGGATTCGGGCACACCGGCTCGTGACACGCCCGGTGAAACTTCGCTTTTCTAAAGGTTGCCTTCGGATTCTGACGATATATAGATGTAAGGCGGCTTTCTGAAGCTGCAAGCTTTATTTCGTCCACTATTTAGGCCGTATGATATGACAATTCTACAGGCGATCCTCCTGGGCGTGATCCAGGGCCTGACTGAGTTTCTGCCGATCAGCAGCTCCGGCCATTTGGCAATCACGCAAAAACTGCTCGGCCTGAAGGTGCTGCCCGCGTTCGACGTGCTTCTGCATTTTGCATCCGTCACTGCCATCCTGCTCACGCTCTGGAGCGATGCGTGGTCGGTGCTTACAACGAGGCGGCGGCTGATCCTGCCGCTGATAGTCGCCACGATTCCGGCGGGCGTTGCAGGGCTGTTTTTCGCGAAATACTTCGAGTCTGCCAAAGAGAGCATGCTCATTGTCGGCATCGGGCTGATGGTCACAGGCATTGTGCTGGCACTGTCCGACCGCTTGGGCCGCAAGCAGCGCACGGTGGCATCGATAAGCATCACCGACGCGGCGCTGATAGGGGTAGCACAGGCCATAGCCCTGCCGCCCGGCGTCTCGCGCTCGGGGATGACCATCAGCGGAGGGCTGTTTCGCGGGCTCAGCCGCGAAGATTGCGTGCGGTTTTCGTTTCTGATGGCAATCCCGGTGATCGGCGGCGCGGCGGTGCTCGAGCTGCCAAAGCTCTTCAAAGCGGCCGACAGTCCGGGCGCGTTCGTGCTGGCGGCAGGATTCGTTGCCAGCGTCATATCGTCTGCCTTGGCCATCAAGCTGCTCCTCGGCCTGGTGCGGCGAATTTCGCTGCGAGTCTTCTCGTTCTACGTTGTGCCGCTCGGCATGCTGTTGTTTCTTGCCGACGCACCGATCCTGTTTGCCGGCTGGCTGCAGAAGTTCCTCCAGTTTTCAGCCACCGCCGCCGATGTAACCGGCTACGCGCTCATCGCGCTCATCCTCACGGCGGTTGGCAGAGTCACTTTCTTCGGCCTGCGGAAAAGGGAAAACTCATCCGGTGTGTCTGCGCCCGATTGACCTCACGGCCGCAGAATGACGTTTGCCACAGGACGTTTAGATATGGACAAAAAGGCGATCTTCCGTCGAGCTCTGGCTTGCCTCATTGTGGCCGCCACGCTTTTCACGCTGATCAGCCTGCTCTCGTACAGCAAGCTCGACACCGATTGGCCCGTCCCCGCGGGCGCTGCAAACTGGTGCGGCAAGATCGGCTCATCGCTGGCCAACACACTGCTCGACTGGTTGGGCCTTGGCTCGTACATGGCAGTGGCCCTCGTGGCCACATGGGGCGCGTTCTTTCTCATTCGCAAGAGAGTTGAAGACCTCTGGTTCAAAACCATCGGCGCCCTCCTGCTGCTCAGCGCCGTCACCGCCGCCCTCGGAATGCTGCCCGGCTACCCCGAGCACGGCCCCGGATGGGGCGGGCAGATAGGATGCTACTATCGCGACCTCCTCGCAAACTACTGCAGCTTCGGCGGCGCAACGCTCGTAATAGGCCTGGCGGCCGCGTTCGGCCTCATCTTCCTGGGGCTGGACCATTACGTGAGCATGGCGGCAATGGCCGGATGGCAGAAAATCCGCCCGCACGTTGACATGTTCCTCGGCCGCTTCCGCCGCGAGCGCCCGCCCGTGCTGGTACACGCCAAGGTGATAGACTCCCCTGCCCCGCCGGCAGTTGAGCCGCTAGCACCTGCACTGCCGCAGCCGGCGGCCAATGAGGACGACGACGCCGCCGCCGACGGCGTGCCCCAAATGCCGCTGGCAGAGCAAGCGCCAGCCCCCGCGCCTCCGCCCGAATCCAAGGCTGAAAAAGATGACGAGAAGCGCCAGAACGAAGCCCGAAAGAAGATCGAGCAGCGCCTCAGCGAATCGATCAAACGAGCCACGCAACCGCTGAAGGTGCCCAAGACCCCCGCCGATCATCGCGAGTCCGGCGAGGGTTACACGCTGCCGCCGCTCGATATCCTGGACGACCCCGAATACCACGATACGTCGGAAGCGCAGGCTCAGATCGAAAACAACATCGCCATCCTCGAAACCACGCTGGCCGATTTCAACATCGGAGCCGAGGTGGTAGACATCGACCGCGGGCCGGTGATCACACGCTACGAGCTCTCGCTCGCGCCGGGCATCAAGGTTACGCGGATCACCTCGCTGGCCGACGACATCGCGATGGCCGTGAAGGCGCCGTCGGTGCGCATCGTGGCGCCCATACCGGGCAAGTCTACCGTTGGCATCGAGGTGCCAAACGCCAGCCGAGAGGTGGTGCGGCTGAAGGAACTGGTTGCCACCAAGGAGTACAAGCAGGGCAAGTACATGATCCCGGTCATGCTGGGAAAAGACACATCCGGCAAGCCGATCATCTACGACCTCGCCCGCATGCCGCACCTGCTGATCGCCGGCGCCACCGGCTCGGGCAAGTCGGTTTGCATAAACTCGATACTCATCAGCATGCTGATGACCAAGCGGCCCGAAGACCTGCAGTTGATCCTCATCGACCCGAAAATGGTGGAGCTGTCGTCGTTCGAGGAAATCCCCCACCTGCTGTGCCCGGTGGTAACCGATATGAAGCGTGCGCCGTGGATACTGGAATGGTCTACAAAGCAGATGGACGAGCGATACGACATGCTCAGCGCCGTAGGCGTGCGGCACATCACGCAATACAACGCGCTCGGCGAGGAGGAAATCCAGAAGCGGCTCGGCCCCGACGCCGATTACGACAAGATTCCCTTCCACCTGCCATACGTGGTGATCATCATCGACGAGCTTGCCGACCTGATGATAAGCTCGGCCAAGGAAGTGGAAAGCTCGATAACAAGGCTAGCACAGAAATCGCGGGCCGTGGGCATCCACATCATCCTCGCCACGCAGAGGCCGTCGGTGGATGTGATCACCGGCCTCATCAAGGCAAACATGCCAACGAGGATCGCGTTCCACGTAACATCCAAGGTGGACTCGCGCACCATCCTCGACGGCAACGGCGCCGAGAAACTCCTGGGCAGCGGCGATCTGCTGTTTATGCCGCCCGACAGCGCCGGCCTGCTCCGCCTGCAAGGCACCTACGTGAGCGACCAGGAGATCAAGCGCATCGTGAGCGCCGTGAAGCAAAACAAGGAAGGCGGCAGATACAAGCTCGATCTCGACAACTGGGGCGGATTGCCCAGCGACGAGGAAGAGGGCGGATTCGACGACGAACTCTACGAGCCCGCTTGCCGCATTGTGCTCGAAACGCAGCGCGGCTCCGTTTCGCTGCTCCAGCGCAAGCTCGAAATCGGCTATACCAGAGCATCGAGGCTCATGGACCACATGGCCACGGAAGGATTGGTGGGCGCCTTCAAGGGCAGCAAAGCCCGCGAGGTGCTGACAACACTGCAAGAATGGGAAAAACAACACGGCAGGCCCGAGGGTTACGGCCCATCATCGTTGCCCGATCCTTTTGACGATCGCGACGACTCCGAAGACCTTGCCGAGCCTTCGAAAGACCGCGAGTAAAACAATGCGATACGAAGAACAACACTCCCTGTGCTGGATCAGCCTGGGTTGCCCCAAGAACCTCGTCGACACCGAACGAGTGCTCGGGCGGCTGGTCGAGCGCGGATGGCTCTTATGCGAACGGCCCGAAGAGGCCGAGATCATCATAGTGAACACCTGCGGTTTCATCGGTGATGCCGTCGACGAATCCAAGCGCGTGCTGGCCGACGCAGCCCAGCTAAAGAAGAACGGCTGCGCCGGCGTCATCGCCGCCGGATGCCTCGTTGAACGATTGGGCAACACCCTTTCGGCCGACGTGCCCGAGGTGGACGCGCTCGTGGGAATTCCCGACGCCGACGAGATCGAGGCCGCATGCCGCGAGATTCTCCGCGGGCGCGGCAGGCTCTTTACACACAAGGACCGCGTGATCTGCAAGGATACCAGCAGGCTGCGCATTACGCCCCAGCACTACTCGTACCTGCAGGTAACCGACGGCTGCAACAACTGCTGCAGCTACTGCGTGATCCCGCTCATCCGCGGCTCGCTGCGAAGCAAGCCACTGCCCGACGTGATCGAGGAAGCACGCGAGCTTGCGTCCGACGGCGTGCGCGAGCTGAACATCATCGGCCAAGACACCACGTCTTACGGCCGCGATCTGCCCGGCTCGCCCTCGCTCGTTGAGTTGCTGCGGGCCGTCAGCCAGTTCGATTTCAACTGGATCCGGCTGCTCTACACGCACCCCGCACACCTGGGCGACGACGTGATCGACGAGATCGCACGCAACCGCAAAATCGTGAAATACGTGGACCTGCCCATCCAGCACATCAACGACGGCCTGCTGCACCGGATGAACAGGATCGTTGGCCGCCGCGAGATCGAGAGCCTGATCGTCCGGATCCGCAGCAGGATTCCCGGCGTCATAATCAGAACATCCGTAATCGTGGGGCTGCCGGGCGAAACCGACGAGGCGTTTGAAGAGCTGGTCGAGTTCATCGAGGCCACGAAATTCGAGAGGCTGGGCGCCTTTGCCTACTCGCATGAGGAAGGCGTGCCCGCTTTCGACTTCGCCGACCAGGTGCCCGAGAAGGTGAAGCAGAAGCGCCTTGACGTTATAATGCGGCGCCAGCGGCACCTCGCCGCCGAATTCGCTCAGTCTATGATCGGCAGGAAGATCGACGTGGTGGTCGAGCGCAAATCAAAAGCGCATCGCCGCCTCTGGGAAGGCCGCACCTATGGCGACGCCCCCGACGTCGACGGCCTCATCTATCTTTCAGGCAAGGCAATGGATTCCGGGATGTTCGCAAAAGCCATCGTAACAGGCTCGCGCGAGTATGACCTGGAGGGAGAACTGATCGAGTGAATCTGCCAAACAAGCTGACGCTTGCACGCCTGGTGCTCACGGGCATCTTCTTCGTTTTCATTGCCAGCAAGGATGTCGTGCTCCAGAATGTATCGCTGCTGCTGTTCATCGTGGCCGCGCTCACCGATCTGGCCGACGGCTACGTTGCCCGCAAGTACGGGATGGTAACCGACTTCGGCCGCGTGGCCGACCCCTTTGCGGATAAAATCCTGGTGTGCGGCGCGCTGATCTTCCTGCTCGCCAAAAACCAGGGCACCGACGACAGCCGCGTGCGCGCCTGGATGGTGGTGCTTATACTGGCGCGCGAGTTTCTCGTGAGCGGAATCCGAAGCATCGCCGAATCGCGAAACATCCCCTTCGGCGCAAATTACTGGGGCAAGCTCAAAACACTCTCGCAAAACTTCGCCGTCGGATTCTCCATCCTGTACGTGGCAAATAGCAGCTTCCGGTGGATTTGGCCCGTGGTTGACGGCGTGCTTTATCTGTCGGTTTCCATGACTCTCATTTCCGGGCTGGTCTATGTGATTCGGGCCAAAAGGATCCTTCGCATTGACGCGTGAGCTGATCGCCACGTTCTTCTATACCGGATACAGCCCGGCCGCCCCCGGAACCGTATGCAGCCTTGCCGGCCTGGCATTCTGCCTGATCCTTCGCGTGCCGCTGGGATCGACAGGTGCGGGCGTGGCTGTGCTGCTGCTCGCCTTGGGTCTCATACCCTACGGCATAAGGCTGGGCACGTGGGCCGAGCGGCATTGGGGCCGCAAGGACCCGCAGGTCTTCGTGTTCGACGAATTTATCGGCCTCTGCCTGAGCACCGCACCAGTCTTCATATTCTTCCCGAGGCTCGACCCGCTGGTCTCCGGAATCATTCCACTGGTCTTCTTCCGCATTTTCGACGTGGCAAAACCGACGCCGGTCGACCGCTGCGAGGCGCTGCCCGGCGGCTGGGGGATCATGTTCGACGATATCATCGCTGGCGTCTACGCCGCCCTGGCATCGGTGCTCGTCTCCCTGCTCGTATGCCGCCTGTAAAAAAAGTCCAAAGCCAAGAGTGATTCACTTTGGACTTTGGACTTTGGACTCTTGACCGGCGCTTCAGCGATCTCTGCCGGCGGCCACGCCCTTTCCACTGAGCTTGGCGATGACTTGAGCGGCCTCGACGTTGTCGGGATCGATCTCGCGCACACGCTGCGCCTCGCGCCGCGCCTTGTCATACCAGCCGCCTTGGAGGTAATCGCGCGAGGCAATCAGGTGCGCCTCGTCGAGCCTTCCACTGTAGATTTCGGAAAGCAATTTGTCAACATCATTCACTTTGAAGCATCGCTTCATTATCTCTTCGTTCTCTATGATCACGCGCGGCAGCAGCATGTTTGACACGTGGCCGCGAAGCATCATCTTCAGGTTATCGGCGGCGTCGCGGAAGAGCTCTTCGGCGCTGGTGAGGTCCGACGACAGGCTTCGCCGGGCGCGGCGCACGATCTTGTGGAACGCCTCGAGAAATGCGTGCTCGTAAGGCGGCGCATCGGGCCGCTCAGACTTCGACATCGCGGAGTATATCGGCGCGTAATGCTCGAGCTGGTATACGTTCTCCTTGATCTTCATCAACTCATGGAAGATCGAGCCGACCGAGATGTCGAACAGTCCCTCTTCGCTCACACCGTCATTCTGGCCCGGCTTGCGGAAAAGGAAATGCGAATTCTCCTTCAACGTGAACAGCACGTTCTCCACGAAATCGTCCAGCTTCGGGAATTCTATCTTCAATGTTGCCCGGTATTCGTGCAGCAGCTCCTCAAAGGCCACCTTCGCTTGCGCAAAAGACATGACCACATTGCAAAACTGCTCGTCACGTTGCTCTGTCTTCACAGGGTAGTCCTCTTACAGCCAGCCTGGTCTCCCGCCGTCTTCAGATAGATTATCGGATGCCCCAGCGGCTGTTTGCGTTATCATCTTAGCAACGCCCCCGCCAATGGTCAAGAAAAAACCCAAGCCGAACAAATCGACCCTGCAAGCGATTGGCAGGCGCCGGCACCAAAGGCCGCCATCAGCACACCGTATGACGCCCGAAGCGCATTGCCCTATCCGGCCTGCGTGCTCACCAGCCCCAGTTTGCTCTTCTTCACGTCTTGCGGCACGTCGGGCGTGAGCCAATTCGAGAAGAAGCATTCAAACACCGCAATTCCCAGTACGATCAGGAAGAAGTAATCGATCAGCGGGAAGCCCTCGCGCAAGCCCTTCAGCTTTTCATCGAGTTCCTGCATAGTTGCCACCACAAAAACCTTCTGCGAGTCGCTCGCCGCGTACACATCCGCATCGCCCGCCTGCAGCAGGTCGGATTCCGCCGTATCGGGGTTCACGGCAAACGATCCATCGAGCGCCTCCTGCCTGGCCGCCGACGCCCGCCACGTGTAAATGCCCGGCTGGCTCGTGCGGTCGATTGTGGCGGTATTCGTGCCCGGCGCCGAATCGACCGGCGGCTGCGACCGCACCTCCACCACCCTGCCCGACGGATCGGTAACCTCCACCGGCACTATGCCCGCCGCCGCGGGGAAATTCAGACGCACGGCGCTGCCCACCAGGTAGCTTTCCTTCATCGATTCCTTGCGGCTCACGTAGTATGTGATCTCGTGCAGCAACGGCAGATACGCCTGCCTGATCGGGAGGTTCGACCAGTCGACCGTTGCCGAGCTGGTAAACATCAGCACCTTGCCGTTGCCGAAGCTGTTCTCGATCAGCAGCGGCGAGCCGTCGCCCAGCGAAATGAGCGCCGATGCCGATTTGCCCGCCACCTTAGCCGCGATATTCTGGTAAACCCGCACGTCGCCGAAAATCCCTTCCCCCTTGAACCGCGCGAGCAGCCGGTGCGAATAATCCACCTCGGCCACCCGCCGGAAGCGCGTGTGGTCGTCGGCGTTGCCCAGCAGCC
>DATLAR010000047.1:0-2080 GCA_035527355.1 Planctomycetota bacterium
TCGCTGGCGATGAACGTGCCGTGGAACATCACGGTGAAGATCAAGTCGAAGCAGAGAATCTCCACCACGTATTCGCCCAGCCACAAGACGGAATCGACGCAGGTGAATCCGTTTGAGGTGCACGTGAAAGTGGCCCCCGACGCCGCCACCGAGCCCGGGCCGTTCATATTGTCGTACCTCACGAACACGTCCGACAAGATGACGGCCACGCTGATGGCGTATCCGGATGCGAGAATCGGCGGCGGCTATTTTCTGCTGCTGGCGGCGGTGCCGCCGGCCGACGAGCAGCGCCCGGGCGCGCCCGAAGTGAAACGCGAGGTGACCGTGGTGATCGACCGCTCCGGCTCGATGGCGGGCGAGAAGATGGAGCAGGCTCGCGCGGCCGCTTTGCAGGTCGTTGAGGGGCTTTTCGACGGCGAGGCGTTCAACATAATGGACTATTCGGGCGCGGTTGCGATGTTCGCCCCCGCACCGGTGATAAAGGACCGCAAGAACGTGGAGGAGGCGCGGCATTACCTGCGCCGCCTCACGGCCGGCGGCGGCACAAACATCAACGACGCACTCGTCGAGGCGCTGCGGCAGACGCCCACCCGCGACATGCTGCCCATCGTGCTGTTTCTAACCGACGGCCTGCCGACGGTAGGCGTGCGCGACGAGGTGGCGATACGCGAGACGGCCGCAAAGACGAATACGTTCAACCGCCGCATCTTCACGTTTGGCGTGGGCTACGACGTGAACGCGCCACTGCTCGGTTTCCTGGCGCAGAAGAGCCGCGCGATCAGCACCTTTGTGCTGCCCGATGAAAACGTGGAGGAAAAGGTTTCGCAGGTGTATCGCCGGCTGTCTGGCCCGGTGATGTCCGAGCCGAAGATCGAAACGCTCGACGCCGCCGGCGCGGTGACCACCCGGCGGGTAAACGAGCTGCAGCCGGGCAGCCTGCCCGACCTGTTCGAGGGCGACAAGCTGGTGCTGCTGGGCAGCTACGCGGGCGGCGAGCCGCTGAAATTCAGGCTGCACGGCAGCTTCAGGGGCCGGCCGCGTGCGTTCGAGTTCACCTTTGGCCTGGGCGCCGCCTCAGTGCAAAACAGCTTTGTGCCGCGGCTGTGGGCCACCAGAAAAGTGGCCAGCCTCATCGACGAGATCAGGCAGGCGGGCGCCGGCGCATCTTTCGGCCAGCCGCCGCCGCCCAACCCGAGGATGAAGGAGCTTGTTGACGAGATCGTGCGGCTTTCCACCGAGTTTGGCATACTCACCGAATACACCGCATTCCTGGCGAGGGAGGGCACGAACCTCTCCAAGCCGGATGATATCCTCAGGGAGGCCGCAGTCAACTTGAAATCCCGCGCTATAGGCGCTCGCTCCGGCGTCGGCGGCGTGAACCAGGCGATGAACAGCAACTTTCAGTCGGAGCAGGTTTACGGCAACCGGCGGAACCGCTACTACGACAAGAACATGGAGAGCGTGCAGGTGGCAAACGTGCTGCAAGCCAGCGACCGCACGTTTTACCAGCGTGGCAACCGCTGGATCGACTCGCGGGCCGTGGGCGCCAAAGACAGTATAAAGATCGACAAGAGGATCACCTTTGGTTCGGCCGAGTACATGAAGCTGCTGGACCGCCTGGTAACCGAAAACCGGCAGTCGACCATCGCGATGAAAGGCGAGATACTGCTGAACATCGACGACATGAACGTGCTGCTGGTGGGCCCGGAGGCAATAGACGCCAACGCAGCAGCGTCGATTACGGAAGCAGAGCGTTAGCAGGCGCGGGAGGAAAACGTGGCGTGTGCCCGGAGGTGTGTAAAAGATTCGTGGGCAATCGCGTATAAAAGGTATACTCGAACGCGCAGCGGTCGCCGTCTGCATTCTTCATCCATTCTTCATTCAACTCCGAATAAGGCCTGAAGGGCCGGAGTGCCGTACAGCCCAGTCCGAAGGGCTGGGGGGAAATGCGCCGCCCACCCCAGAGTCGAGCCCTGTAAGGGCGGCCTTACGTATACCCAGCACACAGCCGTAT
Organism: Planctomycetota bacterium; assembly: GCA_035527355.1. Taxonomy (GTDB): domain Bacteria; phylum Planctomycetota; class PUPC01; order JABMSA01; family JABMSA01; genus DATLAR01. Next base: position 2,015 of record DATLAR010000047.1, read on the forward strand.
ACTCCGCCCCTACAGGGCTTGCTTCTTGCCGCACCGACTACCCAGGGCGTTGCCCTGGGCTGTATG
>DATLAR010000048.1:0-10237 GCA_035527355.1 Planctomycetota bacterium
TTTCCCACAAGCTCCAGCTCGGCCTGTGCGTCGGCCTCGCAACCGCCTGCGATGGCCTCGGCCACCGCCTCGCTCACGCCTTCCACGCGCTCGATGGCGTGCCTGGGGGCTTCGAGTATCGCTTCGGCCGAGCCAAACGCGGCCACGAGGCGGTAATAGGTGCGGGCGCCCACGCCGCGGGTAAGGTTCAGCCGCACGATGCTCTCAAGCGTCTTCGTTGAAAGCTCTTCGCTCAAAAGAGGTCCTTTACCATAGCGTCGCTCACTTCCTCGGAGACGACAACCGCCCCCATGGCAATGGGCAGAACGAACCGCACGCGGCCGTCGCGGGCCTTCTTGTCGCCGCGCAGCAGCTCGATGATCTGCTGGGCGTCGAGCTTCGGCGGGTCGACGGGCAGGCCGAAGCGCCGCAGGAGCTCGGCCTGGCGCTTCACCACGTCGGCGCCAATCATGCCGAGGCCCTGCGCGAGCCTTGCGGCAAGGTTCATGCCGATCGACACGGCCTCGCCGTGGCGGTACTCGGAGAATCCGGTGGCTGCCTCGATGGCGTGGCCCAGCGTATGGCCGTAGTTGAGTATGGCCCGCACGCCTCCCTCGAGCTCGTCGGCCTTCACCACGTCGGCCTTGACGGTGCAGCAGCGCGTGATCACGTGCTCGATGCTGCCGGGGTGGAGGTCCTTGATTGCGTCGGCGTGCTGTTCGAGGTACTCGAAGAACTGAGCGTCGCGGATCACGCCGTATTTGACGACCTCGGCGAGGCCGGCGGCGATCTCGCGTTCGGGCAGCGTGCGCAGCGCGGCGGGGTCGATCAGCACGGCCGACGGCTGATGAAATGCGCCGATCATGTTCTTGCCGCGCGGGTGGTTTATGCCGGTTTTGCCGCCCACGCTGCTATCGACGTCGGCCAGCAGCGTGGTGGGGATCTGCACGTAGCGAATGCCGCGCATGAAGGTGGCGGCGGCAAAGCCGGCCACGTCGCCGGGCACTCCGCCGCCGAGCGCGATCACGAGGCTCGAACGGTCGAGGTTGCAGTCGAACAGCCTGTCGTATATGAACTCGAGCGTCTGGCGGTTCTTGTGGTCTTCGCCGGCGGGAATGGTGATGGTATGCACATCGCGATCGGCCTTGGCCGCCGCATAACGCACGCGCTCGGCGTATAGCGGCCCCACGTTGCTATCGGTGACGATAGCCACGCTGCGGCCGGGCGGCAGCAAAAAGCCCGCCTTGTCCAGCAGCCCAAACTGCACGTAGATCGAGTAGCTGCGGTCGCCGAGTTCCACCCGAATCTGCTTCAATCGTTGCCTTTCGCTTTCCTTGTGGCATCCCTCGCCCGGGCGCCAAGGTTGTCGGGGATGTGTTTGAGCATCCGCTGGTTGTATTCCTTCAAACGCCGCTTAGCCGATTTTGCCTCGATGATTGCACCCGTGCCGAGAGCCACCACTACTACGAGGCAGATGATGAGTATCGGGATTGATACACCGGAGGTGTCGAATTTCAGGGGAACGAGCACCTTGCCCACGATGATCGGCGCCTCGCGCTCTATGCTGCTGCCCGAAACGTAGCGATAATTCTTTATGAACATGCCGTCCAGCCGCACCACGTCGGTGTCTGCGATATCCTCGGGCAACTCGGTGAGATAGAACATGCACGGCCGGTTGCTCTTATCGAGCAGATAGCCCGAATAGTATTCGCGCAGGCCGGTAGGGTTGGGATCGATCACCCTTGTGAGCTTTGCGAGGGCGCCGGTGAAGCTGACAAACTTGCCGCGATATTCCTCGGGCTTGGTTCTGAGTTCCTTGAGCGTGGCCGGCGTAACGCTTTTCGCTATCGCGTCGGTTGTCATGTTTTTCACCACGTTCATGGAATAATAGACCGGCTTTGCCTCCTTGCCAAAGCCGCCTTCCTCCGCCTCGGCGAGCGACGCCGGATCGGTGAGCCAACGTGGCGGGTCGAATTGTTTCCCAACGAGCACGGCCATGGAGTCGCCGGTTCGGGGCACTTTCCACAGGCAGAGGAAGTAGGCCCGCAGCACCACCTTGTCGCCCGGTTTCGCACCCATCGGGCCGTCGAGCAGATAGAAACTGTACCTGACCGACGGTGCATCGTCCTTGCCGATTTTCACAAGGACGCCAAGGTATGCTGTCTCCACTTCGGCGGCGTTTGTGTCGATTGGCACGCGGCGGATGTCTTCGAGGTGGCCGTCGAGATAGACGAGCTTTCCGCGGCAAAGCCCAGGATTCTCGTAAAGGTCGTTCGGGAGAATCGTCTTGTCGGTGGCTGCCTCGATGGCAGCCTGGTCCTTCTCGTGCAGGTCATGGAAGAGCACTACGAGGGCCTCGAGGGGCAGCGTGCTCTGGTTGTCTTCTACGTGGTCGAGGATGGAGCGGTCCCAGATGCTGTTCGCGATGTCTTTTTGCATGCGCTCAAATCCCGGCGCGTTTTCGTCGTCCGTTTGCGTGCCGCCATCGGGCGAGGCCGTGCGGTCGTCGATGCCGATGGTGGGGGATTTCTCAACGGCATCGTGCTTGGGCTTGGGCTTGAACATCGCCACAAGGCCGAACATCGCGCCGACCAGCAGCACCACCGTCACGAGCATCAGCAGCAGCTTCATCCGCTCGCGCGGGGGAATGAATCTCCACACGCTCATACTATCGTTGTCTCGCATGATTTCCTCTCCTCGAAACATCGCCCGAAGAAAAGCACACACAGTGCCCCTTCCAATATAAACGAAACAGGGCGCAAATCGACACTCAACTGCCCGCCGGCCGCCGGCTCCTTCCCGCCTGCGTATCTGCATCGCGCATTATGATTTTAGCACATCATACAAGGCGTTTCAACCGCTTTCACGGCCGGCTCAAGCAGTTACGATTTTTTACCTTGCCCCGAATGATGACACGGCGAAACTATGTTTGGCGATACTTCATCTGCAACTATCGCCGACCGACAAGTTACCGAAAATCGAATCCGGCGGTGAAGGAGAACAACCATGCCCGCTGAATTGATCACTAAAGAAGCAAGGGTGACCGACTTTGCGAGGAAGCGCCCTCGTCTGCAAGACCTCGACCTCTCGCCGGGCAAGCGCGCCCGGCTATACCGGCTCTTTTACGAGCACGGCCCCGGCGGCGGAACCGGAATGTTTCTGCCGATAGATCAGGGCCTCGAACACGGCCCCGTCGATTTCTTCTCAAATCCGGACGCCGCCAACCCGCAATACCAGCTCGAGATCGCACGCCGCGGCGATTTCTCGGCAATCGTCTTCCAGCCGGGCATCGCCAAAAAGTACATGCGCGATTACGCCGGCGAGGTGCCGCTGGTAGTGAAAATAAACGGCAAAACAAACATCCCGCCCGATGCCGACGCCTTCAGCCCGCTCACCGGCACCGTGGAGGAGGCCGTGGCAATGGGGGCCGATGCCATCGGCTACACGCTCTACGTTGGCTCGCCCGCGCAGGCCGAGGATTTCATGCAGTTTGTGTCGGTGAAGAGCGAAGCCGATCGCCTCGGCATGCCGCTGATCGTCTGGGCCTACCCGCGCGGTGAGGCCATCGAGAAAAAAGGCGGACGCGACAGCCTCTACGCGGTGGACTACGCCGCGCGTGTGGCATCCGAGCTTGGGGCCGACGTGGTGAAGCTGAACCTGCCAGTGTTCAAGAAGGAAAGGATGGCCGATCTGCCGAAGCCCTACAACGATCTGATGCTCAGCCCCAAGGATGCAATGGCCAAGGTGTGCGCGTCCGCCGGCCGAACGCCCGTGCTCGTTTCGGGCGGCGGCAAACTCAGCGACGACGAGCTGCTGCAGAAAGCCCGCGAGTGCATGGAGGCCGGCTGCAGCGGCATCATATTCGGCCGCAACACCTGGCAGCGTAAAATGCACGATGCCCTGGATATCAGCGCAAAGCTTTTCGAACTCCTTCGGCAACACGCGGAATAGAATGAAACCGATTCTGGCCATCATTACGGCGGCGGCTCTGGTGTGCCTTCCGTTTGCGCGCATGCTCAGCGGCTGGACGCAACCGGCCGCGCTGACCATTGCCGCAATTGCGGCGGCGGTAGGGCTCTGCCAAACGCTGCGTCTGCTGAAAATGGGCCTTGGATTCGGGCAGCACAATCTGTTCAACCAGATGGAGGGGTTGTTTTGCACGCTGGGCGGCGGCATGGCTCTGATCGACCGCAGCCGGAGGATCGTCTATTACGACCGGTCGCTCGAGAGCATGTTCGGCCCCTTGGCGGAGAACAAGCACAAGCCGTGCTACAAGGTGTTCTGCGGACTTGACGCCGCGTGCACGGGCTGCACGGCTGACGCCTGCTTCGCTGGCGTTGCACCTGCATGCTCGTCGCGAGAGGGCGTGGTGATTGCGAAAACCGGCGAGCTGCGCCACATGCGATTCCTGGCGATGCCCGTGCGCAGCCCATTCGGCGGCATACGCTACGTGCTCGAAGCCTTCGAGGATATCACCCCGAAGAAACACGTTGAAAAGAATCTCGACCAGCGGAATCTCCAGGTTTCAACCATAAACGAGGTGGCCGGCATCCTCTGCAACTCGCTTGATCTCGATCAGACTCTGCCGTGCGCGCTCGATGTGCTCGTGAGAAATCTGGGCTTCGACGCCGGCTGCGTTTACGTGCTCGACGATACCACACACAGACGCCGCATGGCTGCCGCTTGCGAACTGCCGGCAGACGTAGCTGAGCAGACGGCAACGCTGGCCGACGACGACCCGCTGAGGCGCCTGGCCGCCAAGGGGGCCAACGGCTGCACGGCGTTTGGGCGGGAAGATCTGGCCCGCAGCCCGGTGCCGCGGGCGTGGCTCGCCGCCGGCATCAGCAGCGGATGGCTGATGGATCTGCGGTCCGACGGCCAGACCTCGGGCATCGTGTGCCTGCTGTCCAAGGCGGAATCGGCGCCGGATATCGAGCAATTCTGCGTGGCGCTGAAAGCGCATTTCAACGCGGCGTTAAACAATAGCCTGCTATTCAAACGCCTGCAGAAATCCGAAAGAACTTACCGGCACATGTTCAACTCGTCGCCCGATGCAATCAAGGTGGTAGACTTGAGTTTCGTGATCCTCGACGCCAACGCCGAGTGCAACAGGACCTACGGTTACATGCCCGAGGAACTGATCGGCACCAGCGCCCTGATGCTTGTTGCCGAGCAGGACCGCAAGGTCGTTGTCGCAAGCCGCGCAAAGGTGCTGGCAGGCCAGCGCACCGTGGTCGAGGTGGAGGTGATCGCCAAAGACGGAAGAAGAGTGCCGGTGGAGCTGTCTATAACGTTGATCGAGTATAGGGGAAGGGCGGCGGCTCTGGTGGCTGCCCGCGACATCTCGGCACGCCGCCAAACCGAGCGGACAGTTCGCAGCCTCACGGAACTCAACCGGCAGATCGTCGAGAACGCCAGCATAGGCATAATGACGCTCGACGAGAATCTGGTTGTCACATCGTACAACCGCTTCCTTCAAGAGGAATACGGCCATCCGCCCAAGGAGGTGCTTGGCAAGCCGGTGCTAGACGCCATACCAGCCCTCAGGTACGAGGGCTTCGAGGAAATTGCCCGCGAGGTGTTGGCCACAGGGCAGACGTTGCAAATTGATCTCGCCCGCCATCTCACCGTTCTGCGCGGCTGGCGCGAAATGAACGTCAAGCTCGTGCCCCTGCAATTGCCCTGGCGAGATGGCCGCGAACTGGTGATCTTCGTCGACGACGTGACCGAACAGATGCGAATGATGCGCGAGATCGCAGCCGGCAAGACGTTCTTTGAGGGCCTCGTTGAAAATGCGAACGTGCTAATGGCGGCGATAGGCTCCGACCTGACACCCACGCTCTGGAACCGCTGCGCCGAGCGGGTGCTGGGCTACAGCCGCGCCGAAGTGATCGGCAACACCGGCATATTCGAACGCATCCTGCCCAACGCCGATTGCCGAAAGATGGTGCTCGACAAGGTATTGCGCATCAGCGGGGCGGGCGAAAACGTCGAGCTGAGCATGATGACGCGCGACGGACGCGAGCGGGTTATCCTGTGGTCGGTGGTCAAGCAGTACGACGAGCGCGGCGGCGATGCCGGCCGGTTCGCCGTCGGCGTCGATGTTACCCAGCGCAAGCGGCTGCAGGAAAAGGTCCTCAGCGAACGCGAGCAGCTTTTCAGCATTCTCAACAACCTCGACGAGTGCGTGGTGCTGGAAGACCGGGCGGGGCGCGTGATCTTCATGAACAACGCGGCCGTGACGTCGTTCGGCAGGCAAGCGGACAATTTTCTCGGGCAGGCCTTTGCGGCGATGCCGATGCAGAGCTGCCCGCTTGAGCCCGGAATCGCGAAGCAAGAAAGAACCTGGCATTTCGAGGCCACCGGCAGGAACGGAAGGTTCTATGAGCTGACCGTAACCTCGGTTCGCAGCCCATCGCGCGGCATGAGACTGCTGGAGGTGGCTCGCGACGTTACCGAGTGGAAAGCCGCCGATCGCGAGCGGCGGGTGGCCGCAAGATTCTTTCGCAAGGTGAGCGAAGCGCTGATTGCCACCGACGGCAGCTTCAGCATTACGGCCTGGAACCCCGGAGCGGAAGCGATGCTTGGCTACACCGCCGAAGAGATTATCGGAAAGCACGTTGCCATCCTGCTGCGGCCGGAAGACCAGCCGGAAGCTTTCGACGTGGTCATCCGCGTTCTTGCAGAAGCAGGCGTGGTACAAGACCATGTGACGATGGTGAGGAAGGACGGCCAGCCATTGCGCGTGCTGCGCAGCATCAGCCCGATCTTCGACGAGCACGGAAACATCGACAGCTACGTAGGCGTGCTGAAGGACATCACGGAGTTCCAGAACATGCAACAGCAGCTTTTCCAGGCGCAAAAAATGGAGTCTATCGGCACGCTGGCGGGCGGCATAGCTCATGACTTCAACAACGTGCTCAGTGTTGTCCTCGGGCACGCGTCGTTCCTCAAGCAATCCATACCTCCCGATTCGCCCCTGCACACAGACGTCGAGAGGATCGAAAGCTCGGCAAAGCGCGCGGCCGGCCTCACAAAGCAGCTTCTCAGCTTTGCCCGCGGTGGAGCCGCCCAGCCGCGCGTGCTCGACATCAACACGCTGGTGGCGGAAACCCTCGAGATGCTCTCGCGCACGATCGGCCGGAACATCGTGATCAGCAGGAACCTCGAACCGCACGTGTGGTCGGTTGAGGCCGACCGCGTGCAGATGCAGCAGGTGCTCACCAACCTCAGCCTCAACGCACGCGACGCAATGCCGGACGGCGGCGAACTGACGGTGCAAACGGCAAACCTGGAACTGGGGCAGAGGGCCGCGCGGCGCATCTTCTATTCGGCCAAGCCCGGCCGCTACGTGCGCATCAGCGTAGCCGATACGGGCATCGGGATGGACGAGGACACGAGGCAGCGGGCATTCGAGCCGTTCTTCTCGAAAAAAGGCGGCACCGGCCTCGGACTGTCAATGGTATACGGAATCATCCACAACCACGGCGGATTCATCGGCGTAGAGAGCGAGCTCGGCAAGGGCAGCACGTTCAGCATCTACCTGCCCGCACGCGAAGAAGCCCCCGGGGCCGAAGAGCAGGCCGCCGAGGAAATCGAGCGTGGCCGCGGAACCGTCCTCGCCGTTGACGACGAAGAGGTGGTGCTCGAAGTGGTGGGCCGAATGCTCGAATCAATGGGCTACAACGTGTTGAAGGCCACCAGCGGCGAAGCAGCTATCCACCTCTACTCGAGCAGGAAAGACGAGGTGGACCTGGTGATTCTGGACATTATCATGCCAGGCGTGCCCGGCATGGAGATCTTCGAAAGCATGAAGGCTGTGAACCCTGAAGTGAAGGTTCTGCTTTCCAGCGGGTACCCGCGGAGCGAAGCAGCCGCCGAGGCGGTCCGCAACGGTGCGATGGGATTCCTGGAAAAGCCCTACGACATGGGCGAGCTGTCGGCCGCCGTCCGCCGCGCCATTGCCGAAGGCAGAGAAAAGCAGCCTGCTCAAGCCTGAATTGCATAACCGGGTCAAGCTTTGGCCTCATGACCTTCGCCCGGCGAGCTTCCGGCGTGCCTCCAGCAGAAACGCGTGATACTCGGCGCAGTTCGTGAAATCGGGAAAGGTCCACGGCGATGCGGTGAAGGTGCCGCCTTTCTCGAAACGGAGCGTCACCTCCGCGTAGATGCCGTCGCGCAGGTAGATGCGGTGCGAAAAGTCCTTGGTCGACGCCAGCACTAGCTTTGCGAGCGTGAGATAGCCGGGGTCGAGGTTCAGCGGCCGCGGCACGTCGCTCGAAATCATCGGGCCGAGTTCGGCCTCGAGCCGGTTGGTCAGTATCTTGATGTCGGCCAGCGTCGTCGGGTCGATCAGCTTCTCAAACGCCATGAACTTCCGCAGCAGCCCGCTGCCCATCTGTTTTTCGTAATAGCTCGTGAAGTCGAACCGGATCGGCGGCGATTGAACTTCCACGGCGCCATATATCCCGCAAAGCCGCTCGGCCGCAAGGTCGAACGCGGCTGGATATGACGAGAGCATTCCAACGATCAGCTTCGCGGGTTCAGGTTTTTTGATTTCAGCCATGCGTTCACCTCTTCATTCATCGTAGCAAGCCGGCATCTGAAAGGCAAGGAAGATACCGCTTTAGCGGGCCTGTGAAGCCCCTGACACCTTGGCGGCTCGTCTCCTTCATGCTATTCACAGCCGTGGTCGTCGCGTGGCCGGTTTCCCTTCCATAATAGCGCAGCGGTGCAAAATGTACTATGGCATCCGTCTTTTTTTCACTTGACGTGGCTTGGTCCGTTTTGTAGAATCTTGCGCCTGTTTCGCTGCTACTGCACCCGTGTCCGATGTTTCTCGAAGGCAAAAGGAGTTACGCGATGTCGAGACTGCACCTCGTGTCAGCCATCTGTGTCTGTCTTTGCTGTCTTATCCTGCCGGGGCTGCAAACACTTGCCGCAGCGGGTGAGGCAGCGCCGCCGACGTTGGAGGAATTGGCCAAGGAGAATGCCAGCCTCCGCCAGGAAATGGAAGCGTTGAAGAAGCTGATGCAGGACATTCTGAAGCCCAAAGATGCGGCGCCTGCAGACATGACGTTGATCGAGCGAGTGGAAGCCCTCGAAAAGAAGACCCCGCCGGGCAAGTCGCCCGTCCTTTCATCGTTCAAGGCGAATATCTATGGCTTTATCAAGCTCGATGGCTCCTACAGCACCGGTCGCATCTATCCGGGCAATTACGCCATGTATGTCCTCTCCGAAGGCACGCGCAAGAACGACGATCAGTTCAACCTCACGGCCAACGAAACACGGCTCGGCTTGGACATCGCCGGCCCGCAAACCGACGGCATGATCACCAGCGGCAAGATCGAGTTTGATTTCTACGGCGGCGGTGCCGAAAACAAGTCCAATCCAATGCTCCGGCAGGCTTATGCAAAGCTGGATTGGCCCGAGAGCAGCTTCAGCGTGCTGGCCGGGCAAACGTGGGACATCATCTCGCCTCTCGCGCCGAACTCGCTTAACTATCTCGTTCTCGGCTGCGCCGGCAACGCAGGCTATCGCCGGCCGCAGGTACAGCTTACTAAGAAGGTCGACATGCAGGATTGCCTGCTCACTTTGCAGGGCGGCATTGCCCGCACCATCGGCCGCACCAGCGGATTCGACCCCGGCGACAGCGGCGAAGACGCCGGCTTCCCCACCGTTGAAGGCCGCACCGCGCTGTCTTTCCCCCTGCTCACCAATCAGCCCACCACCATCGGCGTTTCCGGCCATTACGGCGAAGAGGAATACGACATCGACGCGGGCAACCGGCACGTCATGTTCAGAAGCTGGTCGGCAAACGTAGACGTGGTGATGCCCTTGGTGCCCAAGATGTTGAGCGTGCGCGGCGAGGCGTTCACCGGCGACAACCTGAATGCCTTCGTGGCCGGCATAAACCAGGGGGTAAACACCACCGCCGGATCGAGCCGCGAAATCACCACGCACGGCGGCTGGTTTGCGTTCTCGTTCACGCCGCCCGCACGCGCTCCTGAAGGCGCACCCGCACCCGAATCGCCTTGGGAATTCAACGTCGGCGCCGGCGTCGACAACCCCAGCGACACCGACCTGACCGGCATGGCAAACGCTGCCACACGCAACCAGGCCGTCTTCGTCAATTCCATCTACAAGATCAACAAAGCCACCACCGTGGGCTTGGAAGTCTCGAAATGGAAAACCGACTACAACGACCGTGCATCGGGCGACGCCTTCCGCTTTGAAAGCGCCCTCAAATACTCCTTCT
>DATLAR010000049.1:0-2838 GCA_035527355.1 Planctomycetota bacterium
GCGTATTCGGTGGCCGATGCCGACGGCGGCTGCGACTTCAGCCACAGCCCGTGGCCTGCCTCCGCGAATCTCGAGGCGTTTGCGCTGAACGCCGATTCCGGAGATATCGAGCACGCGCCCGACCTCGGCAGCGAGGGCAACGCGAGGTTCAACTTCCGCAACATCTGGGTGCCCGCGGCCGGCGGCGGCGTTACGTGCGTCGTTTTTCCGTGCAGGGCCATTTCGCTCGTGGGGCTGGTCGACCCGCGATACCTGCTGTCGCTGCAATACCTTCAACTGCTCGACGCCCGCACCGAGACCGAGCCGCAGTTCTATGGCTTTACGCTGGCGCAGGCCACGAAGTTCGACAGCTCCTACGTGGAGCCCGCGGTCGTCGTTTATGCCCGCCCCGGCACGCGCTTCAAGCTCACGATGAGCCTGGGGCAGGTGGGCAAGCGGCTGGTGCTGATCAACGCCGAGGAAGGCTCGCCCGAAGGCGTGGGCTTCATGGCCGAACGCAGCCAGGTGCTGCCTGCGATCAGCTACCAGGTGGCGGCCGACCTCCACACGCTGGATGCGTGGCGGCTGGCCCGCCTCGAACGAAACGGCATAGTGAGCCAGCACCTCAGGCACCTGCACGAGCTGGCGGGCAAGTTTCTGGCCGACGCCGATGATGCCAGGGCCGCGCACGATTGGGCGGCGTTTGACCGCAACTCCAAAAACGCGTGGTCGTACGAATCGCGCGTGTATCCCGAGATCATCGCCACCAGCAACGACGTGGTGAAAGGCGTGATCTTCTATCTCGCGCTCGTGGTGCCGTTTGCTTTTTTCCTCGAGCGGCTGCTGTTTGCGTTCGGCGACATTCGCCGCCGCATCGCGTGCGTGGCGGGCATCTTCGTGGTGGTGCTCACGATCCTCAGCCTCGTGCACCCCGCAATGCGAATCACTATGACGCCCTTGCTCATCTTCCTCGCGTTTGCCATCCTTCTGCTCGGCACGCTTGTTACGGGCATCATCCTGATGAAGTTCAACGTGGAGCTGAACAAGATGAAAGGCGGAATGGCGGCGCTGCGGCAGGCCGACGTGAACCGCATGAGCGCCGCGTTTGCCGCGTTCAACCTCGGCGTGTCGTACATGCGGCGGCGCAAGGTGAAAACAACGCTCACGTGCACGGCCATCGTGCTGCTCACGTTCACGGTGCTCACGTTCACGTCGATCAAGAGCGTCACGCGCTACAATCGGTTTCCGCTGCCGTGGAATGCGTCGTACGAAGGCATCATGTACCGCAGCCTCAATTGGTCGCCGCTGGAGGCATCGGAGTATGACCGGCTGAAGATGGAGCTTGGCGAGGATTTCATCGTGTCGCCGCGGGCCTGGCACGTGGGCAGCCGCATCGAGGAATACACCACCTACGAAGTGAGCGAGGCCGACCGGCCCGCGGGCGCCGCACGCACGAGCCGCGCGCTCGGATTCGTGGGCCTTTCCGCACAAGAGCCGCTGGTAACCGGCGTCGACCGCTCGCTGAAATGGGGCCGGTGGTTTCAGCCCGGCGAGCGCAACGCGTGCCTGATACCTGAAGAGATGGCCGGAATGCTTGGCATCGACAGCCGGAATACCGGCACGGCCAGGCTGCGGTTCCTCGGCGACACGTTCACCGTGGTCGGCGTGTTCAGGCAGCGCGCGGCGGATGACGGCGGCCCAGCGTTCGATGACATAGTGGACCTGAACGACGATCCGCTGACACCGGCGAGCTTCAGGTTCAGCCGGCCCGTGCAGCGGCAGCGCGACGACGACGTTGAAAGCGTGGAGGTGGCGGTTGCATCGGTGGCATACACCGCATCGGGCAGTGTAATCGCAATTCCGTTCGAGTCGGCCGTGGAGCACGGCGGCACGATCAGATCGGTGGCGGCCGTGCCGAAGCACGCAATCGAGGGGGGCCTCGACGCATACCTCAAGCGGCTGATGACGAGCTGGGCCATTGCCCTTTACGCCGGAGTGCGCAGCGGCGGCGGCGACGCGCCGGCGGCATATCTTTACAGCTCGATCGGCGCGAGCGCGCTCGGCAACCTGGGCAACCTGGCGCTGCCCATAGTGCTGGCCGGGCTGATCATATTCAACACGATGCTGGGCTCGGTGTACGAGCGCGAGAAAGAGATATGGACGTATTCCTCGGTGGGGCTGTCGCCCGTGCACATCTCGGCGCTGTTCATCGCCGAAAGCTGCGTGTATGCGGTGGTCGGCTGCATTGCGGGCTATTTGCTGGGGCAGGTGGTAACGTATTTCGCAGCGGGCGGCGGCGGCCTGATGGTAAACTACTCGTCGATGTCGGCCGTGTTTGCCGTGGTGCTCGTGATGGCCGTGACGGTGGGGTCGTCGATCTATCCCGCAATGCGGGCGCACAAGCTCGCCACACCCGACATCGCCCGAACGTGGCAGGTGAGCGAGCCGAAGGGCGACACGTGGGAGCTGAACCTGCCGTTCATCGTCATGCGCGATCAGTCGGCCGCGTTCAATGCCTATATGAAGGATTTCCTGGAGTGCCACAGCGAGGAATCGGTGGGGCGGTTCTTCACGAGGAACGTGCGGCTGGAGGCGCGCTCGGGCAGCCGCAGCGAGGCCGGCTACAGCCTGCGGCTCACCTGCTGGCTGGCGCCGTACGACTTCGGCGTTTCGCAGGAGGTGGAGATGCAGACGTTTTTTGCCGAGGCCGACGCCGATGGCATCAAGCCGGAGGAAGACGAGATGAATTTCAAAATGGTCATACGCCGGCTCAGCGGCGACGACGCGTCGTGGTGGCGCACAAACAAGGTCTTCCTGAACACGCTGCGAAAGACGTTTCTGATCTGGCGCGTGCTGAAG
>DATLAR010000050.1:0-2915 GCA_035527355.1 Planctomycetota bacterium
GGGAAGTCTATGGGATAATCCTGCCCGTCGCCGCCAACGATGCCGTTGACTACGCCTCCAAGCTGATAGCCGTTGAGATGGTCGGGATAGACTGCGTAATTGGCGTGGTAGGCGCCCAGCTCGCGGTGGCCGGCGCCGCAAACCATGCACACGCCGCGAACGTTTCGGCCGAGCACCCATTCGAACTGCCGCTGTGCGATGGCGGCAAGGTCGTCGCGCTCCAGCAGGATTGCCGCCTTGGCCAGAAAATAAGCGCAGCCCAGGTAGAAGGCGTTGTGCCCCTCCGGCAGCACGGGGAAGTTTGCGGGGTCGTTTGCCAGCGTCCACTCGTTAATCTGGCCGAAAGGCGACACTTCCGTGCAGTCTTTCATCACGATGAGAAACTTGTCGAGCGAGCCGCGAATTTCGAGCGATAGCGCATCATCGACGCCGCGCTCGAGGTAACAGATCAGCGCCTGGATGTGGAGGAATGGCGCCGGCGCATATTCCACGCCCATGTCCGGTTCCACCATGCCCGGCAGCCGTATCCGCTCGGCCAGCGGCAGGTGAAGCCGCTTGAGGTAATCGGCGCTGTCGGTTATGATACCCTCGTCCTTCTGCCGCTGAAGGATCGACAGGATTCTCCACGAGCAATGCTCGCGGTATTTCTCCATGCCCCGCGCTCGCCACAGGCCGATGCACAGCAGCGCGGCGCCGGAATGCAGCCCGATGGGGGCATCGGCCTCGCGGGCCTGCTCGATAGCCGTGAAGGTGGCCTCGGCCACCGAATAGCAGCGCGCGGCAAACTCGGGCTCGGTCTGCTCGATCACGCGCGCGAAATTTGCCAGCGAATAAGAGCACAGCGCAGCGGTCGACCAGTCGCACGGCGGCCCGATGATTCGCTCGTCGCCGCTCCGGGGCCGGTTGTCGGTCTCGTTTTCGGCGGGCACGGCGCCGTTGGTCTTCGCACCCCGTACGTAAGACGCGAACCGGCCGTCGGGCGTGGCGATCTTCAGCAGATAACCAGCCGCCCAGCGGCATTCATCCAAGGCATCGGGCAGGTCGCTTCCCAGCGTGCGGCCGCTGCCCGCGCCTTTCTCAAACATGTGCGTGAGCGCGTGTATGCTCATCCAGATATTCGGGGTGATCTTGTCGTAACTGCTGCCGTCGTGCCAGCCGCCGGCTGAATCCACAAACTGGCCGGCCGCGCCCTCAACCGCGGCATCATCGGTATGGCAGGCCTTGTGCCAGCCAGGCACGATTGTGCCGCAGCGCTGCACGTGGAACCAGTCGAGCGCAAGCTCCGACAGCCGCGTGTAAATATCCCGGCGGACGGGGAAGAACCTGGTGCGTCGCCGTTTGCCGCCTATTTCAACGGCGAGAGCGAAATTGCCTTCCTTTCGGAAATCGGAGAAATCGGCAAGCCAGAACGCCCGCGCCCACGCCTCCTGCTCGATCGGCTCAAGCTCCTCGGCAAAAACTTCCTTGCCCGTTTCATCGATGAGAAAGAACCGGCCGCTCTTCGCCTCGCCGATCATCTGCACCACCGCTGTCTTGTCGGCGTCGGGATGATATCCGGCCTGGCAATACTGGATCTCCAGCGGGTCCACGCCCAGGCCGTCGAGATAGATGCCCCTGAATTCCGCGGGCTTGGAGGGATCGGTGGCTTCAAGTATTATGCGGCAATGCGTGGAATGCCGCGGTGCGATGCAACCAGCCGTTTCGTGCTCCCAGAAGCTGCCGCTCACGCCCGAGCTGCAGACTCTTTCGATCATCACCTCCACCGAATGGAGCGAAGGGGCCTCGCTCAGCGCAGTCCAGCTCTTGCTTATCCGCACCCACTGGAGCGCAATACGGCCGGCCCCGCGCACTTCCCCCCCGAGCCGGTATTCCTTTCGCGGCTCGGTTTTTCGCACAACGCTGTGCCACGCCACATTGCCCGAGTGCCGCGAAATCTGGAGAATGCCCGGCGTGCCAGGCTCGGTTTCAATAACCTCCAGCCGGCCCGTGGCACCGGCATTCAGCCACCGCTCCCACAGCAGCGGCTGCCCAGGCTGGTTCGGAATAGGCGGCGCGATATTAACTGAATGGCTATCCAAGCGTGTCTCCTCAGTTTCTGCAGTACTCTGGAATTATACGGCCAACGCCGAGATAGTCAAGGGGAAACGCCGTCCGGACCGCACCATTTTTGCTATTGCTGATTTCATCGCAGTGTGGTATACTAATCCGGATCGGAAGGCGCGACCGCGCAATGTGTCAATCCAAAGGAGTCCTCTACCTATGGCGAAGAAAGTTATCGTAGGCGAATCGGGCGGCCCCACGCCCGTGATCGACTGGGAAGTGGCCGGCGCGCTCGACGCCGCACAGAAGAGCGGCTGGCAGATGCTCGGCATGATCAACGGCCTCGAAGGCCTCCTCAACGCCAACATACCCGGCAACATCGTAGACCTCTCCGCGATGGACCCCTCATCCTTCGCGTTCAACGGCCCGGGCGCCGGCCTGCACACCACACGCATGAAACCAAAGGAACCCGAATACCGCAAAATCGCCGAAAACCTCAAGCTCCTCGGCATCGACGCCGTGATCTACTTCGGCGGCAACGATTCCGCCGATCAGTTGCTCGGCCTCAGCAAGTTTGCCGACGTTGCCGTCATCCACGGCATCAAGACGGTGGACAACGATCTGCCCGCCACACATCACAGCCCCGGCTTCGGATCGTCCGCGCTCTACAACGCCACCGCAATCAAAGCCGTCCGAAGCGACTTCTCATCATACAGCGTAAAAGGCAACTTCGAGGTCGACGGCAAGATTGTCCAAGGCTGGGAAACCGCCGCCGCCATCGTCTACCAGGTCATGGGCCGCAAGGCCGGCTGGCTCGCGCAAGCTACAGGCTTTGCAAAAGTAGACCAGGCCGGCCAGATCGTGCCCGACCGCGC
>DATLAR010000051.1:0-17608 GCA_035527355.1 Planctomycetota bacterium
GCATTGGTGCCGCCAAAGCCGTATGAATTGCACAGCACCGCGTTCAGCGCCGTCTCGCGTGCGGTGCCCGGCACGTAATCGAGGTCGCATTCCGGGTCTGGCGTTTCCAGATTCACCGTGGGCGGAATGACACCGTCGCGGATGCTCAGCGCGGCGCCGATGGTCTCGAGCGCGCCCGCGGCGCCCATCGTGTGGCCCATCATTGATTTCATCGAGTTCACCGGCACTTTGTATGCCCGCTCGCCGAAGACTTCCTTGATCGACATCGTCTCGGTCTTGTCGTTGAAAGGCGTGCCGGTGCCGTGCGCGTTCACGTGGTCAACGGCGTCGCGGTCGATTTTCGCATCGGCCAGGGCGCCCCGCATCACGGCGATTATGCCGCGGCCGGTCTTGTCGGGCGCCGTCATGTGGAAGGCATCGTTGTTCATCGCGTGTCCGAGCACGGCGGCGTAGATTTTCGCGCCGCGTTTCTCGGCCCACTCGCGCGATTCGATCACGAGGGCGCCCGCACCTTCGGCAAAAAGCGTCCCTTTGCGATTCTTGTCAAACGGCCGGATCATATCGGGCGTGATAGCACGCAGCGCGCTCAGGCCGCTGTACGCGTAGAACGAAAGCTCGTCGTAACCGCAGGCGATCACCGCACGCGCGCGGCCGGCGCGGATGTAATCGAACGCGCGCCCGATGGCGGCCACGCCCGACGCGCACGACAGCGAGATCGTGGCCCGCGGCCCGGCCAGGCCCAGCTCGTCGGCTATGCGGTTGGTCAGCCAGTCCATCTCCCATTGTGCGGAGGCGGCCGGCAGAGGCTGCTTCCGGATAATGCTCTCGCAGATGGCATGGCCGAGCGCGGCGCTGCCGAAATTTGTCGCGGTTACTATGCCCGTGATCGGAGGAGAGATGGGGCAATCGAGGCCGCTGTCGCGCCAGGCGTCGCGGATGGCGCGAGCGGCAAACTGGTATGCGAGGGCGAGGCCGGCATCGGAGGCGGCAGGCTCGAAGTCCTTCACCTCGCCGGCGAGGTTGTTGCGGAACGGCGATGCATCGAAACGCGTGATCGGCGCCAAACCGGATCGGCCGCCGCACAGCGATTCCCAAAACGCATCCACACTGTTGCCCAGCGGCGATACCACCCCCAGGCCGGTTATGACAGCATCGAACAAATTACACCTCGTTGCATCAGCCTGAGCCGATTTTAGCGCATCGCGGGGGAAAGGTCAAGGAATCTTTGGGCGGAAAGAACTCCATTTCTGCCCCCTTCCCGTCAACGGGGCGGGGAGGACTCCTGGAGAGCACCCGGCTTGCCGGTCGATCATTGCTCCACCGGCGCAAGGCGCACCCTTTCCGCTTCCATTTGCCGGCCGCCACCGTTATAATACCTGCCGTTGCTGCATACCGGCTGCTGAGACTTGCGGAGGTTTCGATGAACGGACCAAAGATCGTTGTAATCGGGGCGGGAAGCTACGTGTTTGGTTTCGGCCTGCTGTACGATGCGATTGTGGACCACCGGCTGGACGGTTGCGAGATACACCTGGTGGACCTCGACCTGGAGCTGGCGCAGATTATGGAGGGTATTGGCCGGCGGCTCGCGCGCGAGCACGGCGTGAGCGTGAAATTCAGCAGCACGGCCGATCGCTGCGAGGCGCTGCCCGGCGCCGATTTTGTTACCACCTCGGTGGCGGTGCAGTTGCTGCGGCGCTGGGAGATCGACCGCCGGATCGCCGAGAAGCACGGGCTGCACGAAACGTCGGGCGAGTGCGGCTCGATCAGCGGGCTGTCGCGCACCATACGCGATGTGCCGCTGGTTCTTTCGATCTGCCGCGACATGGAACGCCTGTGCCCGCAAGCCACGCTGCTCAACACGTCGAACCCGCTCACACGCGTGGTGCTCGCGGCAAACCGCTACACCAGGATCAGCACCGTTGGCTTCTGCTATGTGGCGCTAGGCGGCTGGTGGGACCTCGCCCGGATGTTCGGCCTGCCGTCGGAGCAGATCAGGGCAACGGTGGCCGGGCTGAACCATTTCTCGTGGTTCCTTGAGATTCGCGACGGCAAGACGGGCCGCGATTTGTATCCCGAAGTTCGGGCCAAGGCCGATGCCGGGCATTTCGCGCCGCTTACGCTGAAATACCTGAAGGAAACGGGCTATCTCTGCCCCACCGGCGATTCGCACCTCGGCGAGTTTGTGCCGTTCGATTCGCGGCTGGCCGTCGCCGGCGGCGGGCACCACGGCACGCCGGGCGAGCGCGACGAGCGGCGTGCGCGGCTGCAACGAATAGCCGACGGTACCGAGGATTGGCGGCCGCTGCGCCGGCAGCGCTCGTGGGAGCGCCCGATGGACTACGTGAACGCGGTGGTGCGCAACAAGCCTTTCCTTTTCGACATGCTGAATGTGGCGAATGGCGAGGCGATCACCGATTTTGCCCCCGACATGGTGGTGGAGGTGCCGGTGGACGTTGACGCGAAGGGGCCGCGGCCGCGCAAGATAGGCGCTCTGCCGCCGGCTATCGCCGCGCTGTGTCGTCCTGCCGCCGAAGCCATCAATTTCGCGGTGGAGGCCGCGGTGCACGCCGATATCCGCCTGGCGCACCAGGCAATAGACGCTGATCCGGCCATAGCCGACAAGCAGGCGGCGCGGGCAGCTTTCGACGAGATGCTGCAAGCCCACGCCGACATCCTGCCCAACTGGAGCAGGCGGTAAACGGGCCAAGGCAGACGGCAAATGGCGGACAGTGCGGCCGACAAAGGGCAAGCGCGACGCCTTATCCCTGCTCTCTTACACAGGCATGCAAAATATTACAGTCACTCCCGGCTCCGTAAAGCGAATCTGCTTGAATGGCCTTGGCAGGGCTTCTATAATTCTTGTACTGGAAGCGAGGCCGCCACTGCGCCTTACAAATCCGAAATACGCCTTTTCCGGGTGCGCCCATGAATTATGTGTTGACTATACGAGAGGGGCCGGAGGCTGGAAAACGTTTCAGCATACGCGCCGGCGGCTCGTATACCTTGGGCAGGGGGTTGTCATGTGAGATTATCTTGCAGGACAAGGAGATATCGCGCGCCCACTGCACGATCGACATCATCGATGACGTGGCGGTCATCTCCGACCTGCAGAGTCTGAATGGCACTTGTGTGAACGGCGAGCGCATCGCGATGCGAAGGCTCTCGCGTGGCGACGTGATCTCTTGCGGGCTGACGGTTTTCGAGCTGGCCGCCGAGCATAACGGCCCCGTCGATCCCGAGCTGCAAGGGGCCTGCAATCCCGACCATATCGAGCTTTCCGCGCACGACACCAGCGAAACGCCTGCGATTCTTCCGCCGCATGATGCCGGCGATGCGGAAAACTCGCCGCCATCTCAAGCGGTCGAATGCCCGGTGGAAGCTCCACCGGCCCAGCCGGCCTGCACCGCGTGCCCTGGCGGTACAGCCGCCGGCACCTGCGAAGTGATCCGCATCTACGAGGAAACCACCATCAATGAATTCCTCAGGAAGCATCCGAAGGATTCGGCCAACAAGGTATTCCGCTGGTGGCAGCTCATCTGGTATTCGCTGATTCTGGGTGCGGCCGTGCTGGTGCTTTTCTGGGATTGGCTGCATTTCTTTCACGTGCTGCACCTTTTTTGCGCCGTGTATCTTGGTGTGGCCGGTTACAAGCTGATCATCGTGCTGCTATCGGCGGTGAAGCGCCGTGAAATCCGAATTTCGCAGGCCGAGCTTGCCGAGCTGAAAGCGTGGGAGCTGCCGGTTTACACCGTGCTTGTGCCGCTATACAAGGAAAAGGCCGTGGTGGAGAAAATCGTCCACGCGGTGAATTCGCTGGACTACCCGCAGTACAAGCTGGACGTGAAGGTGCTGCTGGAGCCGGACGACCACGAGACGATTGCCGCGTTGCAGCGGGCGGCGCTGCCGGCGTGCGTAGAACTGGTGGTGGTGCCGGACTCGCGGCCCAAGACGAAGCCCAAGGCCTGCAACCACGGCCTGGCCCGCGCGCGCGGCGAGTACCTGGTGATCTTCGACGCCGAAGACCGCCCCGACCCCGACCAGCTCAAGAAGGCGGTGGCGGCGTTTGGCAAGTGCGGCGCCGATACCATCTGCTTGCAGGCGAAGCTGAATTATTTCAACCCGCGGCAGAACCTGCTTACGCGCTGGTTCACCGTGGAATACAGCACGTGGTTCGACCTGTACCTGCCGGGTCTGCATACGCTGGGCGCGCCGATCCCGCTGGGCGGCACGTCAAATCACTTCAGGACTTCGGTGCTGAAGGAAATCGGCGGATGGGATCCGTTCAACGTGACCGAAGACTGCGACCTGGGCATCCGCCTGCACAAGATGGGCTACAAGACGCAGGTGCTGGATTCGACAACGTGGGAGGAGGCAAACTCGCGGCTTTTCAACTGGATCAGGCAGCGGTCGCGTTGGGTGAAGGGCTACATCCAGACGCACCTGGTGCACATGCGCAACCCGCTCAAGACGCTCTGGCAGCTCCGGCCCTGGGGCTTCAGCCATTTCCTGGCCAGCGTGGGGGGGCTGTCGCTGATGCTGCTGCTGAATCCGCTTTTCTGGCTGATGGGCTTGGTGTATGTAGGGCTGTGGGCAGTCGACCTGTCGAATCACAACTGGTCGTTTGAAACAGTGATGCAGCTCAAGCAGACGTCATTGCACAACATCCTGAGGCTTTCGCCGGGGCCCGACGAGCGGCTGTCGTGGCAGATGCTTTTCACCGAGGTGCCGCGCGGCACCGTGAACGTGGCCGAAACGGTAATGTGGAACAGGGTTTCGATCGTGTTTTGGGTGATGACGCTTTCCCTGGTGCTGGCGAACGTGTTTTTCGTGGCGATGCATATAGTGGCGTGCATACGGCGCAGGATGTATGCGCTGGTGCCGTTTGCGTTGCTGATGCCGCTTTATTGGGTGTTGATCAGCATCGGCGCGTGGAAAGGCTTCCTGCAGTTGTTCTTCCGCCCGTTTTACTGGGAGAAAACGGTGCACGGGCTGGATACGGTAAAGGAGGTACGGCAGTTGCGGCCGCAGACCGCGGAGCACTTGTAGCAGCATGATCAATAGACATGCCTGGCCAATCCTAATACTTCTGGCGCTGCTCGCGCCGGGCGCGGCGGCCGTTGGCGGATCGGAAGCGTCGGCCACGTCGGCGCCCGATCAGCCTTCGGCGGCTCCGGCCGCGCAGCCGGATTCCGGGTTCAACCCGCCTTGGTGGAACACCGCGTGGAAATACCGCGTGAAGGTGACCGCCGGCATCGTTGGCGCGGATGCATCCTTTGCGGGCGATTGGGCTGTTTTCGACAAGCACGACACCACGCCCATCATCGCCTTGGCCGAGATATACCGTGAAAACGCACACGTGCCCGAGGCGGCAAACGACGTTCGCGTGGTTGATTCAACGGGCAAGCTGCTGCCCGCCAAGGCATATCACATGGGAAAGCCCGACACGCTGTCGGTTTATTTTCCCGTTTCCGGTGCCGGCGGCGACTATTGCATCTATTACGAGGGCAAGGCCGGCGGCGCACAGGCGGCAGGCGATTTTTTCCCGTCAAACAACGCGCTTTCGGTCACAACGCTGCAGACGGCCGCGCAGATTTTCCCGATCACCATCCCCACCGTCAAGGCCGCTCTGCGAGGCGATACCACGCTGCACGGCCGCGTTCTTGCCGATAAGATAGACTTCAGCCAAAACCCTTCGAACCTGCGAATGGGCAACGAACGCTACATCACGTGCATCAAGGGTCTGCTGAATATCGAGCTGGACGGCAAGTATCATTTCTCCGTCGATTCGGGCTGTCCGGCGTTTCTGTTCATAGACGGCGCCCTGACAACGAGCAACACCAACGTGCGCAACAGACCGACCGGCCATTGGCAGACGTCGGGTGCGGCGGTGCTCAAGCAGGGGCATCACTACGTGAGGCTGATCCTTTCGGAGATGGGGGCTTTTCAGGGAGCGCGGCTCGGCTGGATGCGCCCGGGCACCGAAAAGTTTGAGCTGGTGCCTGCGGAAGCCTTCGCCAAACACGTGCTGGTGAAGCCAAGGGAGTTTGAGAAGGCGACCGGCGGGATGTCGGTTTATTTCACGCTCAGCCCGTCGCCGGTTGGGATACGGCTGAACGACACGAAGACGGTGGTGCCGGTGGAGCTGGTGAATCTTTCGAATGTTTCCGGCCGGCGCGATGTGAAGTACGTTTGGAAGATCGGCAACCTGACCTTTCACGACGATCAGATCAAGGTGCCGCTGGAAGCCGAGCGGACGCACCGGGTGCGCCTGGAGGCGCATTCGAACGGGCAGGTGCTCGGCACGTTCGAGCGAAGCTGCCGCTTTGAAGCGCCGGACATGAAGAGCGCGTGGTTCAAGCTTGAGACCATCAGCGCGCCGAATATCATTTTTGTGGGCGAGAAGGAAAACCTGTCGTTCCGCGTGCACTCGAACGTGATCGGCGCCATCTCGCTGAACTGGCGGTACCTGCTGAAGGCGCGGCCCTCCGGCCGAACGCTGGAAGAACGCTCCGGCATCTACACGGCCGACTCCGGCGAGTCGGCGCTTTCCATCCAGTTCGATACCGATTACTTCGGCCAGGACTGCGACATAGACGTGAGCCTCACCGCGGCGAATGTGCCGCTGTGCTCGGCCACGTTTCACGTTATTCCGCTCGGCTCGAGGATCGAGAAGCTGAAGTCGGTGGTGGGCTGCCTTGTAAACGGCGGCAACAACCGCGTGATCATCACCACGCGGATCGTAGACCAGGCCGCATTCCGCCGGTGGGCGCTGCCCAAATACATGCTGTCGAAAGTGGATTTCTCGAAGAAGAAGGTGCTGCTCTACGGCAGCGTGATGGAGAACCCGCCCTGCCGCGAGGAGACCTTCACGAGCTATATTGCGCTGCTGCGCTCGCAATGCGAGGTTTCGTGCAGCAGTTTCGACTTTGTGAAGCGTTCGGACGAGGTGAACGGCGTCTTGGCCGACGTGCCGCGTTTTGCCGAAGTGCTGGCCACGCGCACGCCCGAGGTGATCGTGATCAGCCCGGGCTCGATCGACGTAAGCCGCGGCGTGGCGATCCGCGACTTCAAGCGCAGCGTGCAGGTCATGATCGACATGGCCCGCCGCGCGCAACCAAACGTGCGCCTGGTGCTCGTATCGCCCCCGCCCGTGCCCACAAACGTTGAGCTCTCAAGGTTATACCGCAACGCCATTGGCGAGCTTGCCGCTGAAAATCACACCGGCTTCGTAGACATCCACACGGCGCTCGACGGCACTTCGATGCTGGAATACTTCAAATCCAAGCTCGACGACGGCGTGTACTACACGTATCCCAACGACTCGGGCCAGCAGGTGATCAGCGACGTGATCTACCGGGCGCTGCGGTAGCGCCCTGAAAAGCAGTTCCATTGAATCGCCACGGAGGTTAAAATGGGAGAACCGGCGGAAATGGGCGGCCTGCTCGAACGCGAAGTAGTGGTGGATACGCGCTCGCCATACGTGTATCTGGGCACGCTCGAAGATTGCTCCGACGGATTCGTCACGCTGCGCGACGTGGACGTGCACGATACCACCGATTCGCGCAGCACGAAGGAAATCTACGTAATGAACGCCCGGAAGTTCGGCATCCAGCGCAACCGGGCGAGAGTGAAGATCAAACTTTCCGAGATGATAAGCATTTCGCTGCTCTCCGATGTGCTTGTCTTCGACTAGCCGAAACATACGGCCACATGTGAACACCGCAAACCGTCAGTCCACATCTCTGGCATACCTCAGGCTGATCCGCGTGTGGAACCTGCCCACTGCCATAGCCGACGTGTACGCAGGCTTTGTGCTGGCATCGCTCGTGCCGGCGGCGGCCGGGCCGGCGACGGCCGGGGTGGCGGCGGCGGTGCGCCTGCCGCTGGCGCTGGTGGTGTCGGCGCTGATCTATTCGGCGGGCATGGCGTGGAACGACATCCTGGACCTGGGGCGCGACCGCGCTCTGCACGCCGACCGCCCGCTGCCGTCGGGCGCTGTTCGCAAGGGCACCGCGATGCTGGCGGCATCGCTAATGATGGTGCTGGGCCTGCTGCTTGCCGGACGGCTGGGCACGCACTGTTTCATGCTTGCGGTTGTGCTCGCGGTTCTCACGTTTGCCTACAACGCGCGCCTGAAGCACAAGGGTTTCACCGGCTGCGCAAATATGGGCGCCTGCCGCTTTTTCAACATGTGGCTGGGCATAGCGGCCGGGGGCGGTGCGCTGGCGGGGCTGTGGCTGTTTCCGGCCACGCTGGGGCTTTATGTGTGCGCGGTTACACTGGTGAGCCTGCAGGAGGAAGCACACAGCACGAGGAAGGAATTCCTCGCGGTGGCTTCGCTTGCGGCGGCTTCGCTGCTGCCGCTGGCGGCTTTCTGCATGACGGGCAGCGGCGGTTTTCTGTCGCCGGCGGCACTCGTGCCGCTGTCGGTGCTGGCGGCGTGGATAATGCTGGCGGCCGCGTCTGCGGCGAGGGTGGTGGACGGGCGCAGCATTGGTTCGCTGGTGCGCACGTGCCTGAGGGGGATCATCCTGCTCGATTCGTCGATGTTGATGGCGGCCGGCAAGAGGACGGAGGCGCTGCTGTGCCTGCTGCTGATCGTGCCTTCGCTGATGCTGGCGAGGAGCGTTGTGCGGAGGCCGGGGGCGCAGGCATCTGCAATTTCCGGCGTCGGCTCCGCGCCCGGGAGTTTGCCGGATTCAGCGTCCGAAAACGTGCCTCCCGCATCGCCTTCAGCATAATTTCCGCAGTTGGAACCAATCTCGATCACGGGGAACTAACGGGTAGAAGGCAGCGGCTCGGGGCGCCGCATTCCCGTGGGACTGTACCCGGGTGTCGATCTTTAACATCATCATGCGGTATTGGCAAGACGCATTGCGGGTTTGAGGCGGCACCGGCGAGTTTTCATGAAAGATTGCATGTAAAAAACCGGCAGGAAGCTTGACAGACCGGCTTTTTCGGGATAGAATTAGTATGGGAAGTACTATCAAAGTTGCATGCAAGCGGCGGAGAGGTTCTGCACTTCAAACGCATCAGGCATTTTTGTAGATGAAAGGAGGCAGCAGTGACTGCCCATAAAAGGATTGCGCTGTTGGTTTCGTGTGGTTTGCTGCTGACGACAACTGCGGCATGGGCGGAGCTGTACAATGGCTCGCGATGGGCCGACACCAACCTGCCGGTGCCCTACCACATTAACGAGGCCGGTGCGCCGGGGGAATTTGCGCCGATAGTGCAGGGGTGCATAGATCAATGGAACCGGCCCGATGGCAGCTACCTTCGATTTGTGCTCGATGGCATCGACAACCGCACGTCGAACAACTACGACGGCACAAACACGTTCACGTGGAGCGCTACGGGCGAGGGCATGCTGGACCCGTTGGTTCCGGCGATAACGCGGGTTCGCAAGGATGCGCAAGGCAAGCTGATCGAATGCGATACCGTCCTCAACGGCAGCGAAGGAATAAAATGGTGCATCAGCGGCGTTCCGCAGGAAGATGAATACGACCTGAAGTCGGTGATTCTGCGCGAGATCGGCCGTTGGGTGCAGCTCGATTTCACCACCGATGCCGAGTATGCGGACAGCTTGATGTTCGATCCGCTCGAGATGGGCGTGATGAAGAACATCCTGAGCCCGCAAGACGTGGATGCGCTGTGCCAGGCTTACCCGGCGGCGCATATTCCCGACGACTACGAAGACGACGACTCATTCGAAGATGCAACGCTGCTGGTGTTCGACGAGGTGCAGTCTGACCATAATATTTTTCCTACCAGCGACTTTGACTACTATTATTTCACGCTAGCCGAAGACACCAGCATCCGGATAGTAACCAGCGGCAGCGATCCGTTGGGCGATACGGTGCTGGACTTGTACAACAGCGACTACGAGCTGATCGGGCATATCGACGATCCGGAGAACCCGCCGCCGGGCGGATTGCTATACGCCATAATCGAGATGCCGGGCCTGGCCGCCGGCACGTATTACGTGAGCGTCTACTCGGCCGGCAACCTCTCGGTTGTAGACCCATACAGCATCGTGCTCACGTATGCCGGCGTTGACGCATACGAGCGCGACGATCAGCCGGCATTCGCCCGCAGGATCAGCCCCGGCCAGGTGCAGGTGCGCAGCCTGGCGCCGATCGGCGACCTCGACTGGGCCTACTTTGTGCTGGACGAGCCGTCGCGCGTTGTCATCCGCACTGATTCCACCGTCTACGAATACGGCGATACCGTCTTGTATCTGTACAATTATGCTTTCGAGCTGATCGACTACAACGACGATAACGGCGTGAACTACTACTCGACAATCGAGGTGGCCACGCTGCCCGCCGGGATTTATTACATTTGCGTGGAGGTGCTGGGCCACTACGAGGAAATCCCGCACTACACGCTCACGCTGCAGCAGTTTCCGGCCATCGGCGACCTTTTCGAGCCCGACGACACACCAGGCGATGCCAAGGAATTGATCGATGGCGTGGCACAGGCGCATTCCATTGACCCTGTGGGCGACGTGGACTGGGTGTACATTCACCTGACGCAAAACGCAGAGATGATCACCGTGGAGACCACCGGCATAGGGCTCAACGACGACACCTACATGGAGATGTACGACAGCTCGATCCTCACCAACCCCTCCGCCCTGCCGATAGCCGTGGACGATAATTCCGGCCACGACGGGCGTTTTGCGAAGATCGAACGTTTCACCGTGGCAGCCGGCAAGTATTACTTCAAGGTGCGTCAGAAAAACAACGACGCAATGATCAGCGCGTACCAGATCGTCTACACGCCGATCATCAGCTACTGCGATATTTATGAGCGCGATGATACGCCTGAAATGGCCAAGGTGCTCGTGCCTGGCGTGCCCCAGCAGCATTGCATTCAGCCGCTGGGCGACAACGACTGGATGAAGTTTACACTCGAATCGTCGGCCGCCATCACGCTGCAGCTAAGCGCCGCCGACCTGCAGATGTACCTCTACCGCAACACGCCGACGAACCTCATCGACTACACCAGCACCTCCACGATCGAGATGCCCATCGCGCCCAAGGGGCTGTACTACGTGAGAGTGCGCGGCATGAGCAATGCCGTTGTGGTTGGCGCGTACACGGTTGCGCTCACCGTGCAGCCGCACGCCACCGACGCCTACGAACCCGACAATACTCCGCTCACGGGAACCACGCTCACGAGCGGCACGCCCAGCGCCAATCACAGCCTCTCGCCGCTGGAGGACATCGACTGGTACAAGATCAACATAACGCAGCTTTCCGACATCGAGGTGGTGATTTCGAGCGGCACGAAAACCACCGAGCTCTATCTCTACGACAGCACGGTTGCGTCGGCGCCCGATCCGAATCTTGTGGACGAGATGGCCTATTCGTCGGGCACGGGCACAAACACTCTGCGCCACATCGAGCTGGTGCCCGGCACGTATTACATCAGCGTGAATGAATGGGGCAACAATGAACTGTTGCCCAGCTACCAGATAGTAGCCACACGCTCGGACGTAACCGCCTTCAGGGCGTCGCCGCCGTTCATATCGTTCTCGGCCGATTGGCAATACCTGCCGCGGCCCGTTATGATTAACGTGCGCCACCTGACGTCCACCGTCGCGTGGTCGTGCGTGTCCGACTCCCCCTGGATCACCCCCAGCCAAACGTCCGGTACGGTCGGCCCCGGCCAATCCCAGGAGGTGCAGCTTTCGTTCAGCATAATGTCATTCACGGTCGGCGCCTACACGGGAAACGTGGTTTTCACGGCCGGCTCTTCCATTAGCACCGTACAAGTAACGATGAACATCACCGAAAATCCGGGCCTGCTCAGCTACGATAAAACCCAGTTCACTTTCAGCGCAACCGAAGGTGCAATATCGCCCGCCACGCAGCAGCTTGTGATAACCAACGCGGGCGGCGGCAATGCGTTCACCTGGGAGCTCGTGCCCGACCAGCCATGTGTAACGTTTGAGCCGTCGGGAGGGATAATCTACAGGACGACAACCACGATACCCGTGACGGTTCGCGCCACGGTGGACGGCCTGCTGCCGGGCACGCACACGGTGAACCTTACGCTCGTTGGGCTGGAGAACAGCCCGGCCACGCAGCCGGCCACACCGGTGATCACGTTTGTGGTGGCGGCCGACAGCGTGAAGCCAACGCCGCTGGATACGACGTTCACGGTGGTGCCGCAGGGTATTCCCGGCACCGATTCAATCACTATGACGGCGGTGCCGACGGTTGACGACCAGCAGGCGCCCGTGGAGTATTTCTTCGAGTTCATGGGGGGCGACGCGGGCGGCGCCTCCAGCGGGTGGCAGCGCGGCAACAACGTTTTCACGCTTGGCGGCCTTGTGCGCGGCGGCTACTATACCTATCGCGTGAAGGTGCGCGATATCAGTTCGAACAAAAACGAGACGAATTTCTCGGCCAAGCACACCGGCTACGTGGCTCCGGTCATTCCGCCGGCCCCGGAGGTTGGCACACCCACCGTGTCGTCGCTGCGCGTTAAACCATTGCGCGGCGCCGAGAACTCGCCCAGGGTGCTGCTGGCAATCTACAATGTCACGGACAATGTTTACGTAAACAGGTTTGGCGAGGCCGTTGTGCAGCCCGTGTGGCGGCTGCAGGAGGAATGGGGCACGGTGGAAGTGAAGAACCTGCTGGGCGATACGTCATATACGTTCAAGATCGTGGCGATGAACGGGCAGGGCATGCAGAGCGGGTTCAGCAATGGCACAACGGTCTATACCATCGACAATGGCCCGCCGCAACCTGTGCCGTACTTCACCACACTGCCCACGCTATCGGGCTTCTCCGAGTATGAGGTTACGATGACATGTTCGGAGTCGCTTGACAACAGCCCGCCCGTGGAATACTACTTTGAGTACGCGGGGCCGGAGGCCGACGGGCAAAGCAGCGGCTGGCAAACCTCGCGCAGCTACACGCGCTCGGTGAGTGTTCCCGCTGGCCAATACAGCTACAGGGTGAAGGCCCGCGACAGCAGCTCTCTGCTGAAGGCGGAAAGATATGAAACGGCGTGGTCGGATGTTGCCACCATTTACAGGACCGCACAAACACCCGCCACCCCGCTGTCCGTGGCAGGCACCAACGACACCACGATCAGATTCAAATTCGGCACCGACTCGAACTCCGCCTCGGCCGACTATGCCATCTGTGTGCAGTGGGGCACCACCACGAAATATCTGGACGAGACGTGGAACCTGGTGACCGACCCCGTGTGGCGCAAGAAGGCCGACTGGACATTCCCTTCCACCACTTACATCGAGGGCAAGGGCTTGCCGACGGCCACCTACATCGACGTGAGTGCAAAGGCTCGCAATGGCGCCGGCGCGGAAACCGCCTTCAGCGGCGTGTATGGTGTGACGCCTATCGGCACAGATGCATCTGCACCAGCACCAGACCCGCTGAAGTGGGAGCCGTTGTCGACGTTCAACCCGCATACCAGTGCGACTACAACGAGCATAAAAGTAAAGCCTGTGGCGGTGACGGATACGAGCCTCAGAGCCTCCCTTTCCTACGAGTTTGTGAACATCACCGACAACAAGTCTACCGGGTGGTTACAGTACGCCTCCGAGCCCAGCTCGCGTGAATACACGTTCCAAACTAATAAGCCCACCGGCGCGCCGGCTCTCACGGCCTGCAAGCAGTATCAATTCAGAGCCCGCGCCAAGGACAGCGTCCTCATCGGCGGATATACCGAGATACTGACGGTGTGGACGAAGTGCAGCCAGCCGCTCAAGCCGACAATGACAACGGACGGCGTGCTGCAGCGGGCGTGGCTGAACATCAACGACAGCAACCCGGCTGAGGCCAGGTATGCGATCCAGATCACCAACCTGACCAACATGTTCCTGAGCAGCTCGGGCACGATAGTGGGCGCCGAGAACAAGGCCTGGCTGTCGAAGCAGGAATGGCCGGGGGTGTACCTCACCGACTTCGATCCGAACGTAGTGTACAACTTCAAGGTGATAGCCCGCAACCCAAGCGAAATGGAGACGCCAGCCACCGCGGTTTTGAGCTCGAAGATCGAATTCAACCCGCCCACGCCGAATCCCCCGGTGGTGATTTCGGCGGCGATGGTGGGCGCAAACGTGCAGGTAATAGCGCAAACGGCCTCCGATCCGGCCGGCGTAAGCTATTACTTTGAATCTGTTGGCGGTATTTTCCCGGCGTCGGGATGGATCCGCGCTAACACCTATGCTTTCACGCCCGCCGTAACAGCGATCGTCTCGGCCTTCCGAGTGAAGTATCGCGACGACCTGGGCAACGAAACCGGCTGGTCGGCACCGAGCAGTGTAGCCGTGCCGCCCGCGCCGTGCCCGCCGGCCATATACAGGGGTAACGCGCGCGTTACCACCACGCCCGCTGGCAACAGGGTGTTCATTACTATCGACCGTGGCACGAACCATCCCTTGGCCGAGTATGCCATTCGCGGCATCAACACGACGTATTACGACGGCATGTGGATATCTGTTACGGGCAATCCAACCAGCACGGCCGTATGGCGAACGTACGAGCAATGGTCGTATATCGTGGGTGTCAGGATGGATAGCCCCACGATACGTGTTTGGTGCAGGATCCCAGGGGACGATAGCTCTTCTGTTCTCGGCTTGGACGCTGTATTCACGACTGATGGCTACCCGGATACAAGCGCGCCTACGCCCAACCCGATGTATTTCGATACTTCTGTTGGTACACCATTCCCAGTGGCCAAGACGCCCACATCCATTTCGCTGAGGGCTACGGCGGCCACCGACGATTTCACTTACGTTTCCTACGGCTTCCAGAAGGAGGGCGAGGATATGGTGTGGGTGTGGCAGCGCAACTATACCTTCGAGAACCTCACCCCCGCTACCACATACAATTTCCGCGTGCAGGCCAGAGACTGTTTGCCCACGCCCAACACGGGCACGGCATCCGTCTACAGGTCTGCGTGGACGCCGGCCGCCGTGCCGGGGAAGCCATCCGTGCAGCCTGGCTCCATTTCCTTCACACTGCAGATCAATCCGGCGAATAATCCGCCCAGCGTCAAGTATGCCATCCTCGATTTCGAGGGCACAATGTACCTGAGCGCAAGCAAGAGGTTTGAGAGCGACAGTCCGGTGTGGAAAACGATAGCCGAGTGGGGCACCATAACGGTAACCGGCATCGAACCACTAAGCTGGCACGAGATAATAGTGATCGCGCAGCACCCCGACAGCACGCAAACCGACTACAGCCCCAGCCTGGTATTCGCGGCGATGGACACCGACGACGTGCCCCCTACGCCCAATCCGATCGGCATCGTCGGGCGCGCGGTGGCCACGGGCAGCGACAGCTTCTTTGTGGAGTGCACGGAGGCGACGGACAAGACGGGCCCGGTGCAGTATCAGTTTGCGCTGCAAGGGGAGGGCACCAATCTGGCCAGCGGCTGGCGGACGGATCGCACGTGGGAGCCCACCGGCCTGGTGCCCGGCGGAAAATACAATATCACAGTGCAGGCGCGCGACTCGCATCCGCAGCAGAATACTACCGGCCCGTCAGCGCCGATCACTGTTTACCTGCACCCCGTGCAGCCCGATGCCCCCACGGTGAGCAACATCACACAAACGGGCATGAAACTGACGATCAACCGCGGCCTCAATTCCCTCGAGACGCGCTTTGCCATCCGGGAAAGCATAAGCGGCCGCTATGTCAATGAGTTTGGCGCGCTCGCGCCGTTTGTGCCCGAATGGCGCACTATGGCCCAATGGGGCAGCCTGGTCAACGTAACCGGCCTGCAAGCCGGCGCCACCAGCTACTTCTGCGTGGTTTCACGCAGTTGGGACGAGGCAACCTCCACGTTCTCGGCTGAAACACAAGTGAACACGCCGGCGGACGTGCAGGTGCCCACACCGGCCGCGCCCGGCATCGTTGGCCTATCGCCGCGGATCATCAGGCTGCAGCTCTCGCCCGGCACATACGATCCGGCCACGAGGTTCATCATCAGGTGCGCGGGAGGCAAGAGCGGCTACGTGCAGTCCGACGGCGCCATCACCGCCGTTGCGGCCTGGCGCACACTGGCCGAATGGGCCAGCCCGGTGCTCGTGCGCACGCTGAATCCCAATACCAGCTACCAGTTCGACCTCAGGGCCGATTTCGGCGGGCAGTTGTCTGAATGGAGCACCCAAACCAATGTGCTTACCAACATCGATGGCGATGCCAACAGCGACAACAAGGTGAACGTGCTGGACCTGATCCTTGTGCGCAACTCGCTGAACCAGAGCCCTCTTTCGGGGCTGAACTACCGGTGCGATGTAAACGACGACAGCAAGATCAACGTGCTGGATCTGATCCTCATCAGGAACAGATTGAACACGTTCCGTCCGTAGCGAAAGCCAAGCTTCAACTCCCATCACGGCCCCCGCCAACGCGGGGGCTGTTTTGCTTTGGGGTTTGGCCGATTAGTGGTTGATTCATCGCCTGCTGAATTCTACAATTATGAAAAGGATTCCTGGAAACGCTGCGGAAGTGATACCGGAATACGGGAAAAAGAGGAGACCCTGATGCGCACAATGCCTGCCATTATCGCGGCCGTTATGGTGGCTCAATTTGCCGGCGCCGGAGATGCGGTCGTTGAAAAACCTGCCATCGAATTCGATGTTACCGTCCACGACTTCGGCACCATCATGCAATACACGTCGAACGAATTCACGTTTGCGTTCAAGAATGCCGGCAACGGAACGCTGAAGATCGAGCGCACGCAAGCAACCTGCGGCTGCACGGCGGTGGCACCATCTGAAGAGCCCATCGCGGCCGGCAAAACAGGCGAGCTGAAGGTCACCTTCAACAGCCAGGACTTCTCGGGGCCGGTGCACAAGTTCATCACCGTTTACAGCAACGATCCCGACAAGCCGGAGGTGCGGCTGGAGCTGAAGGCAAGCATTCTTGCCGATCTGGTTTGCACGCCGATGCAGTTGAATTTCGGCGAGATCGGCCGCAAGAGCGAACAGAAGGAACTGCAGGTGAAGCTCTTCTCGCCCAGCGGCCGCAAATTCAAGGTGCTGCACGCGAAGCCCTCGCTTGCCTATCTCAAGGCCGAGGTGGTATCTCCCCCGGCCGATGCGAACCAGCCGGAAGGGCCCGTATACCTCATCAAGGTTTCGATAGACGGCACGCCGCCGGCCGGGGGTTTCACCGGCTCGATCCTCGTGCAAACGGACATCGAGAAAGCCAAGCCCATCACCGTAACCGTCATGGGCACCGTTCACGCGAGAACCGAGGTGACCCCGCCGAAGGTATTTTTCGGCGTGGTGTGCCTGGGCGAGATGCCCACCCGCGAGCTCATCGTGCGGGCTAATCAGTGGGAAGGTTTGAAGGTTGAGAAAGTGGACGCGCCGCCGGCGCTTTCCATCCTGGCCGAGGAAGCCGTGCTTGGAAAGGAATGGCGAGTCGCCGTTACCTTCAAAGGCCCCGCCCCCGAGGGACTGTACAAGGAAAAGATAATGATCCACCTCAACGACGATGAGATGAAGCAGGTGGAAGTGACGGTGTTTGCAATGGTCCGAAACTGCCAGAAAGAGAAATAACGTGCTGGAGAGCGAAGAGGGCCGCTTTTTGCCGGCGATCCCGCTGCACGC
>DATLAR010000052.1:0-2683 GCA_035527355.1 Planctomycetota bacterium
CGCCCGTCTCGAGGTCGATCATCCGCACCTTGCCGTCGCAGCCCGCGATCATCACCAGCCCATCTGCCACGCACGGCGAGCAATGCACCTGCGCCTCCGCCTCAAAGCTCCATTTCAGCTTGCCGGTGAGCGCATCGAGGCAATAGAGCTGGTTGTTGTACGAGCCAAACAGCACCACGCCATCGGCCGGCGTGGCCGACGAGATGATTTTGGCGCCCGCGTCAAACTTCCATGCAGGCTTGCCGCTGGAGGCGCTCACGGCGTGAAAGGTGCCGCGCTCGTCGCCGAAATAAACGATATCGCCGACCACGCACGGCGATGCCGCCACCGAGGCGCCCGCGTCGTATCGCCACTTCAGTTTGCCGTCGGCCAGGCCCAGCGCGAGCATCTCGCCCTTTCCGGTACCAACGTAAACGCTGCTGCCTGCGATTGCGGCGGTCGATCCCACCGCCGAGCCGGCGTCATATGTCCACAGCAGCTTCAGCGCCGCCGGCAGCGGCCTCGCGCCCACGCCCGTCATTTGAGGATTACCGCGGAAGCTCGGCCAGTCGCGCGTTTCCACGGGCACGGCAGGCGGCGTGCCGGCGGGTTCTTCCGCGGCGCAAGCCGCACCCAAAAGCAATGCCGCAATGATTGCCGAATCGAGTAGCTTGATCATTCTTCTCTCAAAGCCTCCAGCAGATTGCCCCTGACAGTTGCACACGCCGCCACGGCGCACGCAGCCGCGCCCACTGCGAGCGCGGCGCCGAGCACGGCCGCGAGCGCCGCCCAGTTCACGTGCGAATCGCTCGACCTTAGCTGCGGCATCACGGCAACGAGCGCCGGCAATGCGCCGCACACCAGCCCCGCCAGCAGCAGCCCCGCGTTTTCCGCCACCAGCAGCCCGGCCACGTGCCGCCGCCGAAAACCGGTGGCGAGCATCAGGGCAAACTCGCCCCGCCGCTCGAGAGCGTTGCGCAGCATCACGGCTACCAGCCCGAACGTGCCCAGCACCACGCCCAGCCCGCCGAGCGCCACGAACGTGGACACGTACATATTCCGCACGCCGAGCACCGAATCAATGATCCGCCGCGTGGCGTGCACCTCCAGGCCAACCTCGCCGAGGGTCCGCCGAAGGCAGTCGGCCACGCGCTCTTCGCTGCCGGCCGGAGTTTCTATGAGAAAATATCGTGGGGCCGAATCGTCGCGGAAAGCCTTTCTGAAGTTCTGCTCCGACATCAGCAGCTCGCCGGCAAAGATGCTCTGCGAAAGCAGCCCCGCCACCTTCAACCGCACGGGGCCGCTGGCCGCGGGCACGCAAATAGTTTCGCCGAGCGCTGAATGAAGCGTCCATTGCACGCTGGCTGCGTCGCCGAAAACGGGCACGCCGTCATCGTCGCCCCGCTCGAGGGCAGCCCAGTTGTTGTTACCAAAGCCGCCCCTCGCGATCATCGAGCGGCTCACCCCCAGCACGCGGGGCGACGAGGCTTTCGCAAGGTTCAGGCAGCTTATGTCGTCGCCCGATGTCATCGTGAACGAGTAGACGGCAACGCCCTCGAATATCTGCTCGTCGGCGGACGGGAATCCGAGCTTCGCACGGCCCGATGGCGTTCCGAAGTCGTAAGGGATCGGGATGGATGACACGGCCCGCAGTGAAAAACCGCCGGTGCCTGATTCCATCGCTCCGGCTTCGGCCGCCGAAAAGCTCTGCCTGTTGGCCGCGGCCGCCACCACCACGAATGCGGCGGATGCAAACAAGCCGATCGCAAGCATGCTGCGGCTGCGATTTGCGGCGGCGTTGCGCAGCACAAGCCGCAGCATCGACACGCCGGCGCGCGCCTTGCCGGCGGCGCCCGCGAGCATCGCACGCCACGCGCACAGCGCGGCGGCGAGCAGCAGAAAGCCGCCCGCGAAAAACGACCACGTTTCCCCCACCGCCGCCAGCAGCGCAAGCGCACCACCCGCCAGACTGGCCGCCGCAAGCCACGCGCGGCGCCGGCTCGGAACGTGCAACGCCCGCACAGCTCGCCATCCGCCCAGAAGGTCCAGCACGCCCACCTTGCCCAGCCGGTGCGTGCCCCACCACACCGCCAGCAACCCGGCCCCGAAACCCGCCGCCGAGCCGATGGCCACGCTGCCCGCGCCCGCGTGGAGCCGCAAGCCGAAGCCTGATGCGCCGATGCCCGCCGCTTGCAGAGCGCGCACTATGGTGTACGAGTAAGCGACGCCAAGCGGCGCGCCGGCCGCCGCGCCTAGCAGCGCCAGCAGCGCGCCCTCGACCATTATTGCACGCCGCACGGTGCGCGACTCGAACCCGCAAGCCTGCAGCAGGCCGGCTTCGGCCGCGCGGCGCTCGGCCGCCAGCCGCATCAGCACGCCCACCAGGCCCATCGCCGCGAATACGATGAACATGCTCATCGAAAGGAAAAGCGTGGCGAAGTCTGTGCTGCCGCTCGAACTTTCCAGCACAATCCGCCGCACCGGCCGGAAAGCCATCCCCGCGGACGCTGGCGTCATTCGGCGGAGCAGCGCCGCTCTGAAGCTTTCTTCAAATGCGGCATCGCGCACCCGCGGCGGTATCACGTGCACTGACGTTATCCAGTCGCTCGTGCCGGCGTCTTGCCCGCTGTGCCAGATCGAGCGCACCGCGTCGAGCGACGCGTATGCCTTCGGCGTGGCCCTGTGCAGGCTCCAGTAGTCGTCG
>DATLAR010000053.1:0-17942 GCA_035527355.1 Planctomycetota bacterium
ATGCCGTTGGCCATGTTGACCATCTGCTTCATTCCGCCGGCGGCGGCTTCGGCGGTGTCTTCGTCTTCGCAGCCTGCGTCAGCCTTCAGCGTGAAATTCTTGCCCACCA
The DNA here is from genome assembly GCA_035527355.1 of Planctomycetota bacterium. GTDB lineage: Bacteria > Planctomycetota > PUPC01 > JABMSA01 > JABMSA01 > DATLAR01. The sequence goes on from DATLAR010000053.1 coordinate 110, forward strand.
TATCGGCGCTCACCGTTACGGTTTTGAGCTTGGCCGGGTCGAAACCGGGCATCATCATTGCCATGCCGGCGGCTTCTTCTTCGCCCAGTTCAGGAATCGTTACATCCATCATCGTGAAGCCGAGCATCTTGCTTCGAAGCGCGTTCAGTCTGGTCATAAGCTTCGTTTGTGCGGCGGGCCTGGCGGTGCCCTTGTACACGTCTATGACTTTCTTGAGGATGCTGTCGCCGCTGGCGCCTACCACGTACTCCGTGCCCAGGACGCAGAATGCGGCGCCGTCTTCATCGGTGAGATATTTCACGCCGGCGTATTTGACTTCGTAGCTGCCGGGTGTGCTTTCCTGGGCGAAGGCGTATACGGCGGCGACGTCGAATTTGCCCTGAATCACAAAGACGCCCTGTGGCTGGTCGCCGTCATCCTTGGGCACGGTGAAACCGAGAACCATCGTTTTCAGGTCCTTCTTCAGATCGATCTTCAGCTTCTCGATCACTTCGGCGGGCGAGGGCTTGCCTTCGTCGGCAACGGCGGTGTTGATCATTTCGACAATCGCATCGATTATGCCCACCTCGGCCATTTTGGCCGCGTTCACGCAGAGCAAGGCGTCGAATCCGGTTGGCATCAGGCTGAAAGGATCGGTGACGCCGGAGGCGGATTCCACCGGCTCGTCGGCATCCTCTTCTTCGTCCGCCACCAGCTCATCGTCAGAATCGGTGTCTTCGACGACGGCGGCTTTCACGGCGGTCGTGGCCGCCTTTGCCTTAGGCTTGCGGCCTCTCACTTTCTCTTCGGCGCTGATGATCTCGATGGTTTCCTCGACGATATTATCGTAATCGGCCGCGCTGCGGAAGGTGCTCACAAAGCCCCGGCTTTCGAGTTTGAGGCGCTGGGGCGTGAAGCTGTATTGATCGCCGATGTACGAGAATACCACCTTGTATGCACGCGAGTAGATGCCGGAGACGTCGCCGCGTTTCTCCACTCGCTTGCCGGCTACGCCGTGAATCCAGAGCGTGAGAGTGGAGGCGTCGTGGCTGACTTTATTGAACACGGCTGCGCCGCGGATGGTGTCGCCCGGCTTGAGGTCGACGGCTGCGCTCGACGCGGTGTAGAGGTCGTCAAGGCCTTTGGCCTTCAGCTTTGCCATGACCGTAGGCTCCAGAATGTCGTTGTAGGCTTTGCCCTTGTTCGACACCAGCCTGACGATCGGCCGGATTTCCTTGCGCAGATCGTCGGAGCTGTTCTTGATGGTGTAGGTTACATACCAGAAGGTATGGTCGCCGGTGGACGTAGCGATGGTAACCATCTGGGGATGCTCGCATTCGGCATCGAGCTCCCACATCGGGTCGAGCCCAAGGGCACCGGACGCCGTCATTACTGCCAGAACCAAGCCTGAGACCAAAACGCTGATTCTCATCGTATCACTCCTTTGCGAGGTCCGCGCCACATTTGGCAACGGCGGCCAGTTCCGCTTCAGGGCACGCACGCGAGCCCTTGTCATGCGGGACACTTCAACGAATTATGAGGCGCTCCGGCCTCGAAAACGCTATGCTGTTCGGGCAGCTTGCGCGGGCTGTTGCGCGGCCATGCAAACCGCGGCCGAAGGGATCACGACGCCCGCCTTTCGAGCCTTGCGAAAATCGGCGATGCAGCCTTGCGGGCACACCTTGGCGCATTTCCCGCAAGAGATGCACTTCGTGTAATCGATCTGCGCGAGGAAGTTGTCTACCTTTATCGCGTCGACGGGGCATTCCTTTTCGCACTTCTTGCAGCCGATGCAGCCCACGGAGCAATTCCTTTTAGTCACCGCTCCCTTGTCGCACGACTTGCACCGCACGTGCACGCTTTTCGACAGCGGCTGGATTACGAATAGGTTTTTCGGGCAGGCTTCGGCGCACTTGGCGCAGGCCTTGCAGCGTTCTTCGATCACCTGCGGCAGGCCGTTGCCGCCCATGATCAGCGCCTCGAAGGGGCACGCCTCAACGCACGTGCCGAGCCCCAGGCAGCCGTAGTCGCACTGCTTGGCACCGCCGTGAAGCAGCGAGGCCGCCAGGCAATCGTGCACGCCGCTGTAGTGGTGCTTGGAATCGACGCGTGTGCCGCCGTTGCACAGCAGCACGGCTACGCGCCGCTCCTTCTGGCTCACGGCGGCGCCCATGATCTCGCCGATGATCTTGCGGGCGGTTTCGGTGGCCACGGGGCAGGCGTCGGCCGGTGCCTCGCCCTTCACTATGGCCTCGGCAAGGCTGGCGCAGCCGGCCGAGCCGCACGCGCCGCAATTTACGCCGGGGAGGTTTTCGAGTATCTTGTCCACGCGCGGGTCGGTATCTATGGCAAACACTTTCGACGCAATCGCAAGGCCCACGCCGAATATGACGGCGAGCGCCGCGATCGACGCGGTGGAAATCAGCAATATGTTCAGTATCTCATTCGAAGTCATATATATTCCATCAAAACCGGATCGGTGCCCGGTCGGTTGTTATTATTTCAGCCCATGCCGGCAAAACCCAGGAAGGCAAGGGCCATCAGCCCGGTGCAAATAAAAGCGATAGGCGCGCCCCGAAGCGGCTCCGGGACGTTCAGCAGCCCGATGCGCTCGCGCACGCCCGACATCAGCAGCATAGCGAGCGTGAAGCCGATGCCGGCCGAGAAGCCCTGGATCACCGCCTCCAGCAGCGAGAGCTCGACGCGCGCGTACGACGTGTTCAGCAGCGCCACGCCCATCACCACGCAGTTGGTGGTGATAAGCGGAAGGAAAATGCCCATCGACCTGTAGAGGGCGGGCATGCTCTTTCGCATGAAAATCTCGACCAGTTGCACGAGCGCCGCGATCACCAGGATGTAGACGGCGGTTTGCAGCACGGCTTGCAGGCCGATCTGCGGGATTTTCGTGCCCCCAAACAGCTTCACCAGCAGCCACGCTTCCGGCTTCAGCAGGTAGGTGAAAATGAGGTACGTGACGAATGACGCCATCGTCATCACAAACGTTACCGCCGCGCCCATGCTGAACGCCTTGTCCGTTTTGTCGGACGAGTTTATGAACGGACACAGCCCGAGGAATCGTGCGAGCACGACGTTGTTGATGAAGATCGCGCCGATGATGATGGTAAACAGGTTGCCCATTCTACGCCGTAGCCTCCTGTGCCTCGGGCATCTCCGGCACGCTCGCTTGCGCGGGCGCCATCCTGGTCTTCCTTAGCGCCCGCCACCTGAAGAACGCCAGCAACAGGCCCAGCACGATGAATGCTCCGGGCGCCAGCGTCATCACCGCCATCGGCGTGTAGCTGGTGGAGAATCTCAGACCCAGGAAGGTGCCGTTGCCCAGCACCTCGCGGATGGTCGACACCGTGAGCACGGCCAGCGTGAAGCCGCCGCCCATCCCGATGCCGTCGAACACCGAAGCCAGCACGCCGTTCTTCTGCGCAAAATCCTCCGCTCTATACAGGATGATGCAGTTCACCACGATCAGCGGAATGAAAATGCTCAGCTTCTCGTTCACCTCAAGCGGCAGGAAATACTTCATCAGCATCTCGACGATCGTTACGAACGCCGCGATGATTACGATGTAGCAGGGAATTCGCACGCCCTTTGGAATCACCGACCGCACGAGCGAGATGATTGCGTTTGAGCACGTAACCACGGCCACGACGGCCATGCCCATAGCGAGGGCGTCTTTCATCGCAGTGGTGGTGGCCAGCGTGGGGCAGAGGCCCACCATCAATACGAATATCGGGTTGCGCTTGAAGAACCCTTTGGTCAGCTCTCTCAGCATTAAAGAGAAAACCTTCTTTCGTGCAGGATCATGAGGCCGGGCAGCAGCCTCCCGCCGCCTGTTTTCTTCTACAATCCATTATAATCTTGTCCGTCTCAATCGTCAAGTTGTTTTCTGCGTGTCGGGCGCGCACCCACGGCCCAAGGTTGACGAAATCCTGTGTTTGAGGCTGCATTTTCACGGGTATTTGTGAAGGGCGGTTTTCGGGCGCAGCGGTGCCGGGGTTCGATCTGGCCGGCTTTTTCATTTGCAAAAGCCACGGTATTGTGGTATCGTCTTGTGCAATATGATGGAGCGGAAGGTCACGGCAAAAGGCATGAACGGAGGCTATCTTCTTGCTGGTGAACCATAGCAACAAGCACCATGTGAATGCGGCGATGGGCGCAATGCTCAGCCTCAGCGCGCTCGGCGGTATGATATCTACCGGCTTGCTGGGGCCTTTTCGAATGAGCTTTGCCCAGGAATACCGCCTCACGCAGGGCCAGCTCGGGCACGGCATCGCCGTTATCGCGATCATCTTCGGCACGCTTGGCACCTGGCTGGGGCCGGTGCTGGCCGACCGTATCGGCCGGTACGCGCTGCTGAAATTCTCGGTGGGGCTGATGACCGTCGGCCTCGCCGGCTGCTTCTTCTGGTCAAACCTGTACGTGCTGATGGCCTTCTGGGGGCTTTTCACCCTGGGCGCCTTCCTCTCCATCATGGTCAATGCGGTGGCTACCGACCTCTGGAACGAGCGGCCGCGCCGCGGCGTGATTCTGCTGCAGAGCATGAATTCGCTTGGCAAGATCGTGGGGCCGTCGGCGGCCGCGTTTCTCATCGTGCTGATGGCGGCGGCGGCTTGGCATCCGTGGCAGGCTTTCTTCCTCTTCGCCGGAATCGCATCGCTTGCCGTCTTCACGTTCCTGCTGTTCATTCCGCAAGACAAGGTTTACCAGCCGCGCGAGCAGCACTCATATGAGGAAGGGCAGGCCAGTCAGCCGCTGGGGATGTGGATGTCGGCTATGCTGCTGGGCATGATCGCAGGCAGCGAAAACGCACTGGCCACTATTGCGCCCGCGTTTTACTCAAGGGTAAGGCACCTGCCGCCGCAACGTGCGGCCGAGCTGCTCACGATGCACGTGATTGCTCTCACGGCCGGCCGGTTCACGTTCGGATTCTTCGGGCAAAGGCTGGGCCCGCGAACGATTGCGGCGCTGGGTTTGCTGCCCACGTTGCTTATCATCCCAGCGATCTGCTCCGGCAGCCGAATGGTCTATTCGATGTCGTTCATCCTCCTCGGCCTGTGCTTTTCGGCCGCGTGGCCGCTGATCTTCTCGCATATGGCAGGCTCGTTTGCGGCAAACAGATCGCGAATGACGATGGCGGTGGGCCTGATGAACGCGATCGGCATCGCCCTTGGGCTTTTCGTTACCAGCGAAGTTTTCGACCGCCGGCCCAACACGGCAATGCTATACGGCCCGGCGCTCCTCGCCGTGTGTGTTGTCGGTTTTATCGCATCGCAAACTGACCTCGCCCGCCGGCTGTCCGAGCATTTCCTCAGCCCGCGCGAGGCAGACGAGGCCGCCATTCCACCGCATCCTTGATTCCAATTCCGGTTTTCGCTATCATTGCTTGCCGCAGCTCGGTGTCGGCTGCACGATTCTCCGGCCAAAGGAACCCTGATGAAACGACTTGCAGACTACCTTTCCCGCGACCGCATTCTGCTGCTGAAGTCGCCGCTGAAAGAAGATGCGCTCAATACACTTGTAGACGTTATCGCCTCGACGCTGGAGTTTTCTCACCGCGAGGATCTTCGCAGTGCGATCTTCGAGCGCGAGAAAATACTCAGCACCGGCATCGGGCTGGGCATTGCCGTGCCGCACGCAAAGATCGCTGGGCTGAAGGATTTCGTGCTGGCCGCGGGCATTTCGCACGAAGGCATCAACTTCGATTCGCTCGACAGAAAACCGGTGCACATCATTTTGATGATTGCGGGGCCGGCGGGGGAACAGCAGCAGTATCTGCAAATTCTGGCGCGCGCCACGCTGCTGCTGAAGAATGCCGCCACACGCAAAGCCATTCTTGCCGCCGAAAATGAAGGCGACATCCACCGGCTCGTCGCCGAAAACAGCCGGCCTTGACCGTGCTGCACCGGCGGGAATAGAACGTGAACGAGCCGGCACGTGTTTCGCTATTGCCGGCAGTGGAGTACTGACATGAAAAGCAAGATGTTGCGAAGAATCTTTGCCATAGTAGTGTGCTCGCTGCTTTGCGTCGGGCGGCGCATGCTTTGGTTGCTCTACAGCAATCGCATTGCGGTGGCCGCTGCAAGCCTCGTGTGGCTGATCGCGCGCAGTGCCACGCAGCCGCGGCGGATGTCGTATCCGTGCCAGCAGGCCGCGGCCGCAAACGTGTCGGCTATCGCGATAGCGGCAGCCGCGGGCATCGCGGTGCCCGGCGGCCTCAGGCGGCGGCTGCTCGCCAGCCGCGCGTTCAGGTTTGCAGCGTCGGCCGGGGTGCTGGGCCTGGCGGCCTGGCTGGCAGCGGGCGTTGTTTTCCGGCCCCACGTGCCGCTGGCGCTCGTTGCGCAAAAGCACCTGGCCGATGCATCCTCATACGCCGCCGCCGAGCTTTCACCTGCTCTGGTGTATCCGTCGGCCGACGAGGCCGTGGTTTCGGTAGCTCGCGACCTGGCCGCCGATTACCCCGCGGCCAGCCCATACGATCCCGATGGAAACCCCGTGTACCCTCTTGTGCGCCGCGCGGTGGCGCAGCTCGGCCTCGGCACCGCCGACCAGCCGCTCAAGGGTTTCATCAAGCCCGGCCAGCGCGTGCTCATCAAGCCGAACGTCGAGGGCGCCGGCACTTTTCAGCACACGCATCCGTCGGTCGTTCGGCCGCTGATCGATATGGCAGCCGAGGCAGGCGCGGCCGAAATCATCATCGCCGAATCCTCGCCCATGGGCATGACCGATCGGGCTCTGAACAACTCGGGCTACAAAAAGATGGTCGACGACCTCAACGCCCGCCAAATGCCCTGCAAGCTCGTCCTGCGCAATCTGGACGGCACCGCGTGGTCGTGGGTAAACACCGGCAAGGCATCTGCGTATCCGGCGGGGGAATTTGAGGATGAGGATCTGGTAACCTCCGAAGGCGACCGCAGCTACCACCGGCAGGCCGACAGCCACGGGCGGAACCCGAACGGCCGCGTGCTGAACCAGAACGCGTTGTTCGACGAGATATTCGACGCCGACGTTATCATCAACGTGCCGCGGTTGAAGGTGCACGGAATGATAATCAACACGCTTTCGATCAAGAACCTCGTGGGCATCACCGTGTGGTCTACCAGCGGCAGCAAGCCGGGTGAAAACATCCGCCGCGTGGCGCACTACGGCACGATAGAGGGGCCCAACCACATGGTGCGGGGCTTCGGCAACGACATCCTTTGGCGCGAGATGGCAAACATCAACCGCGCCCTGATTTACTGGAAGAACGGCGAGATGAAGGCCAAGCCGCAGCGCAAGCTCCTGTGCGTGCTCGATGCCATCTGCGCCGGCGACGGCTCGCACGGAAACGGCCCCAAGATGAAGGTGGGAGCCGTGCTTGCAGGCGTTGATCCCATTGCACTCGATGCCGTGGGCTCGAGGCTGATGCGATACGATTTCCGCTTGATCCCCGTGATCAACAACGCACCGTCGGTGCCGTCGCATCCCTGGGGCACAAACGACCCCGCCCGCATACGGCTGATCGGCGATTCCATCGGCAGCGAAACGGCCAGGCTGCTTTCGAACCCGTACGAAAAAGAAAAGGAATTCAAGCAACTGGTGATCAATGACATCGAGCCGCCGGTGCCGGGCAAGCCGGCCGTGAAGGAGGCAGACGGAAAGCAGACTGTGACCGTGAAATGCGAGGGAGCGTGCGCAGTGTTTATCACGTGGAACAGCGACGGCGTGCAGAAGGTGGTTCGCATGGCCCGCAAAGGCAGCACCTTCGGAGCCGAGCTGCCGGACGGGCCGGTGCAGTATCGTGTGGCGGCGCAGGATCGCTACTTCAATTCGCGGCAGGCCGGCCCTTACAGCCACCCTTGATGCTTCAGAAATCGGCCGCGCCGCCGCCATGCAGGATGCTCTCAAGCTGCACGCGGGCCTGCCTGATGTGCCGGGCGTAGTTCCTCGTGCGCTCGTCGGGCTCCACCACGATCATCCCCTCGAAACCTTTTGCCACAAGGCCGGCGATCAGCGCCCAGGTGTCGGTGCCGGCCGCGGCGCCGCGGCCGATCTGGGCTGGCGTGTAAACGATGTGCGCCCTGTCGGCGAATCGGCCGAATGCATCAAGCGGATCGATCTTCGACGAGCAGAACTGCCCGATGTCGATCACCACACCCAGCGCGGGCAGATCAATGCTGCTGAAAACGGCTTGGTAGTCGTCGAGCGTCTCAACGCGGTGCCCGTGGCAGTTTCGCAGGTTGATGGTGATGCCGCGCACCTGTGCAAACGGTGCCAGCACTCTCAGGCAGTTTACCAGGGCATTCATGTCGCGTTCGGTGCGGTGTCCGCCGCGTATATTCACGCTGCTCACGCCCAGCGACGCGGCATAGTCGATCTCTCGCTTTATGCCGGTGAGATTGCAGCCCACGGAGATGTCGGAGATGTTCAGCGCGGACAGCGTCAATCCGTAATGTGCGAGGTCGGCGAGAACCTGTTCGGCGAAAACGACATCAGGGCTGAGCCTCGATTCCGTTTTTCCGCTGTAAGCTTCAACGTATCGATAGCCTGCTTCGGAAATGGTCTTCAGAGCCTCGGCTCGATTGAGATCGGGCACGCAACTCGTGCTGCAGCTCAACGTAATTCCTGCCATGATCGGGCTCCCCAAGACTATTCGCCGGGTGTTTGTCCAGAGCGTCCTTGTCGGCATGGCATCGCGAGATAACCGGCAAGTAAAATGACGTGCTCGGGTGCAAAATCGGTACGAGGATGCGCGAGCGCCTGCGCGGTGCGCTTGTGGAGTGCTTGGAAGAAATCGACAACGGGCGGTCCAGGCCTGCCTGAATCCCCACTCGGGCACCCTACAATATATATTGTCAGATAAAAGCGGGCAAAAAGAAAGGAAAAAAAGTTCTAAAAATGACAACGAAAACCCTTCGCTCTGGCCAAGGCGCCAAATCCATTCGAGCGGGCCGGGAGTGTCTTTCTGACACTACGCCGCCCACTGTGCCGGTTTGGCACCGCCGCCTGCGATGTGAATCGGCCCGTGCGGCTTGCCTGGCTCCTCGGCCGGCAAAATCGTAACACCAGTTATTGCAACGATTTAGAAGCGCATGTCGCGGGCAGGGCGGGCATTTGCAGCGCAAATGGCACGCATTTTGCTATATGCAGGGTGTCATCAACCGGGGCGGGCGGGTGAAGAATGGTAAAATGGAAAATGGGGTCCGTCCAAATGCTCGCTCAACCTTCCGCGGCTGTGTGGCCGTGAACACCCGCCCTCTCGGAAGACTCCAAAGCTCAAGGTCCAAAGCCAAGAGATTTGGACCTTGGACCTCTCTCACTTCTTCAGCTTCGGCAGCACGTCCGGATTGCGATACTCCTCCTTTTTCTCGCTGATGCGCATCTCGCTTTCCTCTGCCTCCGCCGCAGCAATGGCGTCGTCGATTATGATGGGCCTTATGAATATCAGCAGCTCCACCTTCGAAATCCTCTTGTCTTTGCTCTTGAACAAATTGCCCAGGATGGGAATGCTGCTGAGCACCGGCACGCGTTTCTCCTCGTCTGAGACGTTCTCGCGTATCAGGCCGCCCAGCACGATCGTCTGGCCGCTCTTCACCAGCAGGGTGGTTTCGGCGGTCCGCTTTTTCACTACGGGTATGCCCATGAACCGCACGGGCGCCTCGCTCACCTCGGGCGAAACCTTCATCTTGATGTAGTTGTCCTCGCCGATCTCCGGCAACACGCTCAGCTTCACGCCCACCGTAACGAACTCCACGGATTGCGTCGACGTGATGCTGCCCGTGCCCGTGTCCACCGAAGTCGTCGCCTCCACGTAGGGGATGTCCTCGGTGATCTCCACCTTGGCTTCCTTGTTGTTCACCGTAGTGATCGTGGGCGCGGAAAGAAGATTCACGCTGTCGCGCGTTTGCAGAGCTTGGAACACGGATGTGAAATGATCGTTGCCAAGTGCTACCTGAAAGCCGCTCTCCGGCGGCAGCAGTGTTTGCGTCACCGTGCCCGTTATGTCCTTCGCTCTGATCGTGGTATCCAGCCAGCTCCAACTGAATCCGAACTGATCGCGGTTTTCGAGCGAAACCTCCACTATCTGCGCCTTTATCATCACCTGGCGTTCGCGGGCGTCTACCACGGCAAGGTACGACTCGATCGTGGAGATGACCTCCGGCCGGTCGATGACGACAAACGAATTCTTCTGCGGATGCAGTACAAGTTTTCCGCCGGCCGAAATGAACTGCTGCAGCTCCGTCTGGATGTCGGGCACCGACACCGCCTTCAGTTGAAACAGCTTGCTTTGCGAGATGGTATCGGCCAGGCCCACGCGCATCACGCGCACGATCTCGCCTTGCTTCTGCGCCATGAAACCGTTCGACCGCAGGATGCTCTGCATCGCGTCGTCGACGGTTACATTCTTGAAGCTCACGCTCACCTTGCCGCTGATATCGGGGTCGATGATCATGTTCAGGCCGGCCTGTGCGCCGATCAGCCGCACAAGGTCCACCAGGTCGGCATCGGCCGCCTCAAGCGTTATCCTGTCTTCCTTGTCGCCCGGCGTGAGTTTCAGTGCGCCCAGCGCCGCGGGAGCATCAGGCAGATCGGCTGCCGGCTGCTCTCCGGCCGGCACCGGCGGTGCCAGCAGCGAAACGAAGATGAGCACAACGATGAGTTGTTCGAGATTGAAGGTTTTCATTTCCACTCCATGGGAATTCAATTCTGGTTCCCGTACGGGGCGTTGCCCATGGGGAAGAACCAGGTTTGCCCGGCCGCGCGAAGCACGACGCCGGAAGGTGTAATGGACTCCAGCTCGGCGCCGCTGGCCGCATGCACGTCGCCTTCAGCCATGATCTGGCGGTCTATGACGGCGCGGCGGCTGCTTTCCGAGATCAACACGGCGCTGATCACCGGTGCAACGCCGGCAAACGGATCGGCACTTTTCTTCTCCGCCACCGTCGGGCTGGCGACGGCGTCGGGCGGCAGAGGCTTCCTGTTTTCGTTGAACGGGTTGCTCCACGCCATGCTCAAAACCGGGGGCAGTTCCGCGGCAGCCGGTTCGGCGGCCGGTTCCGGCGCCTGCTTGCTTTCCGGCGCTGCCGGCTGCTCCGACTGCACTGCGCACTCCTCCTGAGTTTGCTCGGCCGCCTCGGATGCAGATTCGAGTTTGGGCGCGCGTTGCGTGCTGCGATTCACCAGGAACTTCAGATCGTACACCGCCACGGCCCCCACGAGCACAACGAGCACCACTGCGATCGGTTTAGGTCCCATGTTGCTTATTCCTCGGTTATCTTCTTCCCTTTGTTTTGAGGAAGCAGAATGCATCGGCTTCAGCCCTGAATGCCACGTCGCCCGCCGGCTCAATCTTCTCGAGGATGAACTCACGTGCCAGCACTAGCCTCCGGCCTTTGGCGAGGTCACCTAGCAGCACAGCAAACGAGCGGTAATCGGTGCGGCCCGATAGCACGATCGGCTGACGATAGCACTGGCCGTCGTTATTTTGCAGCAGGCTCTCGTCGATGTCCTCCAACCGGTCGGGCTCGCGCGTAGAGATAATCATGTCGGTTATCCTGGCCGCCTGCGAGGCACGCCTGGCACTTTCCAGCAGTTCCGGCAACGCCTCACCCGCCGGCAGCTTTGCATCATACTCCGCTATTTGCACTGCCAGCCTTGCCGACTCGGAACCTTTATACTTGCGCACGGATTCCGACGCCTCGGCGGCCCTGTCGAATTCACCCACCTGTTTTCGCAGCTCGGTGCGCATCTGCATTATGGCCGACACCTTCGGCCACGACAAAGCCCCCGCCACGGAAGATATGGCGCACATCATCCCAAGCGATCCGCAGATGAATTTCCTGCTTATCTGGCCTTGCTTCATTGCTCATCCCGTCTTGCGGGTTCTCCGCGTCAGATCACCCACTTGCCCTGTGGAAGCACCTCGCATTGTATGCTGAAATCCATAACCTTGCCCGATGCCTCCTCGGAAAAGGGATCGAGCTGCACGCCGGCAAAAAAGCCGCACTTCTGGAGGCTTTCCACCAATTGCCTCAACACACGCGCCCTCTGGTCGCCTTCCACCGACAGCCTGCCCGAAAGCCTCAGCTTCCACACCGGCTTGCGGCCGGTGCGTTCACGCACTGCTGCAATGAGATTTACCGAAGCTTCCGGCGGAATGGTTTTGCCGATGCCCCACAGCAGGTGAGGCCACGAAAGATTCTCTTTCATGAGCGCGGCTGCCAGGTCTTGTTTCTGCTGCAGCTTCCGCTTCACATCGAGGATCTCGCTATGGCTTTGCAGCACCGGCTCAAACACCTTCACCTGCGCGCGTTGCCGCTCCAGCGCGCTCCGGTATATCGCCTCGGCGGTAGCCAGCGCAATGTAGCATGCCGCGTATATCGCGATCGACGCCGCTGCTCCCATGAGCAGTGTGGCCGCCTGCATTCCCCTCGTTCGCCGCTCTTTCACCTCGTCGGGCAGGAGGTCGATCTCGGCCACCCTCGTTCCCACCATTGCCAGGCCCGCCGCCACGGATATATCCGCGGCGCACCCTTGGGAATGCTGTTCATCCGCTTTCCCGGCCGGGCGCCGGGCCTCGCTTTCGCTGATGCCCACCAGCCACGAGGCAAAGTCCTCCATTGACACGCCGGCCTCGCGCGAAAGCGCCTCGCACACCGCGGCCGGCGCGCCCGACTGTATCACGCGCGTTACGCGCTTGCCCCGGCACTGCTGCTTGAAGTACAGCAGCGTGCGGTTTATCTCCGGCACCATGTAATCCGGACTCCCGTCAGTCTTGTCGTCTAGCTGAATCCTCCTGATCAACGCCGGGCTGCCTGCGGCCAGCACCACCACGCTAACAGCCTGCCGGCCGAAATGAACAAGCGCCGCCGACTCGGCGGCGTCGGCCGGAAGGTTCATTATTTGCAGCAGCGACAGGTGCGATACGCAAACGGCAGACGCAGCTATGCCGCACTCCTTGAGCATGTGCAGGCATTCCGACACACGCTCGCCCGGCGCATACGCGCACAGCACGCGGAACTCCTGGCTGGACTGCTGCGGCAGGAAGATGTAGTCCCACGCGGTGTTCGGGCCGTAGAGGTTGATGCCCTCGCGCCTGATGATGGCCTCGATCTCGTCAACAGGCATCACGGGCAGCGATTTCACGTTGCATTCGGTAGGCTCGCCCGGCAGGTTCACCACTACTTTGCGCGCCCTGATGCCGGCGTTTGCCAATGCCTGCTTGATGGCGGCCACTGTGGCGGCGTGCGGATCGGCACCGCCGGTGCAGGCAATGGGCGCGCTGCCCGAACGCAGAATCCTCAGGTTCTTGCGGCGCCTCTTCACCTCCACCACGATGGCGGCCCCGCCGGAGATGTCCAGCCCCACCGCCCGCCGATGGAAGAGGAACTTGCGCAGCACGCTGCTCCGAGGCTTGGCTCGGCTATGCTTCTTGGAGGCGTCCGTGTCCACAGGTGATTGTCCTTATACTCCGGCTCGTGTGCGGGTTCTATTGCGATCCGCCGCTGGTAACGTATTGCACCGGATCGGGCCCCGTAATAAACGCATTTCCCCACGCATCGCCGGTGTATCTACCGTTGGAGTTGTTCAGCAGCCCTTGCTGCACCAGCATGCTCAGCGTGATGGCCCAGGGGCCCGTCAGAGGCGTGTCTACCACCACCTCCTCTGAACCCTCGTCGGATCCCCCATTGTTCTTCTTGCTCTGGCCGGGGGGGGTGCCGTTGCCTGGGTTGTCCACTTGGCCGGGCGGCGTAAAGCCATCGGCGCCTGCTTCCACTCTGGACATCCTGTAGTACAGGTTGTATAGCCTGATGGCGTCGTTTACCTCGGCCAGTAGTTTCAGGTTCTTCTCGCGCAGAACCGGCTCCACGGATACGTTGAGCACTATATCATCGCCGGTGCCGCCGTCGTCCTGTGCGTTGAGCCCCCAACTCATCAGCCTTGCGTTCGAGCTGTCGATGCTGCTGTATTGGAAGGCGTTGTGCCAGGCATCGTAGAAGATGTTTCCCTTCGGCTCGCTAAAGCCTTCATTCACGTACGGCCCGGCCCAGCAGGCAATGCCGCTTGCCGAAACCAGTTCCTGCAGGTTTCCGGGAAACTGGTCGGTGTCTTTGTAGAAATCGGTAACAGCCTTCGACAAGTCTTCCATGCGCTGCCAGGTGGCATCGGTTTCGGCTATGCGCAGCGAAACCGCCACCACGGGCATGGCAATGCCGGCCAGCAGCGCCATTACGGCAATCACCACTACCAGCTCGATGAGCGTAAAACCACGGATGTGTTTGGCGGTTGTTTTCATATTCTCACCGATGCAGCGCACCCGCCAACTGGAAGATCGGCAGGAAGGTGCACAGCAGAATGAAGCCCACGCAAAGGCCCGACCCCACGATCATGGCCGGTTCGAGGAGGTTCAGCACGCTCTTTATAGTCTGCGGTATTTCCCGATCGTAAAAGGTGCTCACGTGGTCGAGCGAGTCGCCAAGGGTTCCGGTTTGCTCGCCCAGGCAAATCATCCTCACCACCAGCGGCTGAAAACCGCCGGTCTGCCGGAGCGCCTCGCCCAGGCTGTCGCCCTGCACCACGCGCTCCCTCGCCTCGCGAACGGACCTGGCGATCCGGGCGTTGCCCATCACCTGCTCGGCAGTCTCGAGGCATTGCACAGTGCCGATGCCGGCGCGGTAGAGCATCGACACCGTATTGGTGAACCGCGCGGCCGCCACCTTTCTCAGCAGCGGGCCGGCCACCGGGATTTTGAGCTTCGCCGAGTCTATCAGCAGCCGCCCGCGCGGCGTCCTGCGCAGAATAATGAAGCCGGCCGCCAGCGCTATCGCGCCGCCCAACAGCAGCATCCAATTGCCGGTCATGAAGTTGCTGACCCACAGCAGCATCCTGGTGGGCAGAGGCAGCTTTGCGCCGGTGCGCGACATCACCGTGAGTATGCGCGGCACCAGGAAAACCAGCAGCAGCGTTACCAGGCCGGCCACTGCCGTCATCAGGATCAGCGGGTAAGTGAGCGCGCGCAGCACGTTTCCCTTGGTTTCGATCAGCCACTGGTTGTATTCGGCCAGCCGCTTCAAAACGGGCCCGGCCTCGCCGGCCGACTCGCCGGCCGCCACCACGCTGGTGTAAACCGGCGGAAATATCTGCGGATACTTCGCCATTGCCTCCGAGAGGTTTGCACCCGCCCGGATTTCCTCGGCCATTGCACTTGCCACTGTAGCGGCGGGCGTGTTGCCCGCGTTCTTCGATAGGTCTTCCAGCCCCTGCACCACTGGAATGCCCGCCGAATAGATGGTCTGAAGATTGTAGGTGAAGGTTACAAGCTCGCGTTTGCCGATGTTTGGCTGCCGCCGTTTGCCCCTGGTTTTCGACTTCACCCGCCGGGCCTTGGTGAGTATCAGCCCCTGCGAGTCCAGACGGCGCGCAAGGTCCTCCTCCGACGGCACCTCCACGATGCCCTCTGAAAGCTGGCCTTGCAGGTCGCGTGCGCGATACGAATAGATCGGCATACTGGATGCCCCCGGTTGGCGGGCCGCGGTTCAGATGCCGTAATCATCAGCGGCGGTCTTACACGCGGCTCTCACAGAGCTGTTCGGCACACCCTCGTCACTTCCTCCAGCGTAGTGATTCCAGCCAGCACCTTCTCGCGGCCCATTTCAAACATCGGTTTGAACCCTTCGGCCTCGGCCGCTTCGGTCAGCTCGGTCTCGTCGGCGCGGGCAAGAATCAGCTTTCGCACCCTGTCGCCTGGCACGATCAGCTCGTAGATCGTGGTGCGGCCGCGGTAGCCGGTGCCGCGGCAGTTTGGGCAGCCGGTGCCGCGCATCAGCAGAGCGCCTTGGCTGCAGCCCAATTGCTCCACCTCCGCCGCCGAAGCCTCATACTCCTGCTTGCACTCGCCGCACACCTTCCTCACCAGGCGTTGCGCCAGCACGCCCGACACCGACGACGAGAGCAAGAACGGCTCGATGCCCATATCCATAAGGCGGGGCAGTGCGCCGGCCGCCGTGTTTGTGTGCAGCGTGGTGAGCACAAAATGCCCCGTGAGCGCCGAGCTGATTGCGATGCGCGCCGTTTCCAGATCGCGTATCTCGCCCAGCAGCACCACGTCGGGGTCTTGCCTCAAGATCGCCCGCAGGCCCGCTGCAAACGTCAGCCCGATCTTCGGGTTCACCTGCGACTGCCTGATCATCGGCAACTGGTATTCGATCGGGTCTTCGATCGTTACCACGTTCTTCTCGAGCGAGTTTATCGCACTGAGCAGCGAGTAAAGCGTGGTAGTCTTCCCGGAGCCGGTTGGCCCCGTTACCAGCAGCATGCCGTGCGGCTCGTCTGCAATCGACCGCAGCTCGCTGATCGTCCGTGCGTCGAAACCAAGCTGGTCCAGCCGCAGGTTCAGGCTGTTCTTGTCCAGCACGCGGAGCACCACGTTCTCGCCGTGCGCCGTGGGAAAGACCGACACCCGCAGGTCGATTTCCACGCCCTCGGCCCTGAACTTGATCCGGCCGTCCTGGGCGATCCGCCGCTCGGAGATGTCGAGGCTCGACTGTATCTTGATCCTCGATATCAACGCCGATTGCAGCGTTTTCGGGATCGAAGGCCCCTGGTGCAGGATTCCATCGACCCGATAGCGCGTGCGTACGAGCTTTTCCTCAGGCTCCACGTGGATGTCGGTGGCTCGATCCTTGAGCGCCTTCATGATCAGATGGTTCACCAGCCCGATCATCGGAGCCTGCCCTGCAGCCTCTTCGTCGTCCGACTGCAGGGCGGCGTCCCGTCGTGCTTCCTCTATCACCTCCTCGATCAGCGCCTCGTGCTTGGCCGTTTCCGAATAGTGCCGGTCCAGCGCCGTGCGTATATCCACCGGCGACGCCGCGAATACTTTCACCGCCAGACCGGTCTTCTTGCGGACGGCGTCGACCGCGACGATGTCGCACGGGTCAGCCATCGCGATCGTCAGCGTGTTGTCTTCGCACGAGATGGGCACGAGCTTGAACTCTTTGGCCATCTCGGGCGGGATCATCGCAATCGCCCCGGGATTCGGCGGCATTGCAGCAAGCGAAATCCTGTTTGCACCCAGCTCGTCCGAGAGCAAGGCACTGAGGTTTTCCTCGGAGACAAACCCGAGACTCTGAAGAATCCTGCCCAACTGCTCGCCGGTTCGGCGCTGTTCGCGAAGGGCGGTTTCCAGTTGGTCCTGCGTAAGCAGGCCGTCTTCCACCAGCCGCTGGCCCAGCGCTTTGCGTTGCACCGTTGCTGCTTTCATCGCCCCACCTTTCTGCTGAAACGTGCTGCCGGCCACGTCTCTACCTGGCTATTACGGTAATGGCAGTGGTGGGCGATGATCGGAACCCGGGCTAAAAGCCGCGTGCTAGTTGCTCATTACGATGCCGATATCGTCGCCTTGCAGGCTCTTGTCGTTGCACCCTGTTTGGAAAGTACCGTCTGGCCCGGCCGAGATCACCCACGCCAGCGGATCGGCACCGTCAACGAAACCTCGGGCCTCAATTACATACCTGTTGCCCCAGGGATCGGGCGGAAAGGAGGTCATATAAGGCCCTTTCCAGCCGTTGGTAGCCGGCGTGTTCTCGCGCAATGCATTACGCATGTGCTGCAAGCCCGACGACTCAAACTGGGTTTCCTGGCGCGCCTTGTTGCCGTCGCTGTAAAGCAGCCTCGACCGCGTCGGCCATATCCCGGTGTCCTGCCGGAACAACAACAGCGCAGACGATATCTGGCGGACGTCTGCCATCGCCCGAGCCTTCTCGGCGTCGTCCACCTGGTTGAATGCCACGGGCACCAGAATGCCTGCCAGCAACGCGACAATCGCCACCACTATTACCATTTCAATCAACGTGAAACCGAA
>DATLAR010000054.1:0-9992 GCA_035527355.1 Planctomycetota bacterium
GGATATTGCGTCGGAGATGAAGGTGGCGCTGATGCGCGGCGACCTCGATAGTTTTGCCACGCTGCTTTCCGAGAACTGGGAGAACCAGAAGCGGCTGCATCCTTCCGTTACCAATCAGCAGATCGAAGAGCTGTTTGAAACGGCAAAGGCAGCGGGCGCCATCGGCGGAAAGGCCTGCGGCGCCGGCGGCGGCGGATGCCTGCTCTTTTATGCGGCGCCCAGCCGCGAGCATCTGGTGCGCAAGGCGCTGGAAAAAGCGGGCGTGCAGGTGATCGATTTTGAGTTTGCGTCGCAAGGCCTGGAAACGTGGCGGGCGTGAGGGGGAGGAGTCCAAAGTCCAAAGTCCAAGGTCCAAGGTCAAGATTCAGAATTCAGAAGTCAGGAGGCAGGAGAAGACAAACCACGAAGACCACGAAGGGCACGAAGGAGGAGAACGGAAGAGAGGAGCAAGGACACAGCCGAGGGCGCCCGTGGGGCACGGGGCTGTGCTACGTCGCATCTCCAGAATCACTGCGGGTGCGAGGCTTCTTCAGAGCCTGACAGGTACGCCCTTGCCGGCGAGATATTCCTTCATCTGCTTGATCGTGAAGATGCCGAAATGGGCAATCGAGGCGACGAGGACGGCGTCGGCGTGGCCTTCGGCGATGGCCTGGTAGAGGTGTTCGAGAGTGCCCGCGCCGCCCGATGCGATCACGGGCAATTTGACGGCGTCGGCGATTGCGCGCGTCATCGGCAGGTCGTAGCCGGCCTGCGTGCCGTCGGCGTCCATGCTCGTGGGAAGGATTGCCCCCGCACCTAGCTGTTCCACTTTTTTGGCCCATTCGACGGCGTCGATGCCGGTGCCTTTAGTGCCGCCGCTTACCATTACCTCGAAACCCGAAGGCAGCGTGGATGACTTGCGGGTGTCGATGGCTACCGTTACCGTGCCGCTGCCGAATTGATCCGCGGCCTGCTGCACGAGGCTGGGGTTCTTTACGGCGGCGGTGTTGATGGATACTTTCGACACGCCGATGGCAAGCAACTGCTCGATGTCGCCCGCCGTGCGGATGCCTCCGCCAACGGTGAGCGGCACCGCGATGCGCTCCACTGTTCGCTTCACGGCATCGAGCATCGTCTGCCGGTTTTCGATGGTGGCGGTGATGTCGAGGAAAACAAGCTCATCGGCGCCGGCCTTGCTGTATGCTTCGGCGGCCTCGGCGGGATCGCCCACATTTTTCAGCGAAACGAAGTTTACGCCTTTCACCAGCCGCCCGTCTTTGACGTCGAGGCACGGGATGATTCTGCGGTATTCCATCGGTTTGCCCTTTCGGCTCAGTCCAGTTCCTTAGTGTAGATGATTTTGTCGTCGTCGGGCGCGTAGAAGTCGCGCAGCCGCGAGACTTCGCGATAGCCTTTGGCGAGGTAGAAGCGCCGCGACGCCAGGTAGCTGGGCCGGCCCGAGGTTTCAACTACGGCCAGCCGGCCGCCGCGGTCCTTGATCAGCTTTTCGGCGTGCGCCATCAGCAGGCTGCCCAGGCCTTTCGATTGCTTGCGTGGCGTGACGGCGATCCAGTAGACGTCGAACGTGCCGAGAGTGCAGGGGGTGGGCCCGAAGCACACCCAGCCGGTCACCTCGCCGTCCTGTTCGGCTACAAATGACTGGTAATGGCCGGTATCGCCGTGGGCGAGGGCATCGTCGAGCACCTCGGCGGCCACGTCGATCTCGTCGGGCCGGAAAGCATCGGTTTCGCTGAGCATGGCGAGGATCGCGTTGCGGTCGGCGGGCTGCGACCATCGAATGGAGGCGGCTGGGGGCGCGGCGGTTTTGGGCGATGCAACGGGCATTGATTTCTGCGGTTCGCGCCGGGCGCGGAGGCGGGCGTAGCCGTTGGCGACCATAAGCTCGACGAATTGCTCGTATGTGAGTTTTGCGTATTCGACGGCGGCGGCGAATCCGCCCTCGGGCGAGATGTCGGGGTTCGCGTTCAGCTCGAGGATCGTGGGCTGGCCGTCGTCGTCGAGGCGGAAATCGACTCGGGCGTAGTCGCGGCAGCCCACGGCGGCCCACGCGTCGAGGGCGTATCGGCGCACCTGCTCGGCCGCCTGCTCGGAGATCGGCGCGGGCAGGATGCGCGGCGTGTTCTGGTATTCAAAGGTTTCGGGCAGCCATTTGGCCGAATAGTCGACGATGCGCGGCTTGTCGCCGGAGAAAGCGGTGAAGTCGATTTCGGCTATTGCCAGAACGTCTACCTGGTTTCCGCGCTGGAGCACCGATACGTTGAGCTCGCGGTTGCCCACGTATTGCTCGATGAGTGCGGGCTGGCCAAATTGCTCGTGGATGCGGCGGACGATCCTGCGCAGCGAGCCGAATTCGGAAACGAAGGAGTCGACTTCGATGCCTTCGCTGGCGTCGCAGGCGGTGGGTTTCACGATGTATGGTCCGGCGGGCAGCATCGAGCGCTTTGCCATCTTGCCCACCGGCACCAGCACGCCGGCGGCGCACGGCAGGGCCGACGCGTTCAGCACGCCTTTCGTCTGCCATTTGTCCAGCGTCAGTTGCAGGCATGGGGTGGTGTTGCCGGTGCATTCCTTGCCGAAGGCCTGGCAGATTGCAGGGACGAAATTAGCGCCCATCGGCTCGGTGTGAAAACCTTCGACGAGGTTGAAGACGACGTCTTCGGTGCTTGACGAGAGGACGGCGGGGAGGTCGGTGAGGTTGGCTACGCCGGCCGTGCGGTGGACGGCTCCGATTTTTTCGAGTGCGGCGCGGACGGCCTCCACTTCTTCCAAGACGCCGGCGTCGCTTTCAAGCCACGCGGGTGCCGGGCCGTCGTCCGGTTTTTCCCGCGGGATGTTGTGGAGGATCAGGACGCGCGGGCGCTTATTTCTCATTGGTGGCAATCCCCAGCCTGGTGGTGGCGCTCTGGATAATGGAGCCGATGAGTGCGGCGTAGTTCATGCCCTGCTGCTCGGCGATCATCGGCAGGTCGGAATGGCCGGGCTGAAGCCCGGGCAGCGGGTTTGCCTCAATGAAGGAGGGCTTGCCTTTCCGATCGCAGCGAATGTCTACGCGGGCCGCGTCCCGGCATTCAAGGGCGCGGTAGCAGCTAAGGGCGAGCGCGGCCGCCTCATCGTATAGCGAGCCGGCGCGAAGGGGCGAGTAGCGCACGAATTCTTCGCACCGCTCTTTTGTTTCGTATGAATATACGGCAGCCCCGCCGGGCTGTCGCATTTCTATCTCCATTATTCCGAGCACGCGAGCCGACGGGCCGGTGCCGAGGATCGCGGCGGTAAACTCGCGGCCGGGCAGGAATTCCTCGACGAGAACGGGCTGATGGAATTCGTTGAGAAGGCTTTTGCACGCGGCCTCGAGCATGGCTGGCGTATCGATCACCGAGCGGTCGGTGATGCCCTTGCTGGTGCCCTCGGCGAGGGGCTTTGCGAAGAGCGGATAGTCGAGCTTCACGCTGTGCAGGTCGGCCGGCGCGGTTACTACGGCAAAACCTGGGGTGGGCAGGCCGGCGGCCTGCACGAGGCGCTTGGCCACGGCCTTGTCCAGCGTGGCGGCGCACACCAGCGGATCGGAAAACGTGTAGCCGATGCCGTACACTTCGAGGATGGCTGGCACTTGGGCTTCCCTGCAACGGCCGCAGAGGCCCTCGGCGATGTTGAACACGAAATCCCAGCGGTCGCCGGCGGCAAGCCGGGAGCAGAGCGCCCGGCCGTTGCCGATCCTGTCGGTGCGGTGGCCCAGCGATCTGATGACGCCTTCGAGGGCGTCGATGGTCAGGTCGGAGTCGAACTCCGCGGCGGCTTCGGGCGGAAAGCCTTGGGCCAGGTAATCGGAGCGCAAGTCGTAGGTGAGGCCGATGAGCATTTGGCTTTCCGTTACGCTACCGGCTCGGGTGTTTCCTTGGCCGGCACTTCGGTGGTGAGGTCGAAACCGGGCTTGCAGCCTCGCTCCACCATTGTCTGCCGCCGTTTGTGCCGGTTGGTATTTTCGGGCACGATGGCGGTGTCGCGGCCGCTGGCGAGTTCCCACACGCCGGGCGACGAGCTTCTGTTTTGCGCCTTGGCGTAACCGTGGTTGCCGGGCTCGGGGTACGTGATGAGCATGCCCTCGAAGTTGCGCAGCACGGTGTGCGTGGGGCTCATTGAAACAATGTAGTTTGGCAGCAAGGGGATCTTGCCGCCGCCGTGCGGCGCATCCACTACAAAGCTGGGGATGGCCAGGCCGCTGAGGCGGCCGCGCAGGTATTCCATGATCTCGATGCCCCTGCTCAGCGGCGTGCGGAAATGCTCGACGCCGCGAACGAGGTCGCACTGGAAGAGGTAGTATGGCCGCACGCGCGCCCGCACGAGGCCGCGGCATAGCTGCTCGATGGTCTGAGGGTTGTCGTTCACGCCGCGCAGCAGCACCGATTGGTTTCCAAGCGGTATGCCGGCGTCAACCAGCCTGCCGCAGGCGGCCGCCGCTTCGGGCGTGAGCTCGCGCGGGTGGTTGAAGTGCGTGTTTATCCAGATCGGATGATATTTCCGCAGCATCTGCACCAGCTCTTCGGTGATGCGCTGGGGCATTGCAACGGGCGTTCGCGTGCCGATGCGGATGATATCCACCGTGGGCGCCTCGCGCAGTGCCATCAGCACGCGCTCGAGGGCATCCGTGGCCATCGTCAGCGGGTCGCCGCCCGAGACGATTACGTCGGAGATTTCGGGGTGGGCCGTGAGGTAGCCCACCACCTGCCTGAGCCGCCGGGCCGAAATGGTGACCTCGCGCGTGCCGGCCACTCGCTTTCGCGTGCAGTGGCGGCAATAGGTGGAGCACGTGGTGGTGGCGATCAGCAGGGCGCGGTCGGCGTAGCGATGCACCAGCCCGGGCACGGGCATGTCCTCGCCTTCTTCGAGCGGGTCGTCGCTGAGGAACTCGGGGTTGAGAAGCTCCTGCGTTTGCGGCACACACATCTGAAAGATCGGGTCTGAACTGTCCGGGCTCTGAATCAAGGAAGCATAGTATGGAGTTATGGCCAGTGGAAATTTTTCGGCCACGTCGCGCAATCCGCGCTGCATGCGAAGCGAAGGCAGATAATCCTGGAGCTGGGCAACGCTCCGGATTCGATACTTCATCTGCCAACGCCAGTCGTTCCACTGGCTCTCGCCGATGTACTCCAGCAGCTTTGGAGAAGCGGCCAGAGAACGCTCGGCCAGGCAAAAATCTTCAGTCAAAAGACACGCTGGAGGCTTATCAGAAGAAGACGAAGCGTCACTGTCAGCAGTTTCAGATTTTAGCATAGCCACCTTTGACTCCTGTTGCATCTGATTCCAGGTCCAGACACTTCACTGGGCGCGAACCAGTTATCGCGCCAGGAGGGCCGCAAGGCCCGTCACAAAGCACCGCCTGAGCGGTTGCAGGTTTTTCTCGGTTTCCTCCGCCGGCGCGGTAGATCGCGCGAAGGACGACTGCACGAATGCGAAGCCGGCTATCGCGGCGGCTAGTTGCCGCACTCTCGCCGGGTCGGCCGGCTGCGGCACAAACGCCGAAACCAGCCTGTCTATCTCCTGCAGGTATCTGTTGTATGCCGGTTCGAGTTCGGCCGGCGGGCTTTGCTGCAGGCGAAGCAGCAGGCGGCCCTGGAACAGCAGCAGGAATTCGTTGGCATTTTCAGCAAAAAACGATTGGTGAGCCTTCAGAAGCTGCTCGAGCGCCTCCTCGAGGTTCTGGGGCGGATTGCCCGGCTTCATGCGGTCTACCAGGTGGTCCACCGCATTGTCGATCAGGGCCATTACCACGGCTTCTTTATTGCCGAAGTGGCGGTAAAAGGTGCCCTTGCCCACGTCGGCTCGCTCGGTTATATCCTCGATTGCGGTGGCGTCGAGGCCCTTTTCATTGAATAAGGCAAGGGCCGCGTCGAGGAGCCTCTTGCGCGTGCGTGAGGCCCGCCTTTGCGTACGGCTGACTGCTCGTGGATTCTCTTTTTCGGCCATTGCGAGGATACTGTTCACCTGAGAGACTGTCGGTCGAGAACGAAATCAACGTCACGCCAACTGGGGGATTCATGCAACATCCTGCCCAATACCTGCGCTTCCACTATAATCTTAGTCAGTTGAGACCAAAAAGTCAAGAAAGAACTTTCAGTTTCGCAAAATATTTTTCTGCGTTTCCCCCCAAGAAACCTGAATCGAGCCTGAGCCTCCCCCAAGGTATTGTATTTCACATCATTACGGGTAATTTTAGTCATTTCAGACGCTTCAGTCAAGCATGAAATTCGAGTTCGGTGTAAAATATTTCGTCTCGTTTCCGGAATGGCTTGGAATAGCTTCTTTTGGCGGTTGCGAGGGCTTTGGCACAAGGCGGCGCTTTGGCCAAAAGACGGCCTTGCCGGAAAAACCTGCAAAAATGTGAAAAAGGGATTTCAACCTGGGCCGTTTTGCCTGCAATATTCCTTGACATCTTCAGAGAATTGGGTAATATTTCTGGGTGAGAGCCAAATCCAAGACACCTGCGACAAGGGGCAGCCTGATGACGGGCAATATCCTTTTTTATGGCGACAACCTGGAAATCCTCCGGAAGCACGTCCAGAACGATTCGGTCGATCTCATCTACCTCGATCCTCCGTTCAACTCGCAGCAGGTGTACAACGTTTTCTACACCGAGAAAAACGGCACGCGGTCGCAGTCGCAGGCCAGAGCATTCGAGGATACGTGGACCTGGGACGAGAAGGCTGCGCGGCTGTACGAGCAAGTAGTGGAGGAAGGCGGCAGGATTTCCGAAGCGCTGCAATCGTTCCGGCGGCTGCTGGGCGATAGCAACCTGGCGGCTTACCTCACGATGATGGCCCCGCGCCTTGTGCAGTTGCAGCGCGTGCTCAAACCCACCGGCAGCATCTATCTGCATTGCGATCCCACCGCCAGCCATTACCTCAAGGTGCTGATGGATGCCGTGTTCGGCCCGGCCAATTTCCGAAACGAGATCGTCTGGAAAAGAACCTCCGCCCACAGCGACCCGAAACGCTACGGCGCCAATATCGACATCATCCTCTTTTACACCAAGCGCGATTCGTGGGTGTGGAACCTTCTGTATCGCAAACATAACCGAAAGTACTCCGACCGTTTCCGAAGAAGCGATGAGGACGGACGCCTGTGGTCTGACGACAATCTCACCGCAAAGGGCCTGACCGGCGGCGGCTACCAGTACGAATACAAGGGCGTGAGCTCGCTGTGGCGGGTGCCGCTCGAGACCATGCAGAAGCTGGACGCAGAAGGCAAGCTGCATTTCACCGCAAAAGGCGGAATCCGCATCAAGAGGTACCTCGACGAGAACAAGGGCGTGGCGCTGCAGTGCCTGTGGGACGACATCCCTCCCATAAATTCGCAGGCAAGGGAGCGCCTTGGATACCCCACCCAGAAGCCGCAGGCGCTGCTGGAGCGGATCATCGGCGTGAGCAGCAACGAAGGCGACCTGGTGCTCGATCCTTTCTGCGGGTGCGGCACTACGATCGCAGCCGCACACAAGATGGGCCGCCGATGGATCGGCATAGATATCACCCACGTGGCCATCACGCTCATAAAGAACCGCCTGAACGATTCCTTCGAGGGCGAGCCCGACTACAAGGTGCAGGGTGTGCCGGTTTGCGCGGCCGACGCCGAATCGCTGGCAAAGGCCGATCCCTATCAGTTTCAATGGTGGGCCGTGGGCCTGGTGGGCGGGCGCGCCCTGGATCAGAAAAAGGGAGCGGACAAGGGCATAGACGGCCGGCTGTATTTCCACGACGAGCAGGAAGGCGGCAGCACGAAGCAGATCATCCTGCAGGTGAAATCCGGCCACGCGGCGCCGGCAAACGTGCGCGAGCTGATCGCCGTGGTGGAGCGCGAGAAAGCCCAGATGGGCGTATTGCTCAGCCTGCAGCCGCCCACAGCCGCAATGCGTGCCGAGGCTGCATCGGCCGGCAGCTACAAATCCCCCTGGCGCAAAGAGCCTTTCCCCCGCATCCAGATTCTTTCCATCCCCGAGCTGCTCGAAGGCCGCCGGATCGAGTTCCCTCCCGCGCGACAGGTGAACGTCACTTTCAGGAAATCACCAAGGTCAATGAAAGGCTACCACCGGACCGAGCGGTTGTTTTAGCCGCTGCGCGCGCGATGCGAGGCACCGGAAACGGCCTATCCACAGATTGCGCAGATTTCGCAGATTGTATTTCAGTGTGATAGGTGCAATCTGGGCAATCTGCGTAATCTGCGTAATCTGCGGATTTTCCGTGTCTCTGCCGCCGCCCCTTGTTTTTTTCTTGATTTCTGGCGGTAAAGAGCATATGCTTGCAGGGCAGAGGGGAGCGCGCCATGAAATGCCAGTCTTGCGGCGCCGACGATGCACCTCACGAGCTTACCGAGGTGATCGACGGCCAAGTGCAAACGATGCGGTTTTGCGCCGATTGCCTGCCCGACAGGGTTCGCGAGGCGGTTGCCCCTGCCCTGCCGGTGGCGTTTACCCGTGCACGAAAGCAGGGCAACGACCTGCACATCTGGCTGAGCGTGCCGGCACAGGTGGCCGGCTCGCAAATGGTGCTGCGCCTTTCCGAGGATGTTGAAGTAACGATGCCGGCCGAAGACGGAGATATTTTCCAATTCAGGCAGAAGGCCTCCGCGTTTCGGCCGGACTGTACGGGCGACCTCCTGGTGCATATCACGGTTGGCGGCCAGGACTACGATTTCTGATCCATCTTCAACTCTTTTATCCGGCTTTTTATCCTCAGCAAATTACGGCGGCAACCTTTATTGCCGGGTTCTTCACTTGGAGGTGTTGAAATGTCGATGCGATGCGCTGTTCTTGCTGTTTCGATTGCGTGCGTGCTTTTCACCGGCTGTGCGAAGAACTACACTCGGCGGCTCGGGCCCGACGAGGTGGCGCTGCGCAAGATCACCGATGCCAGAAAAATTCCGGACTTCCGCCCCGCGTACGCCGCCAGCAAGAGCGACCCGGGGCTCGTGCAAAGTATAGACCAAAGCATCTTCTACTTCAGCCATCCGTCGTCGAAGGGCTATTTCCCCTACCTCGATGTCACGCACGACCGCGCGGTGCAATCGCTGAAGGCATTCAAGGAACTGCTGGCCACCGCCGTTACGGCCGAGGACTTCCAGCGCCGCATCGTCCAGGAGTTTGACGTGTACGAATCGGTAGGCTGCGACGACCGCGGCACCGTGCTTTACACCGGCTATTGCACACCCATCTACGAGGCCAGCCTCAAGCCCACGGCGCAGTTTCGCTTTCCCCTTTACCGCAAGCCGGCCGATCTGGTGAAGGACGAGAGGACCGGCCTGACGCTCGGCAAGCAGACGAAGGCGGGCGCGCTGGTGCCGTATCCCACGCGCGCCGAGCTCGAGGGCAGCGGCGTGCTGGTTGGGCTCGAGCTCGTTTACCTCAAGGACCGCCTCGAGGCCTACCTGGTGCACGTGCAAGGCTCGGCCAAGCTCAAGCTGATCGACGGCGGCGAGCTGACCGTGGGCTACGAGGCCAAGAACGGACGCGAATACAAGAGCCTTGGACAGATGCTGGCGCAGGACAGGAAGATCAACCCGAACAAGGTTTCGCTGACGGCGATCAAGGAGTACTTCAAGAAGCACCCACAGGACCTGGACAAGTATCTGCCGAGGAATGAGAGCTTCATTTTCTTCCAGCGGGCCGATGGCGGGCCGTATGGAAGCCTGGGCGTGCCGGTTACAACAATCCGCTCGATTGCCACCGACAAGAGCGGTTCGAGGGAGATATACCCGCGCGGCAGCCTTGCGTTTATCCAGACAAAGCTGCCGGAGATGGGGCTGGATGGAAAGATCGACAAGCTGCCGTACAACGGCTTCATACTTGACCAGGACACCGGCGGCGCCATAAGGTCGGCCGGCCGCGCCGACGTGTATATGGGCGTGGGCCCGCGTGCCGAGATGCTCGCCGGCCACACCGTTGCCGAGGGCCGCATCTACTATCTGTTCGTCAAGGGCCCGCTGATCGACAGGCCGATGTAGCGGGG
>DATLAR010000055.1:0-5061 GCA_035527355.1 Planctomycetota bacterium
CATGTGGAACCGCCGCGAAATGCTCACCCGCATGCTTCGCTGCCGCCGGCAGGGCGTGCCCATCGCCAACTACGGCATGACCATCGCACATAGCCTCGGCATCTTCGAACGCGCCCTGCGGCCCTTCCCGCACGCGCTGGAAACCTACCGTGAAATCAGGAAGTCCAGTTGAAGATTCACCACGAAGCGCACGAAGGACACGAAGAAGCACGAAGAGGATAAAGCGGATTAACCACGGAGCCCACGGAGGACACAGAGCAGACACGGAGAAAAGGCAAGCGCGAATACTTTAAGTTATGCCAAGACACGCTCGTCAGATCGCACCGTCTCTTCGACTTTGGACTTTGGACTTCTCCGTGTCCTTCGTGTTCTTCGTGGTTAGTCCTCTCGCCGTTTCCTTCTTGAAAACTCCCCTCCGTTCTGGTTCAATAGACTAATCACGAAACCACGCTTTTTTTCACGGAGCATCATCAGTTGCAACTGCCCGACGCGAACGGTCATTTCGGCGAGTATGGCGGCCGGTTCATTCCTGAGGTGCTGTTTGCGGCGCTCGAACAGGTGGAAGCCTGCTATCGCGCGGCCCGCAAAGACAAGGCTTTCCAGGCCGAGCTCGACGCCCTGCTGCGTGATTACGTGGGCAGGCCCACTCCTCTCTGTTTTGCCCGGCGCCTCAGCGAGCGCTACAAAGCGAAAATCTACCTCAAGCGCGAAGACCTCGCCCACACGGGCGCTCATAAGATCAACAACACCATCGGCCAGGGGCTGCTGGCAGTGCGAATGGGCAAGAAGCGCGTGGTAGCCGAAACCGGCGCCGGCCAGCACGGCGTGGCCACCGCCACCGCCGCCGCAATGCTGGGCCTCGAATGCGTGATCTACATGGGCGCCGAAGACGTCCGCCGCCAGGCGCTGAACGTCTTCCGCATGCGGCAGCTCGGCGCCGAAGTGCACGAGGTTACCGGCGGCAGCCAAACCCTCAAGGACGCCATCAACGAGGCCCTGCGCGACTGGGCCGCCACCGTCGGCCACACGCATTTCGTTTTTGGCTCGGTGGCCGGCGTGCATCCCTTCCCGATGATCGTGCGCGACTTCCAGTCTGTGATCGGCCGCGAGGCGCGCGAGCAAATCCTGCAGGCCGAAGGCCGCCTGCCCGATTACCTTCTCGCGTGCGTTGGCGGCGGAAGCAACTCGATCGGGCTGTTCTATCCGTTTCTCGAAGACGCATCCGTGAAGATGATCGGCGTGGAAGCCGGCGGCCGCGGCATCGAGCCCGGCCAGCACGCGGCCAGGTTTGCCGGCGGCTCGGTGGGCGTGCTGCACGGCGCGCGAAGCTGGCTGCTGCAAACCGACGACGGCCAGATCAGCCTCACGCACTCGATCTCCGCCGGCCTCGATTACGCGATGATCGGCCCCGAGCACAGCCACCTGCACGATACCGGCCGCGTGGAATACACGTGGATCGGCGACGACGACGCGGTGGCTGCATTCCAGCGGCTGTGCCGCCTCGAAGGCATCATTCCCGCCCTCGAAAGCTCGCACGCCGCCGCATATCTCGAAAAAATGAGCGGCCGCCTCACGCCCGACACCATCGTGATCGTGAACCTTTCCGGCCGCGGCGACAAGGACGTGAATACCGTGGCCGATTACCTGAAAAGCAGATGAAGGCGCCAAGCTGCGCGTTTCTTTTTCAAAATGAACAGAATCGACAAGCTCTACTCCACGTTCATCCCGCAGGGCCGCAAGGCATTTAACGTCTACCTCTGCGCCGGCGATCCCGATCTCGACACCACCGCCGCGCTGATCGCCGAGCTTGCCGGGCGCGGCGTTGACGCCATCGAGCTGGGCGTGCCGTTTTCAGACCCCGTGGCCGACGGCCCCGTGATCCAGCAGGCCGCCAGGCGCGCCATCGACGCCGGCACCACGCTCCCGAAGATTCTCAAAATGGTCGCCGAGCTGCGCCGCTCCTGCCAGATTCCCATCTGCCTGATGACCTACTACAACCCCATCCACCGCTACGGGGTCGGCAAGCTGGTGGACGACGCGGCCGCCGCCGGCATCGACGGCTTCATCGTTCCGGACCTCTGCCCGGAGGAGGGCGAGGCGTTCATCGCACGCGCACGCGACCGCGACGTCAAGACCATCTTCTTCATCGCGCCCACCACCACGCCGCAGCGCATGAAAATCATAAACGAGAAATCCACGGGCTTCATCTACTGCGTGTCGGTAACGGGCATCACCGGCGCGCGCCGCGAGCTGCCGCCCGAACTGCGCGGCCACCTGCAGAGCGTTCGCCGGGCCACCACGCTGCCGCTTGTCGTCGGCTTCGGCGTCTCAAACGTAGACACTGTGAGAATGATGTGCGAGCAGGCCGACGGCGTGATCGTAGGCAGCGCGATCTGCCGCCGGATCGAGGAATTGTTGAACGGCCCGCGCAATGAGCTGGTGGAGAAGGTAGCCGCCTTTGCCCAGGAGCTTTCGCGCGGTGCAAGACAGTAGAAGCCCGCCTCCATCCGCTTTTTTCCCGTGGGGCCTCAGCCACAGGCCGCCTGCTTCCCCGACGGATCGCGCTCGGAGGGGATTGAACGGAACACTCCGTGGTTTCTTTCTATTGCTTCATTCGCTCGTAGGCAGTGAAGGGCTGGTTGTTGAAATCTCCCCCGATGAAAAGAAGATCATCGGCGGGGTCCTTGGCCGGCGCCAGCATCACGTTGAATGACTCGGCGTCGCCCATCGGTTCGCCTTCCTTGTCGCGGAAATAAACTATGTGCGGGTTCCCGTTCATCTCGACGAGTATGAACGGATAGTCCCTTCCGCGATAGCTCATCGTTCCGGCCATGTAAACTTTTCTGCTGCGCATCACCTCAATCTCTTCATACTTGGCAGGGATCTTGCCGGCCACCGACGGGTCGTTCTTGAACGACATCAGCCCGCCCTGTTTCGGCTGCTGCTGGCCGGTCAGGCGCTCGGTGAGGTCGGCGCTGCGCTGCCATTGCCCCTCGATGCGGCTGGCGACCACGTTCTCCTTGTTGGCCTCCACCTTGAAAGCCGCAAGAAGAGCGGCCGACGATATCACCACCGCTGCACCTGCCGCACACGAAAGAACCAGTAATTTCTTCATGGCACCTCCCAAAGACACCCGCGGCGCATCAGCCGCATCCGTTCAGTTCAAATGCAACGCAAGCACATGAAACAAGACGCGCGAGAGGCGTGCAATTTCGGAAAATAATCCGCAATCACCTCGACAGGTAATCGATAGTCGTCGGCGATTCGTCGTCGCCTTTCACCTGCCTCAGCATCTGCATGTAAAGCCGCATCAAGGCATCCATGTCCATCGTGTCTTTTTCGGCAACGGGCGCTGTGGGCCATTTCGGCGGCGAGAGCTTCACCGACTCGTCCGCCGCATACTGCATCGTAATGCTCAGCCCGCCGCACGTTACGCCCGTGATGGCGCCGTTTTCCGCCACGGTAAACTTCAGGCTCGCGCTCACGGCCTCCTCAGTCTCGGCCGAAGTAAGCGCATACACCTTCTGATCCTTCTCATCCTTGGGCGGCTCGATGCACCAGCCCTTGATCCGCGAGGTGTACGTGATGAGTTCTTCGAGGCCTTGCCTCGCCAGCAGCCACGGCGGCAGATCAACCAGCCTCATCGTGCCCGGCGGCGCGAAGGCCACGCGAAACGAGTAGCGGCGCCTGTGGTCGTTCGCGTTTCTGGCCAGCGACATCAGCGGCACGGGGCCGGCCTGGCGAATGCGGACGATCCCCGGATCGCCCGCGATGTAATACTCGCAAGTTGCGGCCGTGGTCTTGTATGCCACCAGCATCTTGCCGTCGCGGCTGATCGAAAACTCCACGACGCCCTGCTTCGGCAGCGAGCCGATGTAAAACGACGTGGTGCCGGGGTTCTTCTTGTCGCTCGACACGTATTTTCCCTGCAGCTCCAGCGAGTTCACGCCCTTGGTAAGCGTTTCGATGAAAGCGACCGCCGCGTCGATTGCCGCGGCCTTGCCGGCGTCGAACGTGCGGATGCGGCCGGCAAATGCCTTCCCGTGCGGCGCCCACGGCGCCTTGTCTTTCGCGGCCAGAGCATCCAGCACCTCCATCGCCTTGCCGTCCTGCTCCAGGCCAAACAGGCAGCGCCCCTGCCAGAAGAGCATCTTCGGGTCGGCCTGCTTCTCTTCGGGCAGCGAACGGATCAGCTCGATGGCGCCCCGGTAGTCCAGCCGTTTCATTGCCGCATCGAGCAGCAGCGGCACCATCTCGGGGTTCTGCAGCTCCTCGGCGCTCATGCGTGTGGAGAAAAACTGCGCCAGGAAAGCCGCGCCTTTCTCATCCAGGGCGTAAAGGAGCTTAACGCGCTCGGAGGGCTTCAGCCCTTCCTTGCTGCAGATTTCCAGCAGCTTCGCCGGCGGCGCTTCGCCGGGCGGCAGCATCTTCATGCGCTGATCCGCAAAAGCCGCCAGGTCCTTGTCGCCGGCCTCCGTTGCGATGGTATGCACATACAGGGCAAACAGGCCGTCGCTCAGCAATGTATCTCTGAAGTAATCCGTGCCCAGCCGCACCACCTTTGAAAACACCGTAGGCAGCACGGGCCAGCGGGCGTCCATTCCGCGCTCGGTAACGTCCAGTACGAAATCGCGGTATGCGGCCGGCGAGGTAAAAGTGGACGCCACATATCGGGCCTGCAATGTATCGGTGAGCTGAAACAGCAGGAGCGTGCGAAGCTGCTCGATCATCGGCGCGTCCTTGATGCTTGCCGCCAGCACGTAGCAATCGAGCGCGAGGCGCGGATTGTAGATGGAGGCGGGGTTATCCTTCATATACTTCTCGGCCTTCTGCACGTATTCGCGCAGCCCCTCGATGCCCTTGGCCACGTGATCTTCATACAGCGGAAAATCCGGCGCGCGCTCGGCGGCAAACAGGCTGGAAAGCAACAGCGCCGACACTGCAAGACCCAGCCAAATCATCCGCAACATGTATAGCTCCTTTTTCGTACTGATGGTGAATATGCAAGAGCCGCTATTATAGCGCCCGGCAGCGCTGTTTCAAACAGGAATTGCGACCATC
>DATLAR010000056.1:0-2557 GCA_035527355.1 Planctomycetota bacterium
TCGCTGGGCTGCACCGCGGCCGAATGCTTCCGCTTTCGCGATCACCACCGATATTTCGATCACGAGCTTACCGAGCTGGGCAGGCAGGCCGAGAAAACCGGCTGCGATGCGGCCCTGACCACCGAAAAGGACCTGGTGAAAATCGGCCAGTGCTGGAAGAGCAGCGTGCCACTGCTGGCGCTGCGAATCCGATTCCGGATCGTGTCGGGCGAGGATATGCTCTGCGGCCTCATCGAAAAGGCCCTCGATGCCGCCGTGCCGGGCTGAGCCGCGATCGGGCACGCTGTCATCTTCCGAGCTTCAACGACGAAAGGAAAGGAACGCGGTTGACCAAGACACCCGGCTTCATACGCAGCAACATCGAATGCCTCCTCGTGCGGGCTTTCTCGAGGCTGGCCTCGGCCCTGCCCGAGAAGGCCGCATACCGGCTGGGCCTGCTGCTGGGCAGAATCATCCGAGCGGTCGACCGCCGCCATCGCACTGTGGCCGACGAGAACCTCGCGGCCGCGTTTCCAGAGAAAACGCACGATGAGATCCGCGAGCTTGGCAGGCGTGTTTACCGGCACATCGGCCTGATCATCGTCGAATCGCTGCGAGTGAGACTGATGCTCGACGCGGGGCTGCACCGCTGGGTGCAAAGCCCGGACCTGGCCGACGCCCGCGCGGCGCTCCAGGCCGGCAAGGGGCTGATCGTGGTGACGGCGCACATCGGCAATTGGGAAATCGCCGGCCACGCCGCTTCCATCATGCTCACGCCGCTGCACTCGGTGGCGCGGCAGCTCGACAATCCCCTGCTCGAAAGATACGTCGACGAGATGCGGCGCCTTTCGGGCCAGCAGATTCTCGACAAACGAGGGGCCGTGCGCGACATGATGCAGGTGCTGAAAAATGGCGGCGCGGTGGCTATCCTGATGGACCAGGACGCGCGCAGGCACGGCATCTTCGTAAACTTCTTCGGGCGGCCGGCGTCGACGTGGCCCACCGCCGCCGCACTGTCGCTGCGCCTCGGCAGCCCTATCGTCACCGGCTTCGTGCGGCGCCTCGACGGCCAATTCCGATACGAGCTGATCGCCGACCCCGTGCTCTGGCCGCAGCCCACCGACGACCGCGACGCCGATATCCGCAATCTCACGCAACTGCTCACTGCACGCATCGAGGCGCACATTCGCGAGTGCCCCGAACAATGGTTTTGGGTGCATCGCCGGTGGAAGACGCAGCCGCCGCCAAAGGACCAGGGATGACCGAGCACATCGCCTCTCTGCGTTTGCGCGGTGGAAGCCGGCGCGTGGTGGTGACCGGCATCGGGCTGGTGAGCGCCATCGGCTGCAATCTCGCGGCGTTCTGCGAATCGCTGTTCGCGGGGCGTTCGGGCGTGGCGCCGCTGCCGGACCCGGCCGCGGCGGGCGCGTCCGCCGCCGCAAGAGTTGCTGGCTTTCAGCCGCTGCCCGGCTTGGAGCATGCCGACCGCTCGATCCAGTTTGCCGTAGCTGCGGCGCGTGCCGCCGCCGCCGATGCAGGGCTGAGCCGCGAAGCACTAGACGGTGCGCAAACGGGCGTTTCCATCGCGTCCAGCAAGGGGGGCGTGCTGAGCTTCTGCAATCGCGCGTCTGACGCATGGCTGTGGAACTACCTGCCGGCGTCGCCGGCGGGCGCGGTGGCGCGCGACCTTGGCTGCCGCGGGCCGAGCAGCGTGCCCGCGGCCGCTTGCGCGGCCGGCAGCCATGCCGTGATCGCGGCCGCGCGGATGATCGCCGACGGCGAGGCCGAGATCGTCCTAGCCGGCGCCACCGAGGCGAGCATCACGCCGCTGATCTGCGTAGGCTTCGGCAAGCTAGGCGTGCTGGCGAAGGACGGCATCTGTCGTCCGTTCGACGCCCGGCGTTCGGGCTTTGTGATCGGCGAGGGTGCGGCGGTGATGGTGCTCGAATCCGCCGTAAGCGCCGCTGCCAGGGGCGCTGCCGCGTATGCAGAGGTCGCAGGCTATGCCCGCGCGGCCGACGCACACGGCATTGTGGCGTTCGACGAATCAGGTGCAGGCGTGGGCCGCGCGATTCGCGCCGCGCTCGATGCCGCCGCCGTGCCACCGGATGGCGTCGACTACATAAACGCACACGCAACCGGCACCGTGCACAATGACATCGTGGAGACGAAAGCCATTAAGCTGGCATTGGGGCGGCACGCGGCGGGCGTGCCGGTGAGCGGCACGAAGCCGATCACCGGCCATCTGCTCGGGGCCGCGGGCGCTATCGAAACTGCAATTTGCCTGCTCGCGATGCGGCACGGATTCATTCCGCCCACGATCAATTACGCGGCGCCCGACCCGCGCTGCGACCTCGATTGCGTGCCCGGCACCGGCCGGCGAGCCGACGTGCGCGTGGCGCTGAACCTGTCGTTCGGATTCGGCGGGCAGATCGGTGTGATCGTGCTGAGGAGATGAGCGATGGATTTTCTGCGCGATGCCCTGAATGAACTGGCTGCAAGCGGCCTGCTGCGCGAGATGCGGTGCGTGAGCGGCGCCCAGGGGCCGACCGTTTGCGTGGGCGGCCGCGAGGTGGTT
>DATLAR010000057.1:0-3573 GCA_035527355.1 Planctomycetota bacterium
TCGAGCATTTCACGGAAGAATGCGGAATAGCGGGTTGCGTCGGCGGTTTGCCCTGATGCGCGGTCGCAGACCGGCTGCCGTGTGAAGAACGCGGTGATCATTGCGCCGGCGCGGTTTACCTGCAGCGGCACGCCTGCCTTCGCCGCTGCCTGGCGCAAGCCGGCTTCGAGCCTGGCGCTGCGGTGCTCGAAGGCAGAGTATGGATTGGCTTGTTTCAGCGCTTGCAGCGCGGCCACGCCGGCGTGCATCACAACGGGATTGCCCGACATAGTGCCGGCCTGGTAGACGTTGCCGATGGGCGCGAGCTTCGCCATCACGTCGGCGCGTCCGCCGAACGCGCCAACCGGCAAGCCGCCGCCGATGATCTTGCCCAGCGTGGTGAGGTCGGGCATAATGCCGTATTCGCGTTGTGCACCGCCCCACGCCACGCGGAAGCCGGTCATCACCTCGTCGAGGATGAAAAGTGCGCCGATGCGGTCGCAGATAAGCCGAAGCCCCTGCAGGAAACCGTCCGCGGGCGGCACCACGCCCATATTGCCCGCTATCGGTTCCACGATGATGGCGGCAATGGCGTCGCCGTGCGCCTTCGCGAGCGACTCCACGGCGTCGAGGTCGTTGAAGGGTGCAACGAGCGTTTCGGCGGTGAAGCCTTCGGGCACGCCTCCGCTGGCGGGCAGGCCAAACGTGGCAAGCCCCGATCCGGCCTTCACCAGCAGGCCGTCCCAATGGCCGTGATAGCAGCCGTCGAATTTGATGATCTTGGCGCGGCCGGTGAATCCGCGCGCGAGCCGCAGGGCGCTCATCACGGCCTCAGTGCCGGAATTTACCATGCGAAGCTGCTCGATGCCCGGCAGCGCTTCCTTTATCAGTTCGGCAAGCTCGCATTCCTTCTCGGTCGACAGCCCATAGGTGGCGCCTTTCCGGGCGGCGTGGTGGATTGCCTGCACGATATCGGGCTGCGCGTGGCTGAGGATGATCGCGCCCCACGACATCAGAAAATCGAGATAGCGGTTGCCGTCGGCATCGAAGATATGCTGCCCCTCGGCACGTGCGGCGAAAACGGGCGGCATGTTCACGCCCGAAAACGAGCGAACGGGGCTGTTGACACCCGCTACCAACGATTTCAGCGCGCGGTCGTAAAGCTTCCGGCTGATCAATCGATCCATCGGCAAATCTCCTCGGCGTAGTAGGTAATGATGGCATCGGCTCCGGCCCGGCGGATGCAGGTCATGGCTTCGAGCACTGCTTCGCGTTCGAAAATGACCCCGGCCTTCGCGGCGAGCTTCAGCATCGCGTATTCGCCGCTCACGTGGTATGCGGCCAGCGGCAGACGGCTGCCGGCGCGGAGGTCGCTCACGATGTCGAGGTATGGCATAGCGGGCTTCACCATCAGCCAGTCTGCGCCTTCGGCTTCATCGAGCATTGCCTCGCGCAGGGCTTCGCGGCGGTTGGCCGGCGAGAGCTGGTAGCCGCGGCGGTCGCCGAACCCGGGGGCGGAGCGTGCCGCATCTCGGAATGGTCCGTAGAATGCAGATGCGAATTTCGATGCGTAGGACATGATGCAGGTGTGGCCGAGGCCGGCGGCGTCGAGCGCTTCGCGAACGGCGCGCACCTGGCCGTCCATCATAGCGGATGGTGCGGCCATGTCGGCGCCGGCGGCGGCGTGGGCGGCCGCCATTTTCCCCAGCAGCGCGATCGAGCGGTCGTTGTGCACCTCGCCCGATTCCGTTAGCACGCCGCAATGGCCGTGGCTGGTGTAGCCGCACAGGCACACGTCGGTGATCACCACTATGTCGGGCCGTTCGGCCTTCAGAGCGCGGATCGCCTGCGGCACGAGGCCATCGTCGCGCACAGCAGCCGAGCCGGTGTCATCCTTCTCGGAATCATCGGGCACGCCGAAGATGAGCACGGCGGACGATCTGAGTTCCGCTGTGCGGCGCGCGAGCACGTCGACGCTCTGCCGCACCACGCCGGGCATCGATTCCACGGGCACGCTCTGATTTGTGCCGGGGACAACAAACAGCGGCAGGATGAGATCGTGCTTGTCGAGGGTAGTTTCGCTTGCGAGCCGGCGCAGGCCATCGGTCCGCCGCGCCCTTCGCATTCTCATCGTTGGAAACATTCGGCACCATCACTTTCGCAATATGTTTGCGTCACGTCGCCTCCGCCCACGGCATGCCGGCGCGGTCGCCCAGGTCGAGGGGCTCCAGGAAGGCAGCTAGTTCCGCATCGTCCTCGCGCAATATGAGTGCAAGCTGCCCCTGGCCGGCGGCGTGCGGAAATTCGCTGCCGGTGAAAGTCTGTGCAATGCGGTCTTGCAGGCCGAGCCGCGTCAATCCAACGGCCGCGAGAACGACGGCGTCGTAGCGGCCGCTGTCCACCTGGCGGATGCGGTCGGGCACGTTGCCGCGAATGTCGGCGACGTGGAGGTCCGGCCTGAGTGCCAGCAGGGTGCTTCGGCGGCGCTCGCTGGAGATGCCGATCACGGCCCCAGGCCGCAGGTGTGCCAGCGTGGCGCCGTCGCGTGTGACCAGGCATTCTGCGGGCAACAGCGACGGCGTGACGGCCGCGAGCAGCAACCCGGCGGGCAGGCGGTTTGGCAGGTCCTTCGCGCTGTGCACCGCCAGGTCTATTTCGCGGTTCCGGAGCGCGTTGTCGAGGTCGCGCGTGAAGAAATCATCGTCGGTCACGATGGAGAGCGGGGTGGTCTTGTTGCGGTCGCCCGGTGTGTCCATCGAAACAAAATCCAGTGCGATATGAGGTGCGAGCGCGCGGAGGTATTCATTCATCTCGTCGAGTTGGGCGAGAGAAAGGCTGCTCTTGCGCCCGCCGACGCGCACCGTGCGATTCGGCGGGGTGGCGCTGTGCGCTCGGCCGTACCATCGGAGCGTTTCGAGGATCGCCAGCTTCTGCGCGCCGGCCTGGCTTGCCGCGGCGATTCCAGCCCGTGCTCCGGAAATCTTCGGCTTTGAAAGGCCGCTGGCGGCTCGCACCGCATCGCTCGCGGCCAGGCACTGCCTGAGATTCAGGGCCAGCGGGCAATCGGCGGGCATCTTCTCGAGTTCGTGGAGAACGTTTTCCGCGGCCTGCGCCCGGCTGCCGGCAAGGCCTGCAAGATCGCACAGCAGCGAGTGAAAGGCGCGCGCGGCAGACTCGCGGCTGCACAGCTCATCGAAGGGCAGGCTGGCCGCCGGCAATTGGCTATCGGTATCAGTTTTTGTTTTCGGCATTTGGTGCTCGATCGTCAGAATGAATAAGGCATTCAGCATCGGTTCTATGGACAAAGCCTGCGAGCACGCCGGCAAGGCGCGCACTTGCACTCTCGCCCTGCGTATCGGTTGAGCTTCAGCCTTGGCCGAAGTGCTCGCAAATTGCTCGCGTAAGCCCTTCCACCGTGTGCTCGGCCGCCTCTACCGCCACGTGCAGGCCCAGCTCGCGTGCCGCCTGTGTTGTGATCGGGCCGATTGACGCAACGCCGGCGGACCGGTTGAGCGCTACTGCGCGCTCCTTGCCCACAAGGTTCACGAAATTGCGCGCCGTGGATGCGCTCGTGAACGTGATCACGTCCACGCC
>DATLAR010000058.1:0-20478 GCA_035527355.1 Planctomycetota bacterium
AGTTCCATAAAGCCCAGTCCGAAGGGCTGGGGAAAAGGCGCCACCCACCCCAAAATCGAGCCCTGAAGGGGCGGCCTTACGTATACCCAGCACACAGCCGTATACTCCGCCCCTTCAGGGCTTGACTTCTTGCCGCACCGACTACCCAGGGCGTTGCCCTGGGCTTTATCGAACCTCGGCCCTTCAGGCCTTTGACTGGAGGGGAATATGAAGAATGATGTCAATGCATTCGTGGGGACGCCGCGTCTCTGCACACGCGCTTCGCCGGCATCGGCCCGGCAGGCTGTGTGAAGCCCACAAATCTCTTACACACCAACAACATCACGCAGTTGGCCCGGGTGCGGCCTTGATGTCCACGCGGAAGACTTTCCGCAGCGATGACCCAACCGTGATCTGCCGGCCGAAGAGACCGCCGATCGCGCTCCTGAAGCGCTCGTAGGTTTTCTGCGCCTCCGCTGCGCGGCCGCTCTTTTTGTAGAGCACCGCTAGCTGCAGGTAAGCTATCGCCATCGTTGGCCTCACAAGCAGCACCTTGCGATAGAATTCCTCGGCCGATCTGAGCCGGCCCTGCCGCTCGCAGGCCATAGCGCAGGCAAGCAGCGCCTCGGGCTGGTGCGGCTGCAGCGCCAGCGCCGCGAGCGCCTGCGTTTCCGCTTCTTTCACCGCCTTCTTGCGCAGCAGCAGTATCGCCAGTGCCACGCGGCACGAGGCATTGAAGGGCTCGCTGCAAACCATCCCCTCCACATTGTGCAGCGCCGCGTCGCAGTCGTCGCGCCCCAGGATGTCCACCACCGGCGGAAAAGCAGGAAACAGCTCGTTCGCGTCGTGCAGCTTGGGCAGCGAGGTATTCCAGCCGCCGCACCGGGTGTGCAGCCATAACCGGCCCGACTGGCGGCATTCCAGCCCCGGAGTGAGGCTCACGCGGCGGTCGGCTATCAACAGCCCGCCGGGCGACAGCAACTCTCCAATGCTCAACCACGTCTTCAGGCTCTCGGCGTTGAGGCAGTTGAGAAACTCGCGGCATACGATCAGGTCCCACCGGCGCGAGCACAGATAGCTGTTCCATCCGCCCAGGGGGCTCACGTGCAGCCAATGGACCAGCCCGCGCAGCGCATCGCGCACGCGGTATTGCCGGCGCGTAACCGCCTCGAAAAATTCCTCCATCGCCTGCTGCCCCACGGCCGACACGGCTCGGGATGAATATGACCCGTCGGCTCCGCGCAGCAGGCGGTCGAGGTCGATGTCGGCCGCCATCAGCACCACAGACGGCGTGCAAATGGCGATTCCCTCCTGCCCGGCGGCTATCGCCGCCGAGTAGATGTCTTCGGCGCAGTAGGGGCCGATTGCGAGCACCGCAAGCTGGCCCTGTGTGCGTGGCCGCAGGAATCGGCGCAGGTGCCCGCACAGTTGCGGCTCGGCCAGCCGGGGCTTTCGCTCGGTGAGCATCGCAGCCAGCCGCGCAAACTCCTGGTTGCTGAACGGATCGTCCCGGAGAAAATGGTAGTATTCGGAGGATTGGCGGTACTGGCCGCGCGAAAGGCGTTTCGGAAGGATGCGCGCCATCCGGCGCTGCATGTCCGTTCCCATCCAAAGCCCCGTGCGGCTGCCCACCAAACCGCATATGGCCGTGACCAGCTCGTTGCCGTTCATATGTGTTTCAGATCCTGCCGAGAGAAAAGCCCGTCTCCCCCCCACAAGATTCTTAGGTGATGCGCGTCTCACGTGAAGCGGAATATCATCAGCCATCCGAAGAGGCGCGTGGAGGAAGAGTCGACGAAGCGGCTTGATGCGGCTA
The DNA here is from genome assembly GCA_035527355.1 of Planctomycetota bacterium. GTDB lineage: Bacteria > Planctomycetota > PUPC01 > JABMSA01 > JABMSA01 > DATLAR01. The sequence continues at coordinate 1,796 of DATLAR010000058.1, forward strand.
TGTGGTTGAAAAGGCGGCAGGGGGGCTTTGAACGCGGTTCAGCGGGCGGCGTCGATGAACTCGCGCTCCCACAATTCGAGGTTCAGCAGGTTCCAGATCCGGTAGCCGTGATCGGCTTGGCCGGAAACGTGCTGCTCGACGATTCGTTCGAGCGCGTCGCGGCGGAATCGCCCGCGGGCCAGCATGCGCGGCCCGAGCAGAATCTCGCGCACGTAGCCGGAGAGCTCGGTGCGGAACCACGACGAGATCGGCACGCCGAATCCCATCTTGCGGCGGTGCAGTATCTGCGGCGGAACCAGATCGGCAAATGCTCGTTTCAAAAGGTATTTGCCGCCAAGCCCGCGCATCTTCAAACGCGGCGGTATCGTGAGGGCAAACTCGACGAACCGATGGTCGAGGAACGGAGAGCGCGCCTCCAGCCCCACCGACATCGACGCCACGTCCACCTTCGTCAGCAGATCGCAGGGCAGGTACGACAGCAGATCGGCAAACGCCACCGCCGCCACGGGATTGTCGCAGCCGGCGGCATCGTAAAGCTCGCGCAGCAGATCAAAAGAACTCGTCTGCACCTGCTCGGCGAATCCCGGCTGGTAGAGCGCCTGCTTCTCCTCATCGTTGAAGATCGCGATCAGGCGGTAGTAGCGCTCGGCCGGCGGGCAACCCACCGATGACGCGAATTTCTTCATCTTCCGCAGCAGCGTTTTCTGCTCCACCGAGGCCGGCAGCTTCTGCCAGAGCTTCAGGCCCGCCAGGCCGCGAAGCAACCGCGAACGGTCGAGCCCGCTTGCGATCCTCGTGGCAACGTATCGCGGGTAGCCGAAGAAAAGCTCATCGCCTGCATCGCCCGTGAGCGCCACCGTGACGTGCTCGCGGGTGACGCGCGAGAGGTGGAATGTGGGAATGGCCGACGAGTCGCCGAAGGGCTCGCCGAAATGGTGCGCCAGGTGCGGCAGCGTTCTGAGCGCGTCGGCCTCGACGAGGAATTCGCGGTGGTCGGAGCGGAACCGTTCGGCGGCGATGCGGGCGTATCTGCGCTCGTCGTAGCGGCGGTCGTTGAAGCCGATAGAGAAAGTTTTCACCGGCTCGTTCATCAGCTTCGACATCAGCCCGACGATGATGGTGGAATCGAGCCCGCCGCTGAGGAAGGCGCCCAGCGGCACGTCGCTGATCAGCCGCAGCCGCACCGCCTCGGTAAGCCGCTCGCGCAGCTCGCCGCACCAGTCGGCCTCCGATCGGTCGGGGACGATATTCAGCTCGGGCGCCCAATACCGCCGCACGTCGGCCTTGCCGTTTTCAAAAACGAGCGTGTGCCCGGGCGGCAGCTTGCAGATGCCATCGAACGCCGTGAGCGGGTGCGGCACGTACTGAAACGTGAGGAAATGGTGGATTGCGGCGGCGTTTGCGGCGCGCGGCACGCCAGGATGCTGAAGGATGGATTCGATCGCGGAGGCGAAGAGGAAGCGGCCGCAAGCCTGATGCCAGAACAGCGGCTTCTGGCCGAGGCGGTCGCGCGCGAGAAGCAGCCGCCGGCGGGGCTCGTCCCACAGGCCGAAGGCAAACATCCCGCGCAGCCGCGCGACGCACTGCTCGCCCTCGTCTTCGTAAAGATGCAGGATTACCTCGGTGTCGGAGTTCGTGCTGAAACGGTGGCCGGATTCGAGCAACTCGGCGCGCAGCTCGCGGAAGTTGTATATCTCGCCGTTGAAGACCAGCCGCAGCGAGCCGTCTTCGTTTGCCATCGGCTGCCGTCCGCCGGCAAGGTCGATGATCGATAGCCGCCGATGCCCGAGGCCCGCGCGGCGCGATTCCGAAACGAACACGCCGCTGTCATCCGGCCCGCGATGATGCAGGCACAGCGACATCCGCTCGAGCGCCGCCGCATCCACGGCCCCGCCGGCAGCGTCTTCAACGACTATCCCGCAGATTCCGCACATACTTCACAATCTACCAGATACGCGGGCAAGACGCAACGCTGTTTCGTGCGGCGGTCATGGCTTGGGTCCGTAAACGATTTGTGGGCGCCACACAGCTTGCCGGGCCGAGGCCGGCTAAGCCGCGTGCGGGGTCCACGAAGCCTCACGTGCAGAGACCGCGGCATCCCACGAATGCATTGACATCATCTTTCTTATTCCCCTCCTGTCAAAGGCCTGAAGGGCCGAAGTTCCATAAAGCCCAGGGCAACGCCCTGGGTTAGTCGGTGCGGCAAGAAGTTAAGCCCTGAAGGGGCGGAGTATACGGCTGTGTGCTGGGTATACGTAAGGCCGCCCCTTCAGGGCTCGATTTTGGGGTGGGTGGCGCCTTTTCCCCAGCCCTTCGGACTGGGCTGTATGGAACTCCGGCCCTTCAGGCCTTGATCGGAATGGAATGAAGAATTTGATGAAGAGATTGACAGCCCCAGTCCAACTGAGAAAGAATGACTCCCCCCCAGAATAATAACGCACCCTCATGGCTTCTCTGCAAGCACCACCTGCGACAGATCGGCGATGCGCTGCGTAAACAGCCGGTTGATCCGCTTCATCAGCGCCAGGCGGTTCTGCTTGAGCGCCTCGTCGTCGACGTTGACGAATACGCGTTCGAAGAAAGCATGAACGCTCACTACGAATGCTTTCGCGAACAGTCGCGAGGCCTCGAGATACTTCCCTTTTTCGGCTAGCGTGCGCACCTCGGCCTCATGCTTCTGCAGCGTTGCCCACAGAGCCTTTTCCTCATCTTGCTGCAGCAGCGCCTCGTCCACCTCGGCCGTTACCTCCGAATTGCGGATGATGTTGTATGTGCGCTGCACAACGATCACGAGGTCTTCCCAGCCGGGTTCGCCGGAGAGGGCAGCAAGTGCATCGAGGCGATTGCGGGCGTCGCGCACGTCGTCAAAGCCGGCAGCGAGGGCGGCGTTGACGAGATCATAGCGGTAGCCTTTGTCGCTAAGGTAATTGTAAAGGCGGTCGCGCAGGAATGACAGCACGCGTGCCTCCACGCCATCGGCTTCGGGCAGGCCCTTGGGCTGGAGTTTGCCGGCCTCGGCCACGGCCGCCGCAAGCGGAATAGATACTTCACGCTCCATCAGGATGCGGAGGATGCCCTGGGCGGCTCGCCGCAGGGCGTAGGGGTCTTGCGAGCCGGTGGGCGCCAGGCCCACGCTGAAACAGCCGAGCATAGTGTCGAGTTTCTCGGCGAGGCTCAAAACGCAGCCGGCGGCGGTTTGCGGCAGGGCATCGTCGGCGCCGCGGGGCGCGTAATGCTCGGCAATGGCATTGGCCACCTCGGCCGGCTCGCCGTCGTGCAGTGCGTAATGCCGGCCCACCACGCCCTGCAGCCGCGGAAACTCGCCGACCATGCTGGTTACCAGATCGTTCTTGCACAGCTCGGCCGCTCGCACGCACGCAGCAGTTTGCCGCGCGTCGAGGCCGGCCTGCTGCGAGAGCGTTTGCGCCAGGCTTTTCAGCCGCTGCACCTTTTCATAATAGCTGCCCAGCCGCGCCTGGAAGGTGACGCTCTTGAGGCGTTCGAGCCGCGATTCGAGCCGCGTGCGGGTGTCTTCGTGCAGGAAAAATTCCGCATCGGCCAGCCTCGCTCGCAGCACGCGCTCGTTGCCCTCGCAGATTACGCCGGCGTAGCGGTCGTCGCGGTTGATCACGGTGATGAATTTCGCGAGCAGCTTACCGGCGGCGTCGCGCACGGGGAAGTAGCGCTGGTGCGAGCGCATTGATTCCACGAGCACCGCTTCGGGCAGCGCGAGGAATTTCGAGTCGAACGAGCCTTCCACCACGTTGGGGAATTCCACGAGGTTCGTCACCTCGTCGAGCAGCTCGGGATCGGCCGGCTTCGAGCCATGCCGGGCGAGGCAAAGCTTTATCTTCTCCTCGATGATGCTCCGCCGCTGGGGGATGTCGGCCACCACGTGATGCAGGCGGAGCGCCTCGATGAAATGCCCGAAATCAGCGGTGGTGATCGTGATCTTCTCGGGCGAAAGGAAAGGATGCCCCACCGTGGTGCGGCCGGTGTGCACGCCGTTTATCTCGAACTCGATGGTGTCGCGGTTGAGCAGCGCGAGGATCGACCTGAACGGCCGCGCAAAGGTGATGCCGCTGCCGGTTACCCACCGCATTGATTTTGGGAAGCGGATCGCGAGGATGGTTTTGGGCAGGGCTTCGGCAAGTATCTCGCGTGCGCTTCGGCCCTTGATCTCTTTGGTAACGAAGCAGTAGCGGCCCTTGGGCGTTTCCCGGATCTGGATGGCTTCGGGGTCTACGCCTTGCGAAGCGGCAAAGCCGAGTGCGGCGCGTGTGGGCTGGCCTTTGGCGTCGTATGCGGCCTTGGCAGGCGGCCCGGCCACCTCCACCACGGTATCTTCCTGTGCCTCGCGCACGCCGCTCGCGGCGATGATGAGGCGGCGCGGCGTGCCGGCGGTGCGGGTTTCCCGGCAGCCCAGCCGCAGGTCAGTCAGCGCATCTTCCACCAGCTTGGCCCATTGTTCGAGCGCCGGCCTGATGTAGCCGGCGGGCAATTCTTCACAACCTATTTCAATCAGCAGATCAGCCATGTTTCCCCACGGTTCAAAGGTTCGAGGGTGCAAACCCGGCAAAGCACAGACGCGGCGGAAGGTTTCAGCCTTCAGCGTGTTGCAGCAGCGGAAATCCCATTTGCTCGCGGAGCTTGAGCCATGCCTCGCAGCAGAGGCGGGCCAGCTTGCGCACGCGGCCGATGTAGGCCGTGCGCTGCGCCACGCCTATCGCGCCGCGCGCATCGAGCATGTTGAACGCGTGCGACGCCTTCAGCACGTAGTCATATGCAGGCAGCACCAGCCCGGCGCTCACCAGCCGCTCGCATTCTTTCTCGAATTTGTCGAACAGGTCAAAGTGCATGGCCACGTCGGCCAGCTCAAAATTGTATTTGGAAAACTGCACCTCGTCTTCGTGATGGATGTCGCCGTAGGTTATGCCGGGCGTCCATTCGAGATCGAAGATGCTGTTCTTTTTCTGGATGAACATCGCCAGCCGCTCGAGGCCGTAGGTAAGCTCGACACAGATGGGGTCCACCTCCAGGCTGCCCACCATCTGGAAGTACGTGAACTGCGTAACCTCCATGCCGTCAAGCCACACCTCCCAGCCGAGGCCGGAGGCGCCCAGCGTGGGCGATTCCCAGTCGTCTTCGACGAATCGCACGTCATGCCCCACGAGGTCGATGCCGAGCGCCGCAAGGCTGTCGAGATACAGCTTCTGCGCGTTGTCTGGTGCAGGTTTGAGGACCACCTGGTACTGATAGTAGTGCTGGAGGCGGTTCGGGTTGTCGCCGTAGCGGCCGTCGGTGGGGCGGCGCGAAGGCTCGACGTATGCCGCGCGCCACGGCTCGGGCCCCACCGCGCGAAGAGTGGTGGCGGGGTTGAACGTGCCCGCGCCCTTCTCGATGTCGTATGGCTGCATCAGCACGCAGCCGCGCTCCGCCCAGTATTGCTGCAGCCTGAAGATCATCTCCTGGAAATTCATATTGTGTCCAAAGGGTTCAAAAGGCCAAGTTTCGGAAACCGCTGTGCCCGCGTCGTCGACGGCACCGGCTTATGTGCTCTTTGATTCCGTGTCCGATTCGTCGGATTTGCCGGCGCTTTTCAGCCGGCGCACGCGCCTGAAGGCCACGAGCACCATTGTGGCAAGCGAAGCGTAGAGGACGTATTGCCACAGGTCGCTTCCCCAGTGCATTACGTTGTTGAGAGGCACGTCCTCCATCTGCAGCGGCGTTTGGCTGTTTTCCACCCAGAACCGGATGACGGCCGGCCATAGTGCCGCAATGGAGGCAAATATCGCCACCGCCTCCCAGGCTGGAGCTTTCTTCTTGTCGTTCAATGCCGCACCTCTTTGGTTTGAGAAACCTGCAAGCGTATTTGTTCGGCTTCAATTATACAGTGGCGCGGCCGGAGAATCAAACTGAAATAGGCGGTGGCCTTTTAGGCTTTGGCCTTTTGTGCTCCATACAGACGCGATGCGGCGTCAGCGGCTGGCCCGCGCGAAAGTACATGGTTTCATTTCATTAGCACCTCGATTTATCGAGGGGTTCGATATCGCCCGTGGTAAGTCTTAACCGTTTCAACGGTTTTGCCTTCCCATACGATCTCCGGGATTCAAAGGCGAAACCGTTGAAACGGTTTGGGATTCAGGAGCGTGCCCTCCTAATCACCTCGATGAATCGAGGTGTTAATGAAATGAAGCCACGCGTGTGCGGGTGCCTTGATTGCGGCTGACGGCGTAATTGTCGGCAAGCCAATGAAGCCACGAGTGTGCGGGTGCCTTGCCCGAAGCCGCCTTAGCACGTTCGAGGATCCCTTTTTATGCGCGGATGCCCACGAATCTGTCACAGACCCGACGGAAACAGCGCGAACATCGAACAGTCGAGGGCCGCGACCCCAAAGAAGCCAGGAGCCGTCATTCCGACTCCTGGCTTCTGCGTTCTGGCTTCTGAATTCTTACCGTTACTTCTTGCCCAGCTTGTCCATAAGCTCGATGAGGGGCAGGAAGAGCGAGATGACGATGAATGCCACCGAGCAGCCCAGGCCGACGATCAGCGCCGGCTCGATGAGGCTCATCAGGCCGCTGACCATCGCGTCGACGTCTTCGTCGTAGGTGTCGGCCACGCGGATGAGCATGTCGGCCAGCTCGCCGGTTTCCTCGCCCACGGCCACCATGTTCACGACCATTCGGTCGCAGATTTTCGTCTGGTCCAGCGGGCCGGCGATGTCGTCGCCTTCGCGGACGCTATCGTGGACTTTGCCGATGGCGTCGCTGATGACGGCGTTGCCGGTGGCTTCGCGAACGATCGTGAGCGCCTCGAGCAGCGATACGCCCGAGTTGATCAGCGTGCCGAGCGTGCGTGCGAAACGGGAGATGATGGACTTTCGCATGATGCCGCCGAACAGCGGGATGTGCAGCTTCAGTCCGTCGATCGCCTTCTTGCCGGCCGGGCTGGCGTTGATCACCTTGTATAGCAGGTACAGGCCGATCGGCACGGCCGGCACCACGTAAAAGTATCCCACCAGCGTATCGCTGATCGCCAGCAGTATCCGGGTGGGCGCGGGCAGGCCGGTGCCGAGGTCTTCAAACATCTTGATAAACTGCGGCACAACCATAGTGATGATCAGGAAGAGGATCGTGGCGGCCACCGTGATGACGGCCGTGGGATAGATCATTGCCGAGATCACCTGCTTCTTCAGCTTCTGCGACTTTTCCATGAATACGGAGAGACGGTCGAGAATCTGATCGAGCACGCCGCCGGCCTCGCCTGCTTTCACCATGCTCACGTAGAGCTTGTCGAACGTCTTGGGGTGCTTTGACATCGACTCGGAGAGCCGCATGCCGCCTTCAACGTCTTCGACCATGTCGATCAGGTTGTTTTTCAGCACGCCGGGCTTGGCAAGTTCCTCGCAGATGCGCAGGCTGCGGAGGATCGGCAGATCGGCGCTCACCAGCGTAGAGAGCTGCCTCGTGAAGCCGGTGAGCGTTTTCGTGCGCACGCTGTTGCCGATGGTGGCCGTTTTCTTTTTGGCCGATGATGCGGCGGCCGAAGCGGCCTTTCCGCGTGTTTTGGCCGCGCCCTTGGCTTTCAGTGCGGTTACCAGATAGCCCAGGCTGCGCACCTTGTTTTGTGCGTCTTCCTCGCTGGAGGCTTCGATCTCCGAGCGAAGGCGCTGGCCTCGCGAGTCTACCGCCTCGTACATGTAGGTAGGCATCTATACCTCCTTTGCTCACCTGTTTTCGAGTTGAACGTCCTCGTTACTTTCACATTTTATTCGGCTAGCAGCGTTTCCCTCACCACCTCTTCGATGGTGGTGGTGCCGTCGTATATCTTCAGCAGGCCGCTCTCGCGCATGGTGCGCATGCCCTGCTCGCGGGCGATCTGCCGGATTGCGGCGGTGGATGCCCGCTGAGTGAGAAGCTCGCGGATGCGGTCGCTCATTGTCATTATTTCAAAAACAGCCGACCTCGATTTGTAGCCGGTGTTGTTGCACTTTTCGCAGCCCTTGCCGTAGTAAAAGGTTTTCTCGCGCACGTCTTCGCGCGTGAGGTTCAGTTGCATCAGCATTTCTTCGGTGGGCTCGTATCGCTCTTTGCAGTTCACGCAGATGGTGCGCACGAGGCGCTGCCCGAGCACCGCCTCCACTGTTGCGGCGAGGAGGTATGGCTCTACGCCCATATCCAGCAGCCTGGTGATGGCGGAGGGCGCGTCGTTGGTGTGCAATGTGCTGAACACCAGGTGGCCGGTGAGTGCGGCGCGGATGGCGATTTCGGCGGTCTCGATGTCGCGTATCTCGCCCACGAGCATCTTGTCGGGGTCTTGGCGCAGGAAGTGCCTGAGACACTTGGCAAACGTTACGCCGATGTTTTCGTTCACTTCCACCTGGATAATGCCGGGCAGGTCGTATTCAACGGGGTCTTCGGCGGTGAGAATCTTTATGCCCACGTCGTTGGCTTCGTTGAGGGCGGAGTAGAGCGTGGTGGTTTTGCCGCTGCCCGTGGGCCCGGTTACGAGCACGATTCCGTGGGGCTTGTCGATCATGCCGCGCACCTGCTTGAGCTCGTCGTCGCGAAGCCCTATGCGGTCGAGGTCAAGCGAGATCACCGACCTGTCGAGCACGCGGAGCACCACGCTTTCGCCGAAGAGCGTGGGCAGCGTTGAAACGCGCATGTCGATGGGATGGCCGCCAACGGTGATCTGGATTCGGCCGTCTTGCGGCAGCCGGGTTTCGGCGATGTTGAGCTGGCTCATGACCTTCACACGCGACGTGAGGGCCTGCGCGAGGTGGCGGGGCGGCGGCAGCATGTCGTAAAGCACGCCGTCGAGCCGGTATCGCACTTTGAAGTCTTCCTCGAAGGGCTCGAAATGAATGTCTGACGCCTGATCCTTGATGGCCTGAACGAGGATGTAGTTCAGCAGCTTCACCACGGGCGCCGAGCTTATCTGCTCCTGAATGTCGATGTTGATCGAGCCTTCCTTGTGGGTGAAGTCCACCTGCAGGCCAACGTCTTCGAAGCTGATGTCTTTCACGATATCGCCGACGGATTGCCTCTCGTAGTATTTTTCGAGTGCGGCGTTTACGTCGGTTTCGGAGGCGATGGCGCCTTTCACCTCGCACGAGAGCATGAAGCGCAGGTCGTCGAGCACGTCGAGGTTGTGCGGCTCGGCCATTGCAACGGTGAGCACGTTGTTTTCAAAGGAAACGGGAACGATCTTATAGATGCTGGCGATGGAGACGGAAACCTTCTGGATCACCTCGGCGGGTATGTCGAGCTTGTCGAGGTTTACGGTTTCCATCCCGGATTGGATGCCGAGCGCGGTTACAACGGCGTCTTCGGTAACGGCGCCCATTTCACGAAGGACCTCGCCGATGGCGCCGCCCTTGTCGCGCTGGGCTTTGAGGGCTTCCTGGATTTGCCGCTCGGTTACAAATCCCTGCTCCTTGAGTATCTGGCCTATTAGCTTTCGCTGTGGCTGCATCGCCATCTGATTGCGTCTCCTCGGTCTATTCCTCGGGCAAGGCCTGCTTGATTTTTTGTTGCAGCGCCGACGGGTCCTGTGCGCGCTTCATTGCTTCGGCGTATTCCACCTTGCCGCTGCGGTAGAGGTCGGCCAGGAAATCGTCCAGCAGCACCATTCCGTGGCGCTTGCCGGTCTGGATGTCCGACACGACCTTGTGCACCTGGTTTTCGCGGATGAGGTGCGAGATTGATGAAGTCATCACCATTATTTCAAAGGCGGCCACGCGCCCGCCGCCGATCTTGGGCAGAAGCTCCTGGCTGATCACGGCAAGGAGGTTGGTTGATAGCTGCGTGCGAATCTGCTCTTGCTGGGTAACCGGGAAAACGTCGATGATGCGGTTGACCGTTTTTGCGGCGCCGGTGGTGTGCAGGGTGGAAAAGACGAGGTGGCCGGTTTCGGCGGCGGTGATGGCCGCTTCCATTGTTTCGAGGTTGCGCATCTCGCCCACGAGTATCACGTCGGGGTCCTGGCGCAGCGCCCTGATCGTGGCCTCGCTGAAGCTCGTTACGTCTACGCCCACTTCCCGCTGCGTTACCAGGCACTTCTTGTGCTCGTGGTAATACTCGATCGGGTCCTCGATCGTGATGAGGTGGCGGTCTTGCTCGATGTTGATGAAATCGAGCATAGTGGCGAGGGTGGTGGTTTTGCCGCTGCCGGTGGGGCCGGTAACCAGTACCAGCCCGCGCGGTTTGAGCAGGAGGTTCTTGATGCTCAGCGGCAGGCCGATCTCCTCGAATGTCATCATTTTGTTTGGCAGCAGGCGCAACGCAGCGGCCATTCCGGCGCGCTCGCGGTAGATTGCGGCACGGAATCGTGCGCCGTTTTCGAAGCCGAATGCGAAGTCGGCGCCGCCTTTTGTCTCGAGGTCATTCAGGCATCGTTCCGGTGCTATCTTCTTCACAATATGCTGGGTGTCTTCCGCCGTCATCAGCGGCAAGTCCAGGCTGCGCAGCCGCCCGTCAAGGCGCACCGTGGGCGGCCGGCCCACGTGGAAATGGACGTCCGAGCAGTTGCGGCTTACAACCATTCGCAGAATCTTGATGTGATCGACCACCAAAGCATTGATCCTTTACCCGAAAAGATGAGGCGCGCCAAAGTCATGCCTCTATTCGTACATCGCCTGCACTTCCGCCGTGATCCTCAGCAGCTCTTCGATGGTGGTAAGCCCGGAAATGACTTTCCTGACTCCGTCATCGCGAAGAGTTCTCATACCGGAGACGATTGCCTCGTCGCGGAGCTTGTTTGTGGATGCTTTTCGGAAGGCAAGCTCGCGCATTTCGCTTGTCATCTCGAGCATTTCAAAGATACCGAGGCGCCCCTTATAGCCGGTGCCCGAGCACTCGCGGCAGCCGGCGCCCTCGTAAAACGTTACACCCTGCACCTCTTCCTCGCGCAGGCCCACCCACGCCAGCTCGTGCGGTTTATAGTCGCGCGGGCGTTTGCAGTGCGGGCAGATGGTGCGCACGAGGCGCTGCGCCATGATCGCCTGGATGGCCGACGACACAAGGAAGGGCGCCACGCCCATGTCGATCAGGCGTGTTATGGCGGAGGGCGCGTCGTTTGTGTGCAGCGTGCTGAACACCAAATGCCCGGTAAGGGCGGCCTGGATGGCGATCTCGGCGGTTTCGGCATCACGGATTTCACCAACAAGGATGATCTCCGGCGCCTGGCGCAGCATTGCCCGCAGGATTCGCGCAAACGTGAGGCCGATGTTCGATCGCACCTCGGCCTGGTTCAGGCCCGAAATATTGTACTCGACCGGGTTCTCGGCGGTGATGATCTTGCGGTCGGGCGTGTTCAGCTCCTGCAATGCCGCATAAAGCGTGGTGGTCTTGCCGCTGCCCGTGGGGCCGGTTACAAGAAACACGCCGTTGGGCCGGCGAATGATGCCGCGGAACCGCTTGTAGTCGTCGTCCATGAAGCCGAGCTCCTGGATGCCATAGAGCACCGACGACTTGTCGAGGATACGCAGCACTACGCTTTCGCCGTGGCTGGCGGGCAGGCACGACACGCGGAGGTCTACCTCCTTGCCGACGAGGCGCAGCTTGATGCGGCCGTCCGTCGGGCGCCGTTTCTCGGCGATGTCGATCTTCGCCATGATCTTGATACGCGAGATGATCGACGCCTGCAGGCGCTTCGGTGGGCTGTCCACCTCGAAGCACACGCCGTCAACGCGATAGCGTATGCGCAGGCGGTCTTCCATCGGCTCTATGTGGATATCCGACGCCCGGCGCTTGAGCGCCTCGGAAATGACCAGCGTCACCAGCTTGATCACCGGTGCGTCGTCGCCCTCGGTCTCCAGCGATTCCTCGAGCTCCTTCTCTTCCTTGAATTCCACCTGCTGGTTGGCGTCGGCTAGGGCCTGGTCGAGCTTGTGCTGGCTGATGCCGTAGTTTTTCTCGATTGCTCTCTGGATCGACTCGCGGCTGGCCAGCACGCAATCGATCTCGGCGCCGGTTGCGAAGCGAACGTTGTCCTGCGCAAACAGATCGAACGGATCAGAGGTGGCGATGGTGAGGTGGCCGTCTTCGCGCGAGATCGGCACCACGTGGTGCTCGCGCACCAGCGACTCGGGCACCATTTTCACCACGTCCCTGGGGATTTCAATGGTGTTTGGGTCCAGATATCGCAGCCCCGACTGCTGTGCGAGCGCCTGGCACACGTCTTCCGACGTGCAGAAACCAAGCTCCTGGAGCGCCTCGCCTATCTTCTTGTCCGATTGCCGGTGAAGGGTCAAACCCTGCTCGAGCTTCTTCTCGTCTATCACGTCCATTTCAACCAGAAGCGTGCCAAGCAGCTTGTGTCGCTGTTCCATTGTTCCACCTGCTTATTACCGGATTCAGCCCGACGAAATACCGCGCTCGGACCATTTGTGAATGCTTCGATCAGTGCCGCCGAGGAATTTCCTATAGGACCCCGCCGCCCGTATCACACCAAATTATAGAAGTACCCGCCTTGATTGTCAAGGGCACTCGCGGAAGATGGTCGATAGCAGATGCGTTTTTTGCCCTGCGTATCCGCATTGACTCTTGCCAACGTCGTTGCTATACTCATGCACAGTGCGAGGTGAAATGATGCGTAAAAACCTGTTGATCCTTTGCCTGATCGCCGCTGCGGGGCTTGCTTTCGGGGGCGAGGATGCCTCATGGCAATTCGGCCCGATGAAACACCGCCGGTACTATCGCGTGGAAGCCGACGACAAGCAGCCCGACCAGACCTGCGTGGTGGAGTTCAGCACAGGCAACGTCATGGACCCCAAGGGCGGCGACATTCGCGTGGTGGCCGCCGGCAAGCCGATGCCCTTCCGCCTGCTGCAGATCGGCCCGGGCAGCACCTGCCGCCTGGCTTTTAAGGTGCTTCCGCAGGTGAAAGACTACTACGTTTATTACGGCCTGCCGGGCGCGGTGCCGTCGGGCGGCGACTGGGACCCCGATTCCGGCCTGCTGCTCGAAACCCGCAAATACAACGGCGGCACGCTCGACAACCACGACCAGTTGATGAAGGTGGTGCGCGAATCCGGCCCGCCGTTTGGCGCGGCAATCGTGCCGCAAGTCTTCCACGGGCACAATCCATTCGGCCCGTCCGACCGATACGTGAGCATCTACAAAGGACACCTGCACATCAAGCAGCCGGGCAGCTACACGTTCGCCACCACGTCCGACGACGCCTCGGTGATGAAAATCAACGGCCTCGTTGTATGCAAGAAGTACGGAGTCGGCCCGGCCGTGGGCGAGGCACGTTTCACCGGCGAGCCGTTAACGCTGAACGCCGGCAAGTATAAATTCGAGTATTACCATGTAGAGACCGAAGGCGAGCAGGCGGCCGTTGCCGCCTGGAAGCCGCCCGGCGGCCCATGGAGGGTCATCCCGCCGGATGCCTTTGGCACGCCGGTCAAACCCGCCCGCACCGGCTATACCATCCAAGGCCAGGCCGTTGCCCCCGGCATCAAGGCCGCAAACGCCGGCGAGCTGCTGCTGCGCGGAAAGCGAATGATGCGGTTCAGCTTTGTAAATGCTACCACCGCAGCCGATGCCTTGCAGTACCAACCGCTCTGGACTTTTGGCGACGGAACCTCGTCCGATTCCGTCAGCCCCGAGCATATCTACTTCGATCCGGGCGAATACAGCGTAACCCTGACGCTGACCCGAGCCGGAAAGTCTTACACCGCACAGCATACAATCGTAGTGGATGAAGCCTGGGAGCGGCAGACGCTGCAATGCAATGACCACGTGCAGATGTACTTCGGAATAATCAAGACTTGCCGGTTTGACAATATGCGCATGTCTGATCTCGACCGCGCGATGGACGTGTTCGAAGAAATGGAACTCATAAGCAAGGGATCCGCGCACGACGAGATTTTCAACGCTCAAAACGTGATCTTCGGCCGCAGAGACGAGCTTGACGACGCCATGCTCGTCCGCCACGTTCTGCTCTATGCCGATGCCCTCTGCAAGGAGAAAGAGCTTCGCGAGAAACGCAAGGACCAGGCCGAAGACGTGCGGAAGAAGGGGCCGGCATTCGATTTCATCGCACGGGCGGCCGACGTGCTGGCTGAGGCCGAGGCGAGCCTGCAAAAGCCGCAAGACAAAGCTAAAGCCGCCCTCAAGCGGGCCGATGTTCATTTTTACTACGAGCGCGATCTGGACAAAGGCGCCGCCGAGTACCAACGCATCCTGAAAACCTACGCAAACACCAAATGCGACGAGCTCAGGTGTGCCCAGATCCGCATCGGGGACTATCACCGCAAGCTCGGCAACACGGCCGATGCCCGCAAGGCTTACCTGAAAGCCCAGGAAATGCTGCCGCCCGAACGTCCATACAAGCACGATGCCGCACGCCTGGGCGCCTTCCAGGAGTCTGTCGAATCATTCCTCCGCGTAAACGCTCTCGACGACGCCCGCGCGCAGCTCGACGCATGGGAGTGGGAGCGGCCGGAGGCAAAACTCGAAAGCCGAAGCAGCATGCTGCGGGCTGAGCTGGCCGTGAAAGACAAGAACGCAGACGAGGCATTTGTGCAGCTTCAGGATTTTCTGGCCGGCAACAAGGAAGGCCCATACGCGCCCGAAGCGCTGCTGCTGATCGCCCGCCTGCACACCGGCCGCGAAGAATACGCCGCGGCCGTCGAGGCTTACGAAAGGGTGATGAAGGATTATCCCGACAGCCCGCTGAAACAGGACGCCGGCTTCCTTGCCGGCGAATGCCTGCTGAAGGACAAGCGTTTCGAGAGGGCACTCAAGCAGCTCGAAGAGGCCGCCGCCACCTGGCCCGAAAGCGATTTCCAGCCGCAGGCGCTGCTGGCTATCGGCGATTGCCTCGCCGCACTGGGCAAGCCCGAGGCCGCACGCGAAAAATGGCAATTGCTGATCCGCAAACACCCCGAATCCGAATTCAGGAAGGCAGCGGAAGTCCGCCTGGCCGAAACCGGGAAATAATCTATGCCAAGGACAGCGCAGAAAAAAGCGGTAGACTATATCCAGCGGCGGCAGAGCGCCGTTCGCAGGGAAATCGCGAAACGCGGCCTAGACGCACTGCTGATAACCAACCCTCACAACGTCGGATACCTCTGCGGCTTCACCGGCGGCGACTCCTGGGCGATCGTCACCGCCGACTACGCGGCCCTTCTCACCGACTCGCGCTACACCGAACAGGCCCAAAACGAGTGCCGCCATTGCCAGGTACTCGAGCGAACCGGCTACCTGCACGACCTCTGCAAAGAGGGATTTCGGCGGCTTAAAGCCCGCAACGCCGGCTTCGAATCGCACCACGTCACCTTCCGCCAATGGTCTTGCCTGCAGGATTCCCAGATCGAATGGCAGCCCACCTTCGGCATCGTAGAATCCCAGCGCATCGTGAAAGACGCCGGCGAGATCGAGAGCATCCTGCGGGCGGTAAACGTGGCCCAGGCCGCCTTCAACCAGGTGCAGGGCCTCATAAAGCCGGGCGTTACCGAGCTCGAAATAGCCCACGCGATCGACGGCATTCAGCGGCAATTGGGTGCATCCGGCAGCTCATTCGAGCCGATAGTTTCATTTGGGGAGCGCGGCTCGCTTCCGCACGGCCAGCCCGGCGCCAGAGTGCTCCAACCGGCCGAGCCCGTACTGATCGACTGGGGGGCGAGGGTGGGCCTTTACAATTCTGACTTGACTCGCGTGCTTCTTCCAAGTAAAATAAACAGCAAGCTGAAGCGAATATACCAGACGGTGCTCCACGCCCAGCGGGCCGCCATCGACGCCGCAAAGCCCGGCATGACCGGCCAGCAGCTCGATGCGATAGCTCGAAAGGTGATCGAAAAGGCACGTTTCGGCCGGTACTTCGGCCACGGGCTCGGCCACGGCGTTGGCCTCGAGGTGCACGAGGCGCCCGCCCTCAGCCGCTTCAGCAACGATCAGCTTTCGGCGGGAGCGGTGGTTACCATCGAGCCCGGCATCTACCTCGCCGGGTGGGGCGGCGTGCGAATAGAAGACATGATCCTCCTCACGCGCACCGGACGCAAGGTTCTCACGTCGCTGCCGAAAAACATGGACGAGGTCTGCGTCCTTTAGACGCATATAGCCTGCTGGAAAAGTAGAGGAACAGGATGATTAGCACAAACGACATAAAGAACGGAATGACGATCATATTCAACGGGCAGGTGCACCAGGTAGTTGAGTTTCAGCACGTGAAACCCGGCAAGGGGCACGCATTTGTCCGCACACGCCTGAAGAACCTGCGAACCGGCCAGGTGCTCGAAAACATATTCAAAGCCAAGGACGAGGTGGAGCAGGCGATCATCGAGCGGCACATCGCGCAATTCCTCTATCGCACGCCCGAAAACCTGGTTTTCATGGACACCAACACCTACGAGCAATTCGAGGTGCCGGTGAGCAAATGGCAGCAACTGCTGCCTTACCTGAAGGAAAACGAAGAAGTTACCACCGTGGTCTACGAAACGGATGTGATCGATATCGTGCTCCCGTTTACCGTAGTGCTGAAGGTGGTGCAGGCGATGCCCGGAGTAAGAGGCGACACCGCAACGGGCGCCAACAAGCCGGTGCAGGTGGAAACAGGCGCCACCATCCAGGTGCCGCTGTTCATAAACGAAGGCGATGTGATCAAGGTAGACACAAGGACCGGCGAATACCTCACGCGGGCATGATCGGCCTGCCTGGGTTTGGCAGCAGGAGAGCCTCATGAACGACGACAAAGATACAAAGAAACTTCTGAGCGAACTGGTTGAGCTGATGAACGAAAACGATCTGGCCGAGCTGGAAATCGAGGAGGAGGGCTGCCGCATACGCTTGCGCAAGAACGAGGCCCGCCAGCCCGAGCGCCCGGTTTACATTTCAGCCCCGCCGGGCGCGCCCGGCCACCACGGCGATTTCCCCACCGCTACGCAGCAGCCCATCGTCTCCACACAGGAAAACCTCATCACGATCAAATCGCCTATGGTCGGCACTTTCTACCGCGCATCCGGCCCCGACTCCGATCCATTTGTCGAGGCAAACGATACCATCAACGAAGAAACCGTGGTTGCCATCATCGAAGCTATGAAAGTGATGAACGAGATCAAGGCGGAGTGTCGAGGAGTCGTCAAGGACATCCTCGTTGCCAACGGCGAGCCGGTGGAATACGGCCAGCCTCTATTCCTTCTGGAACCGGCCTGACAGTTACAGGTCCGCGCGGAGCCAACAGGTTGTTTTCGAGAATACTGATTGCCGCACGCGGTGAAATAGCATTACGCATCATCCGGGCATGCAAAGAGCTCGGCATAGAAACGGTAGTAGTCTACTCCGAGGCCGACCGCGATTGCATCTATCGGCGGTTTGCCGACGACACGATCTGCATCGGGCCTTCGTACAGCGCCGAGAGCTACCTGAACATCCCCAGCATAATCGCCGCCGCCGAAATCGCCGACGTCGACGCCATCCACCCCGGCTACGGCTTCCTCTCCGAGCACAGCCACTTTGCCGAGGTGTGCGAATCCAGCAATATCGTTTTCATCGGCCCATCGCCCAAGGCTATGCAACTGATGGGCAACAAATCATGCGCCCGCGACGTTGCAAAGGGCTGCGGCGTGCCCATCGTGCCCGGCAGCGACGGCGAGCTTACACAAGACGAAGACGCCCTACGCCTCGCACACGAGATCGGCTATCCCATCATCATCAAAGCATCAGCCGGCGGCGGCGGACGCGGCATGCGCATCGCCCGCAACGACATCAGCCTCATCAACGCCATCAACGTAGCACGAAACGAAGCTCAAGCCGCCTTCAGCGACAGCTCCATCTACATGGAAAAGCTGATCACCGAGGCGCGCCACGTGGAAGTACAGGTACTGGGCGACCACTACGGCCACACCATCGCGCTCGGCGAGCGCGATTGCAGCCTGCAGCGCCGCCACCAGAAGCTCATCGAAGAATCGCCCTGCCCCTCCATCACCGACGACACCCGCAATGCCATCAGCGCCGCCGCCGTCAAAATCGCCAAAGCCGCCGGCTACTACGGCGCCGGCACCGTCGAATTCCTAGTCGACAAAAACAACAACTTCTACTTCATCGAGATGAACTGCCGCATCCAGGTGGAGCACCCCGTAACCGAAATGGTAACCGGCATCGACATCATAAAGCAGCAGTTGCGCATCGCATCCGGCCACAAGCTCCGCATCAAGCAGGAAGACGTTCGCAACGAGGGCGTAGCCATCGAGTGCCGCATAAACGCCGAAGACCCCAAGAACAACTTCAAACCCTCGCCCGGAAAGGTCACCTTTTTCTACCCGCCCGGCGGCCCCGGCGTGCGGATCGACAGCCACCTCTACAGCGGCTGCGTGGTATCGTCGGCCTACGACTCGCTGGTGGCAAAGCTAATCGTGCACCGCGCAAACCGCCGCGAAGCCGTGGCGTGCATGAAACGCGCGCTCGAAGAGTTCATCATAGAAGGCATAAAAACCACTATTCCGCTCTACCTGGAAATCTTCGGCCACAGCGCCTTCCTCAGCGGAAAGGTGGACACCAATTTTGTTGAAACCGAATTCAGCGACTGAACCCGCGATGCTCTGTTTTGAAAGGGTTGTGTGATGAAAGCGTATCTGGCAACGGTAAGGACGCTAAACTGCCTGGTCGCCCTGGCCGCCGGCGCCCTTGTGATCCTGTGGAGCCTGCACCTGCTGCCGCCTGTTCCGGCCGGTGAAA
>DATLAR010000059.1:0-10818 GCA_035527355.1 Planctomycetota bacterium
TGCAGGACCTGGCGAGGGAGTCGGGTGCGACGGGTAGCGAGCAGCGGGAGCAGGCGGTGCGTGCGCTTGTGGAGCAGATGAGGATTCCGGAGAGTGAGGCGGAGGAGCGGGTGCGTGCGGCGTATGTGAAGATGAAGCAGATGGGTGGTTGAGCAGGCGGGCGAGAGAGGTGAGGTGTTGTGCGGGCGGGGCGTTTGCTCCGCCCGTTTTTTTTTTGGGGTGCAGGGGAGGGAGGCGCGTTTTTTTTTTGTGCAGGGGCTTGACATGGAGGGGGTTTTGGGGATAATCTTGGGTCGGAAGAAGGTCAGGTCCAAGGTCCAAAGTCCAAGGTCCAAGGTCCAAGGTCCAAAGTCCAAGGTTAAGAGGCGGAGTTGAACGTCGAACATCGAACACTGAACATCGAACATCGAACGGAAGAAGGTCCAAGGTCCAAAGTCCAAGGGCCAAGGGCCAAGGTCAAGAGGGGGAGTTGAACATCGAACATCGAACATCGAACGGAAGATTGGCGTGGTTTGTTGCGGGCGCTGGGCGTGAATGATGAGGAGGAATTGGCTATGGCTGTGTTTTTGATCATTGCGTTTGCGGGGTTGCTGTTCCTTCTGATTTCGGCGGTGTTTGGCGGGGATCACGGGCTGGGCGATCATGATGTGGGTGATCATGACGTGGGGGGCGATCACGGCGATTTTGGGAGCGGGCCGAGTCCGTTCAGCTTGCGGATCATTTCGCTTTTTTTGGCTACGTTTGGGTCGACGGGTGCGATTGTGTTTCACGGGACGCAGTCGTTTTGGATCAGTACGGCGTCGGCGATGGGGGGCGGATTGGGCGGGGGTTACCTGGGGCTGATGCTGATGCGGTTCTTCTGGTCGCAGCAGGCCACGTCGTCGGTGAATTCGACGGATATGGTGGGGCAGGTGGCTTTGGTGAAGACGGCGATTCCGGAGGCGGGTGTGGGGCAGGTGAGCGTGGTGGTGAAGAATCAGCGGTTTTATCCCGTGGCGCGCAGCACGAGCGGCGAGGGGATCGAGGAGGGGGCCGCGGTGCGGATAGTGGAGTATTACGGTGATTCGGTAACGGTGGAACGCTTGCAGAAGTGAAAGGGGTGTAACTATGTTTTCAGCAATGATGCGTATGACGGTTTTGGCGGTGAACGGCGATGGCGGGTCGAACACGCCGTGGCTGGTGGCGTTGGCGGTGCTGGTGATCGTGATGGCGTTTTTGTTTATCACGAAGATCGTGGCGAATTTGTATGTGAAGGTTCCACCGAACCGGGTGGCGATTTTTTACGGACGCAAGAGGACTTCGGCGGAGGGTGTGTCGGTTGGGTTCAAGGTGGTAACGGGCGGTGCGAAGCTGCGGTGGCCGATTCTGGAGAATGTGACGTTTCTGGATTTGAATGTGTTTTCGATCGATTTGTCGGTGATGGGCGCGCCGAACAAGGATGGCGTGCTGGTGAACGTTCGCGGTGTGGCGAATGTGAAGATACTGTCGGACGAGATATCGCTGATGTCGGCGTGCGAGCGGTTCTTGGGCATGTCGTTGAAGCAGATTCAGGATATCGCGTTTAAGAATCTGGAGGGGCATTTGCGTGCGATTATCGGGCGGCTCACGGTTGAAGATATCGTGTCGAACCGAACGAAGTTCAACCAGGAGGTGTTGCAGGAGGCGGGCGAGGACCTCCGCAAGCTGGGGTTGGGGGTGGACGTGTTGACGATCCAGGAGATCGACGACCAGTATGGTTACATAAAGGCGTTGGGTCAGAAGCGGACGGCGGAGGTGGTGCGCGATGCGACGGTGGGCAAGGCAGAGGCGGATCGCGATGCGACGATTCGTGCGACGACGGCTCGGCGCGTGGCGGCGGAGACGGAGAACGAGAACCTTGGTTTGATAGCTCAGGCGGAGAAGCTGCGGGACGTGCTGAAGGCGCAGTATCTGGCGGAGGTGCAGCGCGAGCAGGCCACGGCGGCGCAGGCTGGGCCGCTGGCGGAGGCGGAGGCTCGCAAGGCGGTGGTGTCGTCGCAAGTGGAGGTGGAGCGCGTGCGGACGCTGAAGGAGGCGGAGGTGGCGCTGGCGGAGGCCGACCGCCAGGAGAAGCAGTTGCTTGCTACGGTGGTTCGGCCGGCGGAGGCGGAGCGGTCGGCTGCGATGGCTCGGGCGGAGGGCGAGCGTATGGCGATGATCAGGATGGCAGAGGGCGGGCAGATGAAGCTGGAGCTTGAGGGCCGCGGCACGGCGGCGGCGATCAGGGCCAGGGGCGAGGCGGAGGCCGAGGTTATCAGGCTGAAGCTTTTGGCGGAGGCCGAGGGTATTTTGAAGAAGGCGGAGGCGTTCAGGCAGCTTGACGAGGCCGGGCGGATGCTGCAGGTTTTGGATGCGGTGGGCGATATTCTGCCGCTGACGCTGGAGAAGCTGGCGCCGGTGATGGGCGAGATTGCGAAGCCGCTGGGGAACGTGGATCGGATTTCGATAGTTGATTTCGGCGGTGGTGCAAACGGTGCGCCCAGCGGTGTGAGCCGTTTTGCGCAGACGGTGCCGGCGGTGCTCGCGCAGTTGTTTGAGTCGATGAAAGCGGTGGGGCTGGATCCGGCGGAGTTGCAGAGGTATTTGAAAGTGAAGGACGAGAAGAAGGAGCTGGGGGCATCGCCGGAGTAAAAGAAGGGCCGAGAAGAAGCGCCGAGTGCCAAGAAGAAGTGCCGAGTGCCGGGGTGGCATTTTGATCGCTTGTGCCAATTGCCTCGGTGCGGCCGTCTAAAAGGCTAACGCGGACGAGCCGCAACCAATCAGGGCTGCTTTACGCAGCAACTGATCGCCGATCTGTAGGGGCAAGGCACCGCCCTTGCCCTGGGCGGGGCAGGCCCCCGCCCATACACCGACCGCGCATTTGACGCGCATTTGTGCAAGATATTTTCCGTAAGAGCCTAAAAGGCGAAAGCCTGGGTGAAGTCTAAAAGGCCAAGGCTTGGCCAAAGCCTATTCCCGGCCTCTGCATGCCCTGCGATTTTCACATCAATTCCATTTCTACAGTTCCTGTGTGATGTGCACCTGCTGCAAGCGTTTTTGCGGCCAAGTGTTTTTACCTAAAGGTTTTACGTGCTGTTGCCGATATAAATCCAACGGACGGAGTCCGATGACGGTGGATTTTTGTCTCTTGAAAGCAACGCCGGGGATGTTGCGTTTGGTGCACAAGCATCAAGCGGTTTTGTCATGGCGTCTGCTTTTGTCGCCCCGCTTTTTCGGGCGTGCGACTGCCGGAGATCAGGATCCGAGTCGTCGGTTCAGCGTGTCAGGGCTGTCGGGGTTTTTCAACTGTGCAATGAAGGGGCGTTTTGGTAGTGAAATGAGAAGAGGAGACGTTGCTCTGCCATGAGCGGCCCGTGAAACGGAAGGGGCGCTTGTGGAGAGGGAGCAGAGCCGGCAACCGCGTTGGAGCAGACGCTGGTGCCGTCGAGCCGCTGCGATGATCCATTTGCGGCCAAGGATGGCTGCTTGATCGTTTGTTAGTTGCGTTCGACCGCGATTTCGCCTTGGGGAAATCCTGATGCTCGGCCTCGTCTTGGGGTATTGCCCGCTTCTCATGGACGGGATAAGTCGTTTTCGCGCGGCTGGCGGCAGCCGCGTTGAGATATACAGCGGCAAGCCAGACTTGCTGCGGCGGCTGCGAGACCGCAAGCTGCCGACGCCGGATGTGCTGTTCTTGCCGTCCGTGAAGAAGCACGTCGTCACCGCCGACTTCATCGGCCGGATCAGATCGATCTCACCTGGTTTATTCATCATCGAAACAAATATGGAGCGCGCAAGTGCGGCGAGCGGCGCCGACGCGACGCTACGGCTTCCGGAGGAGGCGGAGCGCCTTCAGGCGGTGCTGGCCGAGGCGTGTGCGGCGGGCGAGCCGCTGGCCGCGGCAGTTACCGAGCGGCGCGAGCTCGAACGGATGCTGGCGTCGGCGCAGATCAAAATGCAGAGCGTGCTCGACCAGCTTTCCGAGGGTGTGGCGGTGGTGGAGCCGGGCTGCACGATCACGCGGGTGAACCGCAAGCTGGTGGAGCTGCTGCATCCGGGCAATGGCTCGGCCGAGGATGCATCGGGCTTTCTGGGGCGGCCGTGCCACGAGGCGCTTTGGGGGCTGCCAAACCGCTGCGCGAATTGCCCGAAGACGACGGGCACGCGTTTAATGCAGGAGAGCCGCACGATGGAGGCTGGCGGCAAAGCGATGCAGCTCGATGTGACGGCGTCGCTGATGGCGGATTCGGCGGGCAATGCGGTTGGCGTGCTGGAAACGGTGCGCGATGCGTCGCCGCGGTTGAGGCTGGAGGCGCGGCTGATCGAATCGGAAAAGATGAAGGCGATCGGTCTCATTGCGGCTGGAATGGCGCACGAGCTTCGCAATCCGCTGGCTGTGATCAGCACCACGGCGGAGTGCGGGCAGCAGATGACGGACGACGCGGACGTGGCCGAGAGCTTCGAGACGATAATGAACGCGGTGCAGTCGGCCGACAAGGTGATCCGCGAGTTGTTGAATTTTGCGCGGCCGGCGCCCGATTATTTCCAGCCGGTGGCCATAGGCGAGCTTTTGGCTACCACGATGAGCATGGTGGCGGCGCGTGCCCGCAAGCAGGGCGTGCAGATGGAGATCGATGCACCGGATTCGCTGCCGATGGTGCACGCGGACCGCGGGAAGCTGCAGCAGGCGCTGCTGAATTTCATGCTTAATTCGATTGATGCGATGCAGGAGGGCGGGTCGCTTTCGCTGGCGGCGTGCGCACGCGGCGGCGGCCTTGAGATAACGATCGCCGACACCGGCTGCGGGATGTCGAAGGAAGAGCAGGCGCGGTTGTTCGAGCCGTTCTTTTCAACCAAGCGCGGCGGCGTGGGGCTGGGGATGTCGGTGTCGAAGAAGATAATCGACTCGCACCAGGGGCGCGTGGAGATCGACAGTGCGGCGGGCCGCGGAACGGTGCTGAAGGTTTTGCTGCCCGCTCGGGTGGCTCCCGAGCGAAGGGCGGTGGAGATAGCTTGAGCGGACGGGCCGGCATGGATGCCGGGCCTGCACGGGCGGCTGCATCACGTGTTCTTTAGAGAGGTGTGCATGCACCAGAGAGTAAGACCGGTTGAGAAGGCGAGCGGGCGGCCGCGGATTCTAGTGATAGATGACGAGCCGGAGATGTGCCGTTGCCTCGAGCGATGCCTGGGGCTGCTGGAGTGCACGTCGGAATCCTGCACCAGCGGCATAGAGGGCCTAGCGAGGCTGGAGAAAAGGACGTTTGACCTGGTTTTCACCGACCTGCGCATGCCGGGCATGAACGGCGTGGAGGTAGTGAAGGCCGTGAAGCGGCTAGCCGCTGGCACGAGCACAATAGTGCTCACCGGCTACGGCACAATCGGCAGCGCGGTAGAGGCGATGCACGCCGGCGCAAACGATTACCTCACCAAGCCGTTCAAGATCGACGAGCTGCGCGCGGCAATCGAAAAAGCCCTCGCACCCCAGCGCACGGGCGGCGGCGACTCGCCCGGCGGCGACCTCATAGGCCACAGCCACGCGATAAAGAAGCTTCGCGCGCAGATCGAGCAGGTGGCAGCGGTGGCGTCGACCGCGCTGATCTTCGGCGAGACCGGCGTGGGCAAGGAAGTGGTGGCGAAAGCCATCCACTCGCACAGCGACCGCAGGATGCGGGCGTTTGTGGCGGTTAACTGCGGCGCGATCCAGGAGAACCTCCTCGAAAGCGAGCTGTTTGGCTATGAGCGCGGCGCGTTTACCGGAGCGGTCGAGATGCGGCGCGGGCGCGTCGAATCGGCAAACCACGGCACGCTGTTTCTCGATGAAATCGCCGAGACGAGCCTTTCGTTTCAAACCGCTCTGCTGCGCGTGCTGCAAGAGAAAGAGATATCGAGGATCGGCGGCAACGAGCCGATCAAGGTGGATTTCCGCTTGATCGCCGCGACGAACAAGAACCTGCAGCAGCACGTGAAGGAAGGGAGGTTTCGCGAGGACCTGTATTACAGGCTGAACGTCGTTTCGCTCACGGTGTCGCCATTGCGCGAGCATCGCGAGGACATTCCGCTGCTCGTGGAGCATTTCACGAGGAAGCACCGCGCGAAGGTGAACAAGGAAGTGGCCGGCGTGAGCCCCGAAACGATGATGCTGCTCACGAATTATTCCTGGCCGGGGAATATACGGCAGTTGGAAAACGCAATCGAGAAGGCGATGGTGCTCACGGCCAATACCATCATCCAGGCGTCGGACCTGCCGGCCGAGGTGACGAGCGGCGATGCGGAAATCGCGCCCGGCGATTGCCTCCACGCACCGATGAGGGAGGCGAAAGACACTTTCGAGAAGAGCTACATAGAAACAATCCTCCGCGAAGCCGGCGGCAACGTGTCGGAAGCGGCCCGCCAGGCGCGTATAGCCCGGCCATACCTGCACGAACGCATCCGGAAGTACGAGATCAATCCCGAGCAATATAGAATGATGTGAGAGCGGGCGCGTATGCCTCGTCCGAATCACGGCCGAGGGCGGCCGTGCCACATCAGCGATATGCCTGCCTCGGTCAGTGGCCGGCGGCGGCGATAGCATCGAACCGAGTGTTCATTTCTTGCGGGCTGGGGTGTTGAGCATGTGGCGCTGGGCGAGCTTGTCGCGGTCGGTTTTTGCTACGAAGATGCGCTCGCCGGTGCGGGCGTCGATGCCGGCGTGGTAGATGCACGACGACCACGTCATGGGGCAGGGGTAGAAATCCTGCACGTCTTCCGCTTGCAGCCCGCTGCGAGCCAGGTAGTCGGCCAGTTCGCGCATCTCGGCCATTCCGCAGCCGGGATGGCTCGACATGAAGTAGCAGACGATGAACTGCCGCTTGCCGAGTTCGTTGTTGATCCTGTCGAATCTCTTCCTGAATTCCTCGAACGCCTCGATGCCGGGCTTGCCCATCAGCTTCAGCACGTTTTTGCATACGTGCTCCGGCGCTACGCGGAGCCGCCCGCTCACGTGATGCTCGCACAGCTCGCGGAGGTAGCGGTCGTGCGGGTCGGCCAGGCAGAGGTCGTATCGGACGCCGGAGCCGGTGAAAACTTTGCGGACACCGGGCGCGGATCGCGCCGAGCGGAGCAGTTCGATGAGCGGCGTAGGGTCGGTGCGCAGGTTTGGGCAGGGCTGCTCGGCGAGGCAGCGGCGTTTGCAGCGGCGAGGCTGGCCGGTGTGCTTGCAGCCGGTCATGTACATGTTTGCGGTGGGGCCGCCGATGTCGCTGATTACGCCGCGCCACTCGGGCAGCGTGGCGAGCGTGGCGATTTCGCGGAGGATGGATTGGCGGCTGCGGCTTTGGATCACGCGCCCCTGGTGAAACGTGAGCGCGCAGAAGGAGCAGTCGCCGTAGCAGCCGCGGTGGCTCTGGATGGAGAACCGCACGGTTTCGACTGCGGGCACTCCTCCCGCGGCGTCGTACATGGGATGCCAGCGCCGCAGGAACGGCAGCTCGTGGAGGCGGTCCAGCTCGCCGGTGCCGAGCGGCGGCGCGGGCGGATTCTGCACCACGAGGCGCGCGGTTTGGGGGTCGTCGCCGTGCGGCTGCACGATGGTTCGGCCGCCAAACGCGTCCTGCTCGTCATAGATGGTTTTGAATGCTTCGGCAAACTTCTGCGGATCGGCGGCGCATTGCTCGAACGAAGGTATCGTCAGGTCGTTCCCGCCGGGCTGCCAGCCTCTTGCGCTGCGCGCGTAGGCGGTGCCGGGGACGTCGCGAATATCGTTGATGCGTTGCCCGGAATCGAGCCGCCGCGCGATCTCGATGATCTGCCGCTCGCCCATTCCGTAGACGAGCAGGTCGGCCTTGGCGTCGAGCAACACGCTTCGGCGAACCTTGTTTTCCCAGTAGTCGTAATGCGCGAGGCGGCGGAGCGATGCCTCGATTCCGCCGAGCACTATGGGTGCGCCGGGGCACGCCTCGCGGATGCGGCCGGCATACACGATTGTGGCGCGGTTGGGCCGCAGGCCGGCTTTGCCGCCGGGCGAGCAGGCGTCGTCGCGGCGGAGCTTGCGGGCAACGGTGTAGTGTGCGAGCATCGAATCGACGTTTCCGGCGGTTACGCCGAAGAAGAGGCGGGGCCGCCCAAGCCGGCGGAAAGCATCGGGCGATCTCCAATCGGGCTGTGCGATCACGCCCACGCTGAAACCTTCGGCTTGCAGCGCGCGGGCGATCATCGCGGCGCCGAACGCCGGATGGTCTACGTATGCATCGCCCGTAACGATGATCGCGTCGAGCTGCGACAGACCATCTCTGCGAATCTCGTTGAGCGTGATGTAGGGAAACGTCATAGTGGAATCAGGTGGTGCCGGAGCGGCAGGCCCGGCTGCAAAAATCGGTTCTTGCGATGGATGACTGAGCGGCAGGAATGCGCCTCGAAGCCGCGAGCCGGCGGTGTTTGACCGGCGCGCCGTGGGTTCAGAATCCGCCCCCAGCGAACGGACTATCTCCGCCGTCGGAAAAGATGGTCGGCCATAGCCGCACGACGCGGCCGGCGTTCAGCGGTACTTCGGCGTGGCGAGCTGCCGTTTGCCTTTCCGGCGGCGGGCGTTCAAAATCTTCCTGCCCTTACGCGTCCTGGTGCGTGCCAGAAAACCACTGAGTCTTTGCTTCTTTATACGGCTGTTACGGACTTTAACCTTCATTGGTTCACCCCTTATGAAACTACTTCCGAATCTGTTATTATAGCAGATTGTGCGGGCGGAGTCAATCCTGAATTTCGCGATGTGTGCGGGATGACGGAAAACCGATATCCGGTGCTCCGGGGCATGAATGCTCGAAGGAAAGCAGACGCGGCGGCGCGTGGCGTCGGAGCCGCGGTCCAGCCACGGTGGCGCCACATCCTGCCGGCGATACCGGCTGGTGCTTCACCGATGCCGCATCTGCCGTCGGTCCGAAGCTTTGGAAAGCATCAAGCGCGTGGCGCTACCGCAACATGGCGTCCAAAAATAGCACCATTGTTGCAAGTGATTGTGCGGATAGCACTTACTGCGTTTCTACCGGCGAAACGCCTCGGAGCATGTCCATCGAAGGCAACGGTGCTTTTCATGAGTTCAGCTCGATTGTACATCACGCCAGGAAAACGGAAAACGTAACTACAGCAGTATCAAGCACTTACGATTCTACACGTCGATTTCTGCACTTGGTGCAAGCCGTTTGGCATCTTTTTTGCACTGTGATATGCCGAAGTGCAAGCCTACCGGAGTACAGGGACACTCAGGGGCTGAAATATAGTTGGCAACGCCGGTGACTTGCATCGGAGGTCCGCAATGCAGCGCCAGAAGAGACAAGAGGCGCTCCGCGGTGATGCTCTATTCAAGGGCGTCGACCGTGCGAGATTGCCTGAAGATCTCGAGCGCCAAGACCACGCTCTAGATGCCGAGCCGGCCAAGGTTCTCATTTGCCCGGCCACACCCGGCGCAGATGTACTCAAAGCCGCTTTCGACCAACACGACTGCATCACCCGCGAAGTCATCGACCTTCCCGAAGTTCTGCGTTCGCTCAAATCTGAAGATATCGACGTCGTTGTACTAATGTACCCGCTTGACGAAGCCGACCCCAAGGCCGGCATACGCGCCGTTCAAAGCATCAAGAGCTGCGCACCCGCCACCGAAGTGGTGCTCTACCACCCGTGCGACGTAACGATCAGCCTCAACGATTACTGCGAGTACATAGTAGCCGGCGCACGCAGCTTCGTAAACGAGCACACCTGCGGCTCCGCCGCCGAGCTGGCCCGGCGCGTCAACGACTGCGCCGTGCTGAAACGCCGCTGCAAACAGCGCGAGATCGAGCTCGACGCGCAAGACATACCCGGCCGCTTCGGCATTGTAGGCAGCAGCCCCACGATCAGAAAAGTATTCAACCACATCCAGAAGGCGGCCGCGCTCAGCGACGCCTCCGTGCTGATCTCAGGCGAATCCGGCACCGGCAAGCAACTGCTCGCGCAGGCCATCCACAACCTCGACGAGAAACGCCGCAACCACCCGTTCATCGTGGTAAACTGCTCGGCCATCACGCCCACATTGGCCGAAAGCGAGCTGTTTGGCCACAAGCGCGGCGCATTCACCGGCTCGGTAGACGACCGCCTCGGCTATTTCCGCGCGGCCAACGGCGGAACTATTTTCCTCGACGAGATCAGCGAGATGAACCTGAGCCTGCAGCCGAAGCTCCTTCGCGTACTGCAGGAAAGCCGCGTCATGCCCGTTGGCGGCGACACCGAAGAAGAGATCGACGTGCGCGTGATCGCCGCCACAAACCAGGACCTCGGCGAATGCATCAACCGCGGCGCATTCAGGCTCGACCTCTTCCAGCGGCTCAACGTGATCCCCATCGACGTGCCGCCCCTGCGGGCACGCAAGGAAGACATCCTTCCGCTGATCAGGCATTTCATCGCCAAACACGCCAGCCACTACCACGGCACCATCGATCACGTGGATACTCGCGTGATCGACGCGATAGCCGCTCTCGATTCCGAAGGCAACGTGCGGCAGCTCGAAAACCTCGTGCGGCACGCGCTTCTCACCAAAGAGGCGGGCGACAGCCTGGAGCTGAGCGACCTGCCGCGAACCGTCATCACCAAGCTCCTCTCTGCACCCGACCAGAACGGCGAGGCGCTGGTGGCCGAACACCTCCTCGAACGCGTAACCCGCGATGGAATGTCCCTGCAACAGGTGCTCGATTATTGCGAGCAGCTTGTGCTCGAGAAGGCGCTGGTGCAGAACGGCCACAACCAGACGAGGACGGCTCAGCTTCTGAAAACCACCCCTCGCACGATCTTCAACAAAATACACAAAAAGGCATAACCGCC
>DATLAR010000060.1:0-9368 GCA_035527355.1 Planctomycetota bacterium
ATCAGTGAGAATGGAGAGCGGCACCTTTGCGCTCCAGCCGTAGCGGCGAAGCTGATAGGCGGGGGCGGGGTCGGAATTGATGTTCACGCCGCATTTTTTCGCTTCGACAAAAAACCGCGGCAGCGAACCGACGCGAAAAGTGTAGTCGGGAGCCTTTTGCTGCCCCTCGACGTCGAGGCTGTCTTCAGTAACCACCTCTCGGTACTGCGGCGCAACCATCGAGGCGTTGCGCGTGTCCCAGCCAAGGGCCTCGAAGAATGGATCGATCAGCGACTGCCTGACGTGGGCTTCCTTTACACCCTGGGCGCAGAAGGCCAGGCGGTTGGTCGCGAAATAACGGCAAAGGCCGGCCGCTTCCTCCTTGCCCTGGTCGAACGTCTTGCTCATGGGTGGCCTCGCACTTCACCTTGTCCCAAACAGAATGCATATGATCATTCTACCGCAAACGGCATCGTGCATCAAGCAACTTTCGCCCGCTGTTCCGTGTGAGCTACAGGGGCATTCTGGAGACGCGGTTTACACCGGCGATGATCGCGCGCACGGCGGCCTGATCGATGTTGGTGTCGATCCCCACGCCAAACACGATGCTGCCATCCTGAAGCTTCAGCGGCACGTATGCCATTGCCTGGGCGTCGGCACCTTTGCCGATGGCTTGCTCGTGATAATCGTCGACGGTGAAATCCGGGGCGCCGAGCTGCTGGATGCCGTGCACAAATGCCGAGATCGGGCCGTTGCCCTCGGCGGTGATGCGCAGCGGCTCGCCGGCGATTTTCACCTTCAGCTCGCCGTGGATGTGCGTGGGGTCGGCGTCGTCGGGCCGGGGCCAGTAGCCGATAAGTTCGAACGGCCCGTCGGGGTCCACGAATTCCTCGAGGAAGATGCGGTGGACCTCTTCGCTGGTCACCTCGCGGGCCACCTCGTCGGCATAGCGCTGCACTGCGGCGCCCACCTCGGGATGCATGGGCTTGGGCAGCTTAAGGCCGTAATCCTGCTCGAGCACCCACGCCACGCCGCCCTTGCCGGACTGCGAGTTGATCCTGATGAGGCGTTCGTACGAGCGGCCGAGGTCGCTGGGGTCAACGTGCAGGTAAGGCACCTTCCAGCCGCTGCCGAATTTCTGTGGCGCTTCGCCGAGCTTCTGCATGCCCTTTCGGATGGCATCCTGGTGCGAGCCCGAGAATGCGGTGAAGACGTATTCGCCGGCGTAGGGCTGGCGGCAATACACCTGCAATCCTGTGAGCCGCTCCACCGTTTCCACGATCGAATCAAGCTTGGAGAAATCAAGGCCGGAGCGGATGCCGCGTGCCATGAGGTTGTTGGCAACGATCACGAGATCGGTGTTTCCCGTGCGCTCGCCGTGGCCGAAGAGCGTGCCTTCAACGCGGTCGGCGCCGGCCATGAGTGCCATTTCGGTGGCGGCCACGGCCATGCCCTGGTCGTTGTGCGCGTGCACCGAAACCAGTATCCTGTCGCGCGCGGAGAAGCGGCGGCAGAACCATTCGATCATGTCGGCGTAATGGTTTGGCGGCCGCCGCTCGACGGTTGCGGGCAGGTTGAAGATCAGCGGTTTTTCGGGCGTGGCGTTGCCCCAGGTTTCAAAGACCGCCTCGCACAGCTCGAGCGCGAAAGCGAGATCGGTGTCGGTATATTCCTCCGGCGAGAACTCGAGGCGGATGTCGCTGTCCTTCATCGCGGCCACGAGGTCGCGCACCTGTGCTACGGCCCCCACTGCCATCTTGAGCGCCTGTTCGCGGTTCATGTTGAACACCTGCTGCATGTGCAGGTCGGACGTGGCGAGGTAGGCGTGCACGATGCCGCGCTCGATTCCGTGCAGCGACTGTAGCGTGCGCTCGACCAGGTGCGGGCGGCACTGCGTGAGCCCCATGATGAACACGTCGCGCGGGATCAGGTTTTCCTCGATCAGCCGGCGGGTGAACTCGTAATCGTCCTGGCTGGCCGACGGGAACGCAACCTCGATATGCTTGAAGCCGATCTTGCACAGCAGGTTGAAATACTCGAGCTTGCGGCCGGGCGTAAGCGGGCAGGGGAGCGCCTGGTTTCCGTCGCGGAGGTCTACCGAGCACCATTGAGGGCTGCTAGTGATAGTTTTCGACGGCCAGCGGCGGTCCGGCATGTCTACCATCGCCGGTGCCACGTACTTTGAAACCTGTGCTCGCGTTGACACGACTTGCTCCTTTCTTGCTGCTCGCTATGAGACCTGCCGCAATAAAAAAACCCGTTCCGGATATCTCCCGAGGGATCGTCCGGGACGGGTCTGATAAGCTTCGCGGTTCGCAACTCAGCCGGACGATCCCCGTTCCTGATCCTCGATGAGGATCAGGCCGGAAAGTCGAAGGCCGGTGAGTAGTGCGAAAAACATGTGCAGGTCTCCTCTCATTTGTTGCATTACGCTACTATCATAATCGGTAAGTTGGCGGAAATCAACTCTTTTTTTCCGACGATCTGCGCGCGGGTCCCGTAAACGACTTGTGGGTTCCACACATCTTGCCTGGCCGATGCCGGGCAAGCTCGTATGCATAGACGTGTCCCACGAATGCATTGCCATCATTTTTCTTATTCTTTTCCTGTCAAAGGCCTGAAGGGCCGGAGTTCCATACAGCCCAGGGCGACGCCCTGGGTTGTCGGTGCGGCAAGAAGCCAAGCCCTGAAGGGGCGGAGTATACGGCTGTGTGCTGGGTATACGTAAGGCCGCCCTTTCAGGGCTCGATTTTGGGGTGGGTGGCGTCTTTTGCCCAGCCCTTCGGACTGGGCTGTATAGAACTCCGGCCCTTCAGGCCTTAATCGGAATGGAATGAAGAATGGATGAAGAATGCAGACGGCGACCGCTGTGCATCCGAGGCTACCTTTTATGCGCGCATGCCCACAAATCTTTCACACACATCTGCGCGCTTGCGCGGCCGTTGGTGCCGCGGCTGGGCGGGCGATTGTTAGTTCATGCAGGGCATCGTCGTTATTCCAAGGGGGGAGGCTATGGTTCTTCTGCGAATCGTGCTCGCGATCGTTCTGCCGCCCGTAAGCGTGCTGCTCACAAAGGGCGTGGGGGCCACGTTTTTCCTGAACATCCTGCTTACGCTGCTGGGCTACATCCCCGGGATGGTCCACGCGTTGTGGGTGATCGCGAAGAAGTAGCCCGGCAGCTTCAATTGCGGTTTTTCATTTCTTGCGGTAGACAATTACCGCGGCGTCCAACTGTTTCTTCATCGCGACTTCGAGTCCGGCGTTCATCAAATCGGCGCCGGGCAGGCTTCTCACGGCTTTTGTGTCGGCGTCGGCCAGGTCGTAGGTGGCATCGGGTTCGAGGCCGTGGAGCTTGAGCCGGGCAAGCTCGTATGGGCTGCTTGCGCGCCGGAACACCTGCACCAGCCCCTCGGCGAGGTCGGGGCGGTCGAATTGCCACGCCATCCAAACATCATCATCCACGCTGTACTTGGTGAGCGGGTAGAAATCGCCGTAGAAATACTTGCACAGTTCGAGCTGTTCGGCCGTGAGCCGCCGCAACAGGTCGATGGGAATGCTGGGGTCGGGGTCGCGGTTGAAGATCATCATAGTGTTCACCACGCCCGGCCCGAAAGCGCTGCGGAAGGCGTAGGCGTCGGGGCGGTCTACGCAGCCGGTGCTCAGGGGCACCCAGCGTGCGAGGGCGTGCGTCTGGCACTGCATTGCGTCGGCGTTGAAATTGGGCCAGCACTGGAAATCGCTGCGCCAGAGGGGAATGCTGCGCGAGATGGTTTCGAGGTCGATTCGCCGGCCGCCGCTGGAGCAGTTGTCGATCAGAAGCCCCGGGTGCCGCGCGAGCAAGCCGTCCCAGAAGGCGTAAAGGCCCTCGATGTGGCGGATTTCGTGCATTCCTATGCGGTCGGGCGCGTCGGCGGCTTTCCAGAAGGGCTGGGGCTCGGTGTTGAAATCCTGGCGATAGCAGGTGATGCCGCCGTCGGAGATGACGCGGGACACGAGCTCGGTGAGCGCGCGGCGCGCTTCGGGATTGCCGAGGTCGAAGAGGCAGTTGTCGCCGATCGGCCCCAGCAGATAGTTGGGGTGCTTTTTGGTGAAGAAAGTGTCTTTGAAAACGCGCTCGGGCTCGAGCCATAGAACAAAGCCGAAGCCAAGCTCCTTAAGGGCGTCGCCCACCGGCCTCAGGCCGTCGGGGTAGGTGGTTTTGTTTGGCCACCAGTTGCCCACGTGCTTCCACCAGTCGCTGTTGAAAACGGTGGAGTCTTCCCTGAATTTGCCGTCGCCGTGCCAGCCGGCGTCGATCCAGAAATACTCGAGGGGTATGTTGTTGTCCTTCCACCAGCGCGCCTTCGTGATCTGCTGTGCGGCGGTGTTTTCACCCCAGACGGCATGGCAAAGAGGCGCGGCTGCGGGCCGGCCGTTGATATGCGGGCGGTGGTGTTCGAGTAGAAAGCGGCGCAGCGTGTTGTGCGCGAGCAGGCGGTCATTCTCCCAGAAAAGCAGCATGATGCGCGGCGAGCGTATTTCTTCGCCCGGGCGCAGGCGGAGGCGGGTTTGTTTCATGCCGGCCCGGACGCGCAGCGGGCCGTCGGCGGCGCGAATGAATGTTGCGGCCCAGTCGCCGGTCCAGCCGATTGCACCGATCACGCCGGAGCCTGCCATTTCGAGGTTGAAGAATGGCAGGGTGATGTTTGAGGATCGGCCGCCGTGCGATTCGATGCGCGCTTCGGCGGGCGTGCCAAGCGGGGTTTCGAGCGGCTGGAAATCGTCGAACTTGCAATCGCTGCCCTTTGCGTGATGCAGGCGGCAGGTGTGGTCTTTTGCGGCGGGGAAGGAGAAATCGAGAGGCTGGATGTCCGAGATGATCGGCGTGTCTGAGCCGCCGGTGTTTTTGAAATAGGTAACCCATTCGACGGCGGGAAAGTTGTGAAATTCCGTGATGACGCAGAAGACGGACAGGCCCGTGTCGGGATCGAAGAAGCTCACGGTGTGCTCGGTATGCGCGGGCTGCGGAGCCGAGCCGGCGGGGTGCGGTACGGGTTTCACATCGCCGCGCCGCGTCCATGCGGGCAGCAGTTCGGCGGATGGTTTGCCGTCGTAGTTGAACGACAGCGGGGGATGGCAGTCGCGGTTGAATGCAGCGGCGATCCATCGCGATCTGGTTTCAGATGCGGCGTTCAGCAGATCCTTGTGAGTAGCCATGGTTTCCATTCCTTATGAAATTGAGCGAAGGGTCGTTTGTCAGTACCTGCCGTAAGTTCGGGCGGTTTCGATCATTGCGCGCAGGTTTGCGTCGGGCGTATCGCGGCCGCACTCCATCAGCGAGTCTACATTGAAGTGTTTTGCACAGTCTATGTAGGCTTCCCAGATGGGCGGGTCGTTGTAGAGATATAGCTGCCAGAAGGGCTTGCCGGTGAGGCGCGCAGGGATCATGTTCGAGAAGTCGGGCATGACGGGTACGCAATCGGGCATGCCGCCCTTGAGGACGGTAAGCAATCGTTCCCGTGGTGTCATGGGGCTCTCCTTGTTCTGTTGTCTTACAGCTTCAGGGATTATACCAATGGAAAGCTTCAGGTTCAAATGATTATGGCCGGGAAACTTTTGCGCGGGCTGTGCGTTCAATATTGCGGATTGTGGCAGTGAATGGCGCGGAATCGAAAGGAAGCGGTTCATCAGGGGCAGGGTGATTGCGAGAGCGAAAGAGAATGCTCCGGCCGATATCAAGGCGCTCATCGAGAAGCGCGAGCAGGGCGAGAGGCTTGCGCCTGCCGAGCGGATGCAGCTTCGGGGTTACATCCATCAGCGGGTCGAGGCGTG
The DNA here is from genome assembly GCA_035527355.1 of Planctomycetota bacterium. Lineage (GTDB taxonomy): Bacteria > Planctomycetota > PUPC01 > JABMSA01 > JABMSA01 > DATLAR01. The sequence continues at coordinate 5,791 of DATLAR010000060.1, forward strand.
GCGCGAGCGGCACAAGCCCTAAAGGCCGGTTATCGAAGAGAGGCATCGGACAGTATTCGGTGCCTCTCGGCGTTTTCAAGACAAGAGGTGTGGGGTTTTCGCGCAACTTTTTCGCGGTGGCAGCGTTGAACTGTAAGACTGCGGCAGTGCCTGGGTAGACGGAAAGCGGAGGTAAACAATGAGAAACTGGTGGAGAATCGCTGCGATTTGCATTGTTTCGGCCTTGGTTTGCGAGATGGCGTGGGGCTTGGAGCGGCCAAGACGCCAGCCGCTGAGGGGGCAGCCGGATCGAGACAGTGAGCTTGAAGCCCTCCAGGAAAGGCTGGCGGAGGACGCGCCGCCCGAAATTCTCGCCCTAATCGAGAAGCAGGCCGCCGGCCAGCGGCTGGCACCAGAAGAAAGGGAACTGCTGAGGGATTTCACGAGGAAGAAAGTAGCCGAGCGGCGCGAAGAACTCGAGAGCCTCCCGCCCGACGTCGCAACCATGATGCGGAGGCGGGACCAAGGCGAGAGGATGTCGGCCGAAGACCGCGCGAAGCTGGAGGTGTGGGACAAGCGGCTCGCCGAGCGCAAGATGCTGCAGAAACTGGCCCTGAACGCGCCCGACGACATCAAGGCGATCATCGAGAAGAAACTGAAAGGCGAGGCCCTCACCGCTGAAGAAGAGGCCGCACTGAAGGAATACATCAAGTCGGAGAATGAAAGACAACTGCTCGTTGCGCTGCGTGAAAGGGCGCCGGCCGAGATGCAGGCAATCATAGACAAGAAGCTGAACGACGAGGAGCTTACCGCGGAAGAGCAGAATCAGCTAGCGCGCTATGTGAAGGCCCGCGGCCCGCGTGAGAGGATGCTCATGGATGTTCCCGCCGAGATCAGAGACCTGATGGAGAAGAAGGAGAAAGGCGAGCAGCTCACGGCCGCCGAACGTCAGGCGCTCAAGGATTACACGGATAAGCGCACGAAAGAACGCAAGGATAGCAAATAGTAACGCGATTGTTTTCTCCGGAGGCTCCGTCATGCACGCCGGACGCTCCGGGTCCCATTCAGGCGCAGAGGCCATCGGGCCGCCTGCTCAAAATTGTGGAGGTGCCGTAGAATGAAGAATTTGGTGAAGTTTTTGGTGGTGGTTGTGGCCGTTTGCGCGGTGGGCGCCGCCTATGCCGGCGAACGCGGCAACCGTGGCAACCGTGGCGAGCGCGGCGCTGGCGGAGCGCTTCCCCAGGGGATGCTCGACCGGCTCAAGGAAAACGCCCCTGAGGACATCAAGGCCCTGATAGACAAGGCTGCCGGTGGCGCACAGCTCACCGCCGAGGAAAACCAGAAGATCAGGGACTACGCCCGCCAGACAATGGGCGACAGGATGCAAGGGATGAGAGACGCTCCCGCCGATATACGGGCCATCATGGAGAAGCGGCGGAATAACCAGGAGCTTACCGCCGAAGAGCAGGCCAAGCTCGACGCATTCCGGCAGCAAGGCGCGGCTGCACGAGCCGAACCAGCGCCCGATGCGGCCCGCCCGGCCAGAGCAATGGTGAGGATTCAGGCCCCGGTAATTCCGCGCGTAGAGGTGAACCACCGCGACGCCGCCATCCTGCGCATCGCCGAAATCCAGTACAAGCAGGGCAAACACCAAGACGCATTGACAACTCTGGCCGGTGTGGTGAAAGACAGCCCGCAGCCCGAGGCCGTTGCGGCCGCGCGCCTTGCCGCCGGACGCATCTACAGGCTCAACCTGCTGCTGCCCGACAAGGCCGCATCTGAATTCCTGGCCGTCCGCGGCGCCCTGGCCGACACCGCCGTGCGCGAAATGGCCGAGATGTACGAGCAGAGCGGCGAGCCCGAGACGGCCGTGGCACTGCTGAAGGCCGAGCTCGAAAAGGCCGCTACGCCGGCCGACAAGCTCGTGTTCCTCACCGGCATCGTAGACGTTTACGACCGCGCCGGGCAAACCGAGAACGCCTTGGCCACGCTGAACGAAATAGTGACAATGATCAAGTATGACGAAGCAATGAAGCTGCCGATGGCGAAGCCCGCAAACCTGCTACCGAATATGTTCCCGGGTTTCGCTCGATGATGGACCCCTAGCTCAGGATAGGCACCGAGGCGGCTCGGTGCCTATACCATTTCGCCTGCGACAACAGCGGTGATGATCCGTGCGAAAAACGCGATGGTGCAACGTGAGACTTCATGTTGCATTCCGGGAGAGCGGTTTGTAGAATTGCAGCTAAACCAGACTCGAAAACCGTCACATCAAACAGGAACCTCAGCCCGTGAAGCGGAAAGCTGTTCAGCTCAACGATGGCCGGAAAGCCACCATAAGACCCCTGGGGCCAGCCGATGCCGAGCTGCTGTTTCGCTGCTTCCAAGGATATGGGAGCATCGCATGCCGCAATTTTGCACCGCACCCATTCTCCCGTGAGATTGCCGAAGACATCTGCTCGCGCGTGGCGAGCGACACCACCTCCTATCGCGTGATTGTAACCGAAGGTGATGCACCCGACGAGGAACCCCTGGGCTATGCGTTCCTTTGGCAGTTGAACCAGCCGGTGCCCTTACTTGGGATCGGCCTCATAGACAGGGCAGCCGGCGGCGGGCTGGGCCGGCAGGTGATGGAGTGTTTGCTCGAGCAGGCACGGCAGCAAGGGCACAGCAAGGTATCGCTCTCGGTGATGGTTCGCAACGCCCGTGCAAGGCGCCTTTACGAAGCGCTGGGGTTTACATACGTCAACGGCCAGACGTGGGACGAGAACGGCAAAGGCTGGAGCCTGAAGATGGAAAAGCGACTGGATGGCCGCCAGCCTGCCTGACTTCCGGCACTTGAGTGATCTTGTAGCACAGCCGCCCCCGGCTGTGGGATCATGTAGCACAGCCGCCCCCGGCTGTGATCTTGATCTTGTCGCTGTCCCCCGTCGCAGAAGCGAGGATGCAACACCGTGCCGAATCCGCTTGAAGCCTATCTGAAAGACCTGCGCGACATTCGATCAACGGGGGCCGCCGTTGCCGAAACGTCCTTCTATCCCGTTCTGTCGAACCTGTTGAATGAAATCGGCAAGACGTTGAAGCCCAAGGTCCGTTGTGTCATCAATCCCGCACGTAATGCGCGACGTGCGCCAGACACCCGACGTGATGATGCCCGCAGGCGGCTACTGCCTCGCCCCCACGCATTGCATGCAGGACAACACCCCAACCGAGAACGCTGTGGCGATGTACGAAGCCGCACGGAGATGGGGGAGGTATCTGTAAGAACGAAATGCCGCCGATCCGACAGAGGGAGATGATTCTGCGATACGGTTTTGGTGCTTGTCAAACGCCGTTTGCGGGTGTATAATGCTATGGCAGAGCCGACGCCGGGCAAAGAAAATGCGGCGGCAGCACGATTTGGAATGGGGGAAATGGGTGATTGTCACTAGTTTCTCCTCGGTGATCCGAGATCCACGAAGATAGTGTAAACTTCTTTCTGTAAATTCCCCTCTGCCCGGTGGCCGAAACCTGGGCAGCGTGGCCAACGAGCCACGCCGCCCTCTCCGGCAGCCGTGGGTGGGGGGGGGAGCGGGCAGGTCAAGGGCGGAGCATCGCCG
>DATLAR010000061.1:0-5087 GCA_035527355.1 Planctomycetota bacterium
CTGACGGAGATGGTGGACGGCTTTTTGGCGGAGGCTCCCGATGCCGCCGGCAAGGGCAGGCCGATCGCGATCATCTCGCCGCACGCGGGCTATGCCTATTCGGGCAAGTGCGCCGGCGCTGCATTCGCCGCCGTGAAGGGCCTGGCCTACGAGCGAGTGATCGTGCTGGGCCTGAGTCATGGCGTGGCGTTCAGGGGCATTGCCGTGCTGAAGGCCGATTCATACGTGACGCCGCTGGGCGGCGTGCGGATCGACCGCGCGACGTGCGACAGGTTGCTGGAGCAGAAGGACGTGTACGTGGATATGCCCGCTGCGTTTTCGCCGGAGCATTCGCTGGACAACCAGATACCGTTTCTGCAGAGGGCGCTCGACGGCGATTTCAAGCTGGTGCCGATCCTCATCGGGCAGGCCGATGGCGGCCTTATGAAAGCGGCGGCGGCTGGTTTGAAGCCGATGCTGGCCGACGGCAAAACGCTGCTGGTGGCGAGCAGCGACTTCACCCATTACGGCCGGGATTACGGTTACGTGCCGTTCAAGGATAACCCGAAGGAGAGGCTGAAGAAGCTGGCAATGGATGCGGCGGGTGCGATTCAGAAACTGGATTTCGACGGTTTTCAAAAGCATCTGGAGATAACGGGCGATACAATCTGCGGCCGCAACGGCATCAGCACGTTGCTGCTGGCGCTTCCGAAAGAGAGTGTGGGCACGCTGGCAAGGTTCTATACGTCGGCTGATCTCAGCGGCGATTTTTCCATGAGCGTAAGCTACCTTTCATTTGTTTTCACACATCCGGGCATTCCGCGTGCTCTGGAGGAAAAGGCAATGATGATAAGCGAAGACGGGCAGAAGATGCTGCTGAGCATTGCGAGGCAAACCATCGAGGCGGCGGTGAGCGGCCAGAAGGCGCCGGCCGTGGCGGTGGATGCAGCCGAGCTGCAGGGGCAGCAGGGTGCATTTGTAACGATCACGAAGAATGGCGAGCTGCGCGGCTGCATCGGGCAGTTCACCGCCAACGAGCCGCTGCACCAGGTGGTGCGCAAGATGGCGAGGTCGTCGGCGCTCGAGGATTCGCGCTTTGAAGGCAACCGCCTGAAGCCGGCCGACCTGGCCGATGCGAAGATCGAGATTTCGGTGCTCTCGCCGATGAAGCGCGTGAAGGACCCCGCGAACGAGGTGAAGCTGGGCGTTCACGGCATTTACATCCGCCGCGGTTACCGCGCCGGCACGTTCCTGCCGCAGGTGGCCACCGACCATAACATGACTCTTGACGAATTCCTGTCGACGTGCTGTTCGCATAAGGCCGGCCTGCCGCCAGACGCGTGGAAAGACCCGGAAACCGAGGTTTACGTTTATTCGGCGCAGGTGTTTGGCGAGTAGGAAGGCCACAAGTGAAACGATACGCCTGCATAGAATCGCCAATCGGTCGGGTTTACGTTGTTGCAACGGAACTCGGCGTGTGCGGCGTTGAGATCGGGATGGGCGAGAAGGATTTTCGCGCGGCCCACGCAGACGCGGCCCACGCAGACGCGGTGCGCGACGATGCAGCGCTGGCAGACACGCTAGGCCTCGTGCGGCGTTATCTCGAGGGCGAAGACGTTTCGCTGGATTCGATCAAGCTGGACGAGACGGCGGGCACAAGATTTCAGCGCGCCGTGTGGCGCGAGCTGCGCAAGGTGCCGCGGGGCGCTGCCATCTCGTATGCCGAGCTGGCTCGCCGGGTGGGCCGGCCGCTGGCTGTGCGGGCCGTGGGCAGTGCGATGGGCCGCAATCCCGTGCCGCTGATAGTGCCATGCCACCGCGTGGTGCGCTCGGACGGCTCGCTCGGCGGATTTTCGTGCGGCTTGCACGTGAAGGAATTCCTTCTGAAGCTGGAAAAGTGCGATGTAGCACAGCCGCCCTCGGCTGTGTCTTCCATGAAGGATGCATTATGCTCACATACACTACGGCGGGTGAAAGCCACGGACGCTGCCTGATCGCACTGATCGAGGGGCTGCCGCACGGCCTGGCGCTCGATACGGATTTCATCAATGCCGAGCTTGCCCGGCGGCAGTGCGGCTACGGACGCGGCGGCCGCATGAAGCTGGAAGCCGACCGCGTGGAAATCCTCACGGGCATTCGCAAGGGCCGCACCATCGCATCGCCGCTGACGCTGATGATTCAGAACCGCGACTTCCGCATCGACTCTGCCCCCGCGGTAACAACGCCCCGGCCCGGCCACGCGGACCTTGCCGGCATGCTGAAGTACCGCACCGGCGATGCACGCGACATCCTCGAGCGATCGAGCGCCCGCGAGACTGCCGCTCGCGTGGCCGCCGGCGCCGTTGCGAAGCTTCTTCTGCGTGAGTTTGGCATTGACGTGGTCGGCTACGTGACGGCGATAGGCCCGGTGCGGATCGAGCTGCCCGATGCCGATGCGGCCGGTCTTCGCAGGCTGCGCGACCGGTCGGAGGTCTTCTGCCCCGATCCTGATGCCTCGGAGCGGATGAAGAAGGAGATCGACGCGGCGCGGCAGGACGGCGATACGCTGGGCGGGCTTGTGGAGGTGCAGGCGTTTGGCGTGCCGGTGGGGCTGGGCAGTTGCATGCAATGGCGCGGCAAACTCGACGGCCGGCTCGCACGCGCGGTAATGTCGATACAGGCCATCAAGAGCGTGGAGATCGGGATGGGGCGCGATGTGGCATTTCTGCGCGGCTCGCAGGTGCACGACGAGATTCTGCTGGATGCGGCCGGCGCGACGGTGCGGCCGACGAATCGCGCCGGCGGGCTCGAAGGCGGCATGACCAACGGTTGCCCCGTGCTGGTTCGTGCGGCCATGAAGCCGATTCCTACGCTGATGCGGCCGCTGCGCACGGTTGACATGGCCACCGGCCAGCCCGCAAACGCCGCAACCGAGCGTTCCGACGTGTGCGCCGTGCCCGCGGCATCGGTTGTGGTGGAGAGCGCCGTGGCGTTCGAGATCGCGGCGGCGTTGGTCGAGAAGCTTGGCGGCGATTCGCTGGATGAGATGAAAGAGAGAACTAGGGAAAGAGACTGACCGCCCCGCGTGGCGAAGCTCAGCGCACGATCGAGCCTGGCGGCAGGTCTTCGGCGGGCGTAACTACGGTTACGTGGTCGCCGTCTTGCCCGGCCAGCAGCATTCCCTGGCTTTGCTCGCCACGCAGCATCGCGGGCTCGAGGTTTGCAACGATCACGATCTTCTTGCCGAGCAGCTTTTCGGGGGGAATGTATGGTTTCAGTCCGGCCACGATTTGCCGGATCTCGCCGCCGCCCACGTCCACCTTCAAGATGTAGAGTTTGGCGGCATTCGGATGATCGAGCACTTCCTTCACTTCCGCCACGCGAAACTCGGCCTTCATGAAATCGTCAATCGAGATCGTCATTTCAAAAACCCAGGGTCAGATTGTGAATGAATCGCTGATCTTGCGCTGATAGCAGAAGCTGCTCAGGCTGTTTTCGATGCGTAATCCTTTTCGCCGGGCTCCTTGATTGATTTCAGCAGCAGATCGATCACCTTCACGGAGTTGATGCCTTCGGCGTCGGCGTTGAAGTTTGTGAAGATGCGGTGCCGCAGCACGGGGATGGCTAGCTTGCGGATGTCGTCGCAGGTCACGTTGTAGCGGCCGCTGAGGATAGTGCGGGCCTTTGCGCCCAGCACGAGGTATTGCGCGGCGCGCGGGCCGGCGCCCCACGAGAGCCAGTCGTTTATGAAAGCGGGCGTGTCGGGCGTGCCCGGCCGTGTGGATCTGACGAGCCGCAGGGCATATTCCACCACGTGGTCGGAAACGGGCACGCGGCGGACGATCTTTTGGATGGTGATGATGTCGGTGCCGCGAAGAACCGGCCGCAGCTCGACTTCGCGGTCGTAGGTGGTGGCCTTCACGATCGCGCGCTCCTCTTCGAGGCTGGGATAATCCACCAGGATGTTGAACATGAATCGGTCGAGCTGTGCTTCGGGCAGGGGGTAGGTTCCTTCCTGCTCGATGGGGTTTTGCGTGGCTAGCACGAAAAACGGCAATTCGAGGTCGTAGCTGTTGCCGGCGGTTGTCACCTGGTATTCCTGCATAGCTTGCAGGAGCGCGGCCTGCGTCTTGGGCGGCGTGCGGTTGATCTCGTCGGCGAGGATAATGTTTCCGAAGATCGGCCCCTGCACGAAACGGAAGCTGCGCTTGCCGGTGCCGGGATCTTCTTCGAGGATCTGCGTGCCGGTAATGTCCGACGGCATTAGGTCGGGGGTGAACTGTATTCGGCGGAATGTGAGCTTCAGCACGCGGGCGAGCGTGCTGATCATCAGCGTTTTCGCGAGGCCGGGCACGCCCACGAGCAGGCAATGCCCGCGGCAAAACATCGCGGTGAGGATCTGATCGATCACCTCGTCCTGGCCCACAATGATCTTGTGGATTTCCTCGAGAAGCACCTGGCGTGCCTTGGCAAGCTGCTCGATCGCATTGATGTCGTCGGCCTTCTGGCGATCCATAGGTGGCTCCCGATTAGAAAAAGATCACTTCATTTCACCGCAGAGCCGCCCGCCGGGGCGGCGCTATTTCTTGGTGATGAAGCCGGCCTTGATGCAGCGGGTGCAGACGCGCATTCTGACGGTGGAGCCGTTCTGGTTTGTGCGGACCTTCTGGATGTTCGGTTTGAAGCGGCGCTTCGTGATGCCGGTGATCTTCGTGCCGATGCCGCCGACGCGTTTGGGCAGACCGCGCGTGGTGATCTGCTTGCCCACCACCGGTCTCTTGCCGCAGATATCGCATACTCTCATTTTCCAGACTCCGTTGATTCAATTGAGCCGCGCACAGAGCGCGCGCCGGGCGCGCGCACGGCGCGGTTGATTACAAAGACAGAACCCTATATTTTAGCCAAAAAGCAGGCCTTTGCAAGATAAATTTCCGGGCGAGATGCACCGGCACCGGGGGTGTGTAAACAATTCGTGGGCATTCGCGTATAAAAGGTATACTCGAACGCGCAGCGGTCGCCGTCTGCATTCTTCATCCATTCTTCATTCAACTCCGAATAAGGCCTGAAGGGCCGGAGTGCCGTACAGCCCAGTCCGAAGGGCTGGGGGAAATGCGCCGCCCACCCCAGAG
>DATLAR010000062.1:0-2242 GCA_035527355.1 Planctomycetota bacterium
CACAAACTTGCAGGTGCTCCTCTACCGCGGCAACGCCCTCTATCGCGGAATGCTGAGCGTGAAGTAGCCCTGCCCGAACCACAGCCGAGGGTGGCTGTGCCACATGGGATGCCACTATTGGGAGCACATTATCAATGAAGAAGGAATTGATCGAACGCCTGCGAGCGGTGGGGCCGCGCGTGCGCGCGGCTGTCGAAGGGCTTGCATCCGCCGAACTCGACCTCCGGCCAATCGACGGGAAATGGTCCACCCGCGAATGCCTCGAACACATCGTGCTCGTCGACCTCGGCTGGACGGACATCCTCTATGAAGCCGTTTGCCCGCACCATCCGGAGGTGAAGCAGCACGAGAAAGGCTGGAGCGATGCCGCACAGAAGCAGGTGAAGCAGAGCATCGAGGGCGCGTTCCACGTGCTCGACCGCAACCACGCCGAGGTCATCGCGTTCCTGCAGCAACTGCCCGAAGCTTGCTTCGACAAGGAATACCCGCCCGTGCAGTGGCTGGTCTATACCAAGGCGCCGTTTGTCATCAAGGACGGCGTGAACTGGGGCCTGAACCTGCACGTCGACCACCACCTGGCGCACGTCCACGACAAGCGCGTGGCGCTCGGCAAGCCGCTGGCCTGGATGGCCGATCTGAAGAAATGCTGCTGACGGTCGTCAATGGAAATGCGCCAAGTCTTGTAGACACGTGCCGATGGCGTCTCAAGCCCCCCGCTGGGGCGTCTCTGCTCTGCGCCTGTCATCTTCCGCAGCACTTCTTGAATTTCCTTCCGCTGCCGCACGGGCACGGATCGTTGCGGCCCAGCCTGCCCGGCGGCCGCGCAGGCGCAGCCGCCTGCCTTGCCCGCTCGATCGCGGCGCGATGCTCGTCGGCCCGCTTGCGGAGCACCGGAAGCGCGTGGCGGTAAAACTGCCGCCATCCTTCGCACAACCAGCTCACGCTGCGTGAGCCGCTCAGCTCTTGTGAGCCGCTCAGCCTGCTGGATCCCCCCTCGCCGCGCAGCCTGTGCTTCAAACAGTCGCCCGCGCAAAACTGCACAAACTCGCATTGCCCGCACGCTGCGTTCCACAACGATTTCCGGCGGCCGAATTCCTCGTATGCCGGCGATGCCAGCAGCTCGGGCCAGCCCGTCTCCATAATGTTGCCCAGCTTCAGCCCCGCCTCCACGAAGAAATCGCACGGATACACGTCGCCGTTGTGCTCCACCACGAAATACTGGCGGCAGTCGCGCCCCATGTGGCACACCGTGCTGCCGCCCGAAAGCATCTGCTCAATAACCGAATCAAACAGGCGCACCGACACTTCCGGCTCGCGCGTCCAGCGGTCAAACAGCTCGCAAAGGAACTGCCCCCACTGCGCGCCGGTAATCGTCCAAGGCCGCGGCGTCGCATCCGCGTCAAACTCCACGCACGGGATATACTGGTGAAACATCACGTCGAGGTTTTCTCGCAGGTAATCGAAAACCTCGGCGGCCGCGTGCACGTTCGACGTGTTGACCAGCACCAGCGCGTTGAACGCCACGTTCTGAGAGCGCAGCGCCTGCAAACCGCAGAGGACGTCTGCATGCGAGCCGCGGCCGGCGGCATTCGTGCGGAAGCCGTCGTGCAGCTCCGGCGGGCCGTCGATGCTCAGCCCCACGAGGAACTTGTATTTCGCGAGGTGTGCGGCAAACTCGTCATCGATGAGCGTGCCGTTGGTTTGCAGGCCGTTGCCCACTATCGAGCCGGGCCGGCCGTGCTTTTGCTGCAGCTCCACCACCCGCCTGAAAAAATCCACGCCCATCAGCGTGGGCTCGCCGCCCTGCCATCCAAAAGTATGCTGCGGCTGCGCGGCGGCCATATACGAAGCTACCACCCGCTCGAGCACGGTATCGCTCATCCGGTGGCGGGCCGCCTGCGGATACAGCTCCGCTCGGTCGCGGTAAAAGCAGTAAGCGCACTTGAGGTTGCAGTCTGCACCGGCGGGCTTGATCAACAGTGAGAATGGCTTCATCATATTGTCTTGCCGCAAAACATCAGCCCCTGGCCCGGCGTTTTTCGGCTGGGGCTGACTGCCACGCCGAATCCGGCCGCACGCAGGTGCGCCGCGAGGGCGTCGGCCGTTTGGGCGGCGTTTGGCATCGGGTGGTATTCCATCACGATGCGGCCGATGCGCTCCAGCAGCGCGCGCGGTGCGCCCAGCAGCGCGTCGTACTCCGCCCCCTCGCAATCCAGCTTCAGCAGGTCGCAGCGCTCCACGC
>DATLAR010000063.1:0-9309 GCA_035527355.1 Planctomycetota bacterium
CGGGCTTGCTGTTGTGCGGCGCGTGCGGCATGAAGGACGCGCTGTGTGTAGCCGGGGGGCGGCTCGATCTGGGGGAGGGCGTCGGCCTGGTCCAACACGGCTCTTGCGCGGACAAGGGATTCGCGGCATGGCGCGCAGCCCAGCAGGTGCTGTTCGAGCTCGGCGCGCTCGGCCGTGGAGAGCTCGTTCGCCAGGTAGGCGACCAAGTTTTCCTCGAGTTGGTTGTGCTTGTCCATTTGCGACCTTAGCCCGATGGCCGTACGAGCAGCCTCTGGAGTTTCTGAACGGCGGAGTGCATCCTGGATCGGACTGTTCCTACGGGCACGCTGAGTGTTTCAGCGATTTCGGCGTATTTCATTCCCTGGTTTTTCGAGAGCACAAAAACAAGCCGCTGTTCTTCCGATAGCTGGTCTAGTGCCGCCTGCAGGCGCAGGGCGGTATCCGATGGTGTTTCGGCCGGCTCGCAGGGCGTTGGCGCCGCGAGGCGGTCGATCAACTGCTCGTCGGAGTCCCTTCCGGCGGGCATCGAGAGCGATGCGAACTGGGGCATTTTGCCGTGCGACCGGTAGTGGTCGATCCAGAGGTTGCGAGCTATTCTGAAGAGGTAAGTGCTGAACTTCGCCTGTGCTTTATAGCTCTTGCGGTGGATGAAGATTCTGCAGAAGACTTCCTGGCTGAGGTCTTCAGACTGCTGTTCGTCCCACACAAGCCTATAGAAGAAGTTGACAAGCGGTTTTTGGTACCGCCCGACAAGCTCGGCAAAGGCCTCTTCGTTGTCCGTTTGCTGGAATTCCAGCATCAGCTCGGCATCGGGCCTGGGCATGGATACCCCACCATCATGTATAAACGTGCGGTTCAGGAAAAGTTCATTTCCGCAGTTGGGAAATGAGGGCGAAATAGATTCGTTACATCTTTTTACGCTTGCCAAAGTATACCGGGCTGGGGGGAGTTTGTCAATATTGCACCTGCGGCTGTGCGATGGGCGGTGTGGCGCCATTGGCGTATCTCAATGCGGCGCATGCACTTGCGGAGGAGCGGAAATTTGTGCAAAAGAAGATTTGGCTTTCTGACGATATAGGTTTATTGAAACAAGAGAGCTGGCCGGGCGTGGTGGGCGGCAGGTAAGCCCAAGGGGGATCTCGTCGGATTTTTTTGTTGCCATCTGCCGGCCGCCTTACTATAATTGTTGCCCGCTTGAGAGCCGACGCAGCCCGCACCAACGGAGGCGGCGTCGGGTCAGGATAGTACATAATGACAGCATGGCCGTTGCACACAGTGGTATTTTGCGTAAGGAGGTCTCGTATGGTGCGTTTTCTCACAGCTTTGATGTTGGTCGTTTGCCTGGGCAGCCTTTCGGTGGTTGCCGCCGAGGAGCCAGACCTCACAAATCCCGATCCGTTTGCGCAGTTCTGGAATAATATCATGAAGCATCCATTCAAGGGCAGCCCCGTGTTCAGCGAGGATACGACCTTTGGATACATGATGCAGAATCTGGAGATCGGCGCATACTTGCGCGGCCGCTACGAAAGCACCGAGATCATACCGGTTCGTACGGTGTTTGGCCCGCAGCCTACGCTGAACCAGGTGGGCGACAAATGGGCGGACTGGTTTGCGTACAGGGCGCTTTTTCACGCCACGATCCCGCTCACGCCGGATTTGGGGTTCTTTGTTGAGGGCACGCATATGAACGTGGCGGGCGAGAACAACCGCTTCAAACGCACGCCGGGCGGCGCGGATTACCGCGACCCGCAGATGTATGAGCCTTCGGTGGCGCTCTACCAGTATTTCGCGCAGTGGGACGACATCTTCACGCGCGGAGTGTCGTTGAAGGGCGGGCGCCAGGAGATCGTTTGCGGCGACGAATGGTTGATCGGCGACAACGATTTCTACAGCGGCCTGAGCTTTGACGCCGTGAAGTTATCCATCCACGGCGAGCAGGCAACGCTGGACCTCTTGGCGGCCGAAGTGGCCGATGACCTGTTTGCCCCCAGAGGCGACACCGATCCCCGAATTTACGGTTTCTACGGCTCCTACAGCATCGTGGAAAGCACGGCGACGATCGATTTCTTCGGCTTCTACAACACCGACAAGATGAACAAGGCCGACGTTGCGGCCGGCGGCATCGGCAAGAGCACGTTTGCGAATGAAGACCGCTACACGTTCGGTGGCAGGTTGTGGGGGGTTTCGTCCGACGTGGATTACGACGTGAAGGCCGCCTACCAGTTGGGCCGCACCGGCAGCACCAGCGCCGCGCACTACGCCAGCGACATCAACGCATACGCGTTTGAGTGCCGCGTGGGCAAGACGTATGATGTGGACCTCAGCCCCAGGATCGGCGCGAAGGCGGCGTATGCTTCGGGCGACAACAACCGCGACGACGGCGACGCCAAGGCGTTCAATCCGCTCTACCAGGACTTCCACGGGCGTTACGGCTACGCCGACGTTTTCGCGTTCAGCAACCTGATCGACTATGCCCTCGAGCTTTCGATCCAGCCGTACGAGAAGATGACGCTCGGCGCCGAAGGCCACCTGCTGCAGAGTGCAAAGCGGCCCGAGCACGTGTCGTCGAAACTCGCCAAGGAACTCGATCTCTTCTGCAAGTATCAGGCCACCGCAAACCTGGGCATCGAGGCGGCGTACGTGATGTTCTTGCAGGATGAGGCATTCGAGGACACAGCCGGCACGCGCGAGCACAACCAGCGGGTGTACGTGAACCTGGAATATGCGTTCTGACGCAGGCTCTTTCACCAGCAGCACCTGATACGCCGCGCCGGGGAATTCCGGCGTGGCGTTTGTCATGGGGCATCAAGGAGAGCGCGGGCGGCGCGTTTTTCTTGACTTTTGCCCGGTGCATGGGCATAATGACAACCGGCATGAAATACGAATCGGCTCGTTTGGAATCATTCAGGAGCGATTTATGGAGCCTTTGGCTATTGGCGTTATGATAGGCGTGGGCGAGAATCCCCGCGAGGGTTTGCGCAAGGTCCGCGAGCTCGGCGTGTTGACCGCGCAGATGGGCTGCCCGCCCGAGAAGTACCTTGGCGGCGAGGGCGTGGCCGAGCTGAAAAAGATCATCAGCGAATCCGGCATAACCATCACCACCGTCTTCTGCGGATACGCGGGCGAGTCTTACGCCGATATCCCGGCCGTGCGGCAGACCGTGGGGCTGGTGCCCAGGAACACCCGAGCCGAGCGCTTGGCCAAGACGCGGGCCATCATCGAGTTTTCCAATAAGATCGGTGTGAAAAACGTGGCCGCGCATATCGGTTTCATACCCGAAGACCGCTCCGACCCCGATTACCAGGAGCTTGTGAAGGCGCTGCGCGACATCTGCGATTTCTGCGCCAAGAACGCTCAGAATTTCTGCCTTGAAACGGGACAGGAGACGGCCGAGGTGCTGCACGGGTTCATCCGGGACGTCAACCGCGGCAACCTGAAGGTGAACTTCGACCCGGCAAACATGATCCTTTACGGTTCCGGCGAGCCGATAGCGGCGCTGAACATGCTGGGCAAGTACGTGGCGGGCGTGCACTGCAAAGACGCGTTGTGGTCGTCTGAAAAGGGTGTGTTTGGGCAGGAGGTGCCGCTGGGCAAGGGGCAGGTGGGGATCGACCGCTTTGTGGGCACGCTGAAGAGCATCGGCTACAAGGGCCCGCTGACCATCGAGCGCGAGATCGGCGGCGAGCAACAGACCAAGGACATACAGGAAGCGATCAAGCTGCTGCAGTCGCTTAGTTGAAGGGCAGGCACTGCACCGCGAGCAGGGGAGGCATGGATGGCTTCAGAACCAAGCGAGCTTTACCGGCTGGTCAGGCAGTTGGTGGGCGACGATTATCCGGAGTGCGTGGGCGAGCAAGAGGGCTGCGTGTCGGAGCCGTTTGTAGATTGGCCCGACGTGCGGCGCTTCTTTGCGCGCGTGGGCGTGGAGCCCAAAGGCCGGAATGCCGCCGGGCTTGCGGCAACGCTGGACGATGTGGCGGCGGCGGTGGGCAAGCCCCGCCCGGTAGTGGAGCGGGTGCTGGGCATCTTCTGCTCGGGCCGCGGCATACCGGAGCGTGCGATCTGTGCAAAGGTGCCGCGCTGCAGCGCGTGCCCGATCAGCGGGCAGTGCAGGTTTTTCGAGCGCAAGCCCAGCATAAAGCAACTGCCCGAAAACGAGAGGCCGCGCGAGCGGCTGATCTGCCAGGGCGAGAGCGTGCTGAGCAGCGCCGAGCTTTTGGGCATACTCATCGGCGGGGGAACCATCGAGGAGACCGCGGTAGACCTGGGCCGGCGGCTGCTGAAGCAGGCGTCGGAGCGTGGAGGCGAGAACGGCGGCGACCTTCGCCGCCTCAGCGCGATGACCATAGGCGAGATTTGCCGCGTGAAAGGGCTAGGCCCGGCCAAGGCCGCCCGATTAAAGGCGGCATTTGAACTTGCGCGGCGCCTGATGGCCGAGAAGCCGCGCGAGGAATGCAAGCAGTTTTGCTCCAGTCGCGCCATTTTCGACGCTTTTTATCCGGCCATGCGCGACATGAAAAAAGAGACCTTCAGCGTAATGATGTTTGACAGCAAGAACCATCTGATCAAGACGGTCCAGGTGTCGGAGGGGAGCTTGTCGTCGTCGGTAGTGCATCCGCGGGAGGTATTCAACCCGGCGGTGCGTGAATCGGCCTCGGCGGTGGTATTCATTCATAACCATCCGTCGGGCGACCCCACGCCCAGCCAGGAGGATGCCCGCGTGACGGCCAGGCTGAAGGAGGCGGGCGAGCTGATGGGCATACGCGTGCTGGACCACATAGTGATAGGCGAGGGGCGCTATTACAGCTTTCTGGACGAAGGCGCCTTGTGAATGCGCAAGGCGGGCAGGAATGGCTGCTGAACCTGCGTGCGGTTTTTTGTCGAGTGCAAGGGCCAATGCCAAATCGACGCCAGCGCGTAATGGCCGGCGATTTGCGGGATTACACATGGGTATTTTTTCGAAACTGTTGAGAAAGAAAACGCGCTGTCACAAATGCGGCCGCACGCTCTATTTGAGAGTTCTGAAATCGCAAAGCACGATTTCCAGCGGCAAAGACCCGCGAGTGTGGCAAAACGACCTTGCCCTTCAGTGCGTTTCGTGCAGGAAAATCACCTGCAACACCTGCGCGAGGAAGGCCGCGCAGGAGATCGGCGAAGACAAACCGATTTGCCCTTCCTGCAACGAAACACTGCACTAGTGGCAGAAGCACGGAAAAAAACAGTTGACATTGATTTGCGAAAGGGATAGAATACGTACATGTAAATGTGATGCAAAGCGATTACACCGATACATTCCACCCGATACACACGATATTATTTCCCATATCAGCAGGATGTCTGGGACAGGAAGACAGCACACGGATGATTTCCAAGGGTTTACGAGTGCATTTTAATAATGCTTAGCAAGGGCAATCCAATGGTTGAATGCGGTCTGGACTTCAAGGGGATAGTTGCACGCATCCTCGAACTGAAGGGCGACAAGAAAACCCAGAAGGAGTGGGCGGAAGAACTGCGAATTCCTCCTTCGTACCTGTCAGACTGGAAGAAGGGCAAACGGCGGCCCTCTCTCAGCGAATGCTACAGGGTGATATTGCTGACCAACTGCGAGACGGAATGGCTGCTTTACGGCGTGGGCGCGCGCTACGCCTCGCCGGATCGCAAGCGCCAGAAGGCTATCTACTCGCCAAACCGCGAGCCATCGACCGGTCTGGTTGATCCTCTGGCGCTGATCCGGGAAGGGCTTGAGATGATCGGCAAGGGCGGCGCCTTCGTTGAAGGCCGATGGGTGCGCGAAGCCGAGCTGTTCTTCGGTTCGGCGCGCAAAAACGCCGTGCCCGATATCTCACAGGAAGGCACGCGCGAGCCCGGCGAGCGCTCGAAGCTCTGCCCCGCAAAATACGTGCCCTGCTTCCGCCTCGCCAGCGATGAACAGGGCTCGCTGAAATTCGACAGCGAAGGCATTCCTGCCGGCGAGCCAGTGAAACTCGTTGCCGCCGAGGAAGTGTGCGATCCGCTCACGTTCGCCGTCGAGGTCGAAGACGACTCGATGGCCCCGGCCTTCAATGCGGGCAACACGCTGATCTTCGCCATGCGTGCCAAGAAGGAAACGCGCTCGGGCGATTACGCCCTTGTGCGCACGCCCGACGGTATCGTATTCCGGCAAGTCTGGTTTGAGGGCGAGGAAGTGCGGCTGCACCCGATGGACCCCACCTATCCTGAAAAGCGGATTCAGCGCGACGTCGTTGAAGGCATCATCCCGCTGTTCGCACGATACCAGCGGTTCTGAAAGGCAATCGACACTGGGAGGCGGCCACGCATTCAGCAAACGCCGCCTCCCGTTTTCGTTTTCCGCTCCATCTTACCCGACGCATCGGCAGTTGAAACAGGCATGGAGGATGACTAATGGGCTATCTCCTTGGCATAGACATCGGCACCAGCGGCACAAAGACGATCCTGTGCGACGACACCGGCCGCATACTCGCATCCGTTAGCGCCGAATACCCCTGCGATCAGCCAAAGCCTAACTGGTCGGAGCAGAACCCCGCCCACTGGTGGGAGGCCGCGAAGAAAACCATTTGCGCCGTCATTGCAAAGGCCGGCGTGAAAGGCACCGACGTAAGCGGCATCGGCCTTTCAGGCCAGATGCACGGGGCCGTGCTGCTGGACAAATCGGCCGCGGTGCTGCGGCCTGCCATCCTGTGGAACGACCAGCGCACCGGCGCCGAATGCGCACAGATCACCGCCACCATCGGCGCAAAGCGCCTCATCGAGCTTACATCGAACCCCGCACTCACCGGCTTCACCGCACCTAAAATCCTTTGGGTGCGCAACAACGAGCCCAAACTCTACGGTCGCGTCAGCAAGGTGCTGCTGCCAAAGGACTACGTTCGCTTTTGCCTCACGGGCGACTTTGCCACGGAAGTGTCCGACGCATCCGGCACGCTGCTGTTCGACGTGAAGAACCGCCGGTGGAGCAAGGAAATGCTGCACGAGCTGCAGATCGACGAGTCGTTTATGCCGGCGTGCTACGAATCGCCGGAAGTATCGGGCAAGGTGAAAGCCAACGTGGCATCCGAGCTGGGGATACCGGCCGGCACACCGGTAGTGGGGGGCGGCGGCGACCAGGCGGCGAGCGCCGTGGGCAACGGCATCGTTAAAACGGGCGTGATCTCCGCCACGCTGGGCACGTCGGGTGTGGTGTTTGCATTTTCCGATACGGTGCAAACGGACCCGCAGGGCCGCGTGCACACTTTCTGCCACGCCGTGCCCGGCAAGTGGCACGTGATGGGCGTGGTGCTCTCGGCCGGCGGCTCGTTTCAATGGTTCCGCAACAACCTCGGCGAGCCCGAGAAGTGCGTGGCGCAGCGCGAAGGGGTGGACCCGTACGACGTGCTCTGCCGTGAGGCGGCGGAAGCCGAGCCCGGCTCGGAGGGGCTGTTTTTCCTGCCGTACCTCACCGGCGAGCGCACCCCGCACGCCAACCCCAACGCAAAGGGCGGCTGGATCGGCCTGAGCGCGCGCCACCGCAAATCGCACCTGGTGCGCAGCACCCTCGAAGGCATCACCTACGGAATGAAGGACTCGCTGGAGATCATCAAGGGGATGCACGTGGCGATAAACGAGATACGCATCTCGGGCGGCGGCGCGGCCAGCGCATTCTGGCGGCAGGTGCAGGCCGATGTCTACGGGCAAGACGTGGTTACAACGAACTCGAACGCGGGCGGCGCGCTTGGCGTAGCATTGCTGGCCGGCGTGGGCACCGGCGCATTCAAGAGTGTTGAGCAGGCGTGCGATTCCGTCATCAGAGTGGTAGACCGCACGAAGGTGAACGCGAAGACCGCCGAAATCTACCGCAAGTATTACCCGATCTACGGCGTGCTATACCGGCACCTGAAGGACGACTTCGACGAGATACAGAAACTGATCAGCGGCTGAACGGCCGCCGCGGCATGGCGGGGCGAGGTTTTTACTCGATGCGTTTGCTCAGCTCGATGATGTAGGGGATGGTTACCTTCTCTACGGCGATGCCGCGGTTCAGCAGCGCGCTGATCGCCATCGAGTGCAGATATTGCGGCGAGCTCGACAGCAGCGGCTGCTCGGCCAGGCAGCGGCGGATTTCGCCGGTTACCACCTCGTCTATGTTCTCGCCCGTCAGCAGTTTCTTACGCACGGCCGACCGTGCGGACTTGTGCAGGTTCATCACCACGTCATAGCCGGCCGCCTTCGTGTTCTTTGCCTGGTTGTAGGTCTTCTGCACCTTATCAAACGGCACCGCCTTCACGATATCAAACTCTGCATCGACGGCCGCCTGCTGGATGGCGTTCCACACGGTGTCGCTGGTGGAATGAAACACCACCGACGCCCATCGGCCGGGCTTCAGCACCCGGCGGATTTCGCGAAACGCCTGGCACATCAGCCGGCGGTATTCATTCACGCCCTTCTTCTGCGTATTGGTCATGATCGCCTCGTTCTCCACGGGCGTAAACTGCTGCAGCCACGCTTCCCAGATGAAATTGAGCTCGGCGTATTGCAGGCTGCCGCCGAAGGGCGGGTCGGTGAAAACGTAATCGATCGACTCGTCGGGCAGGGGCAGGTGTGTGGCGCTGCCGTTGTGCACCAGGCATTGCGAGCCGCCGGTGCGCGCCACGCCGGCAAACGCTCTGATGAGCTTCGGCAGCTTGTCGTCCATCAGCTTCAAGACGTTGTTTTCCACGGAAATCGAGCTGATGTAGAGCGTGCCGGAGATGGAGCTGCCGCGTGCGCCGTTCCATGCGGTTCGCCTGGAATCGCGCCGTGCGATGGACGTGAAAAGGAATTGGAGTGCGGCCCGCAGCTCGGTGCTGCGCACCTTGCCGATCTCGTCCCAGATGAGCGCGAGCGCCCAGAGGTTTCGGTGGGTGTAAACGCCGCTGACGTGCGTGATGGAGAAGCAGCCTTTGCGCCACTTGTCGCCCCAAACCACCACGTTGTCTGGTGCGTTCATCATGCGGTTTTGGGGGTACCAGCAGGGGATGGGCAGGGCGTTTGCTTCGCGGATTTTCTCGAGGTCGAGGTCGGTCACGGGCAGGGATTTATTACGCACGCGCTTTTGCACGGGCCGCGTGCCGATGAGCTTCAGGCTTGTCTTCTTCCATAGTGTTTTGCAGGCGGGGCATGGAAACTGCATCGCCACGCGGCCGGCGGCGCGGTCGGCGGCGGCATCCCAGAGCACAATTTCGGCGCCGCATTTGCCGCAGGCGTATACGTCGCTCCACACGGTGTAATCGAGCACGGCCGGCTTGCCGGCGCCGTCGACGGTTTCGTATAGCC
>DATLAR010000064.1:0-9161 GCA_035527355.1 Planctomycetota bacterium
GTGGTGTGCCGTGTTGATTGCACGCCGTAGTCGCTGATCGACACGTGCCAGTTGTAGGCGATCACCGGCTCGATCACGTAGTCGTCGCCTACGTGTTCATACATGAAGATGCTGTTCAGCAGGCCGCGCTCGAGCCCCCGAGCCCAGCCTTCCTGGCATTTGAGAAGCGAGACAGGTATCAGCTCGTCGAGCACTCCGCCGGTTTCGGCAAGGATCATGGGGCGCTCGCCGCGCAGCGATGCATGCTTCAGCCACAGCCTGCGCCGCTCTTCCATCACGGGATCTTCTGAAATTCCCTTCACGTGCCGTGCCAGATCGCGCAGAATGCTCACATCTTGCCGGTTCAACCCGATTGCCGCCTTGCCTGCCATCCAAGTCTCCTTTGCCATACTCGCCAGCGATGCCCTGAAGTGGTGCCCTGATGGTCGCTGCTCATTTTACAAACGCGGAACTAAAGTTACAACCCAAAATAGCGCGCATTGGCAGCCGCTTCAGCCAAAATCACTTGAAGACCAAACGCATTCCTGTTATGCTTTCTTTTCACTGGCCCCGATAGGGATTGCCCGAGTGATGAGAACCACCGCCTGTGAAGCCGCGCGCAAGGAGCAGGATTTCAGGATGAAAGAGAAAATCGTTTTGATCGGTGCGGGCAGCGCCATGTTCACACGCGGTCTTGTGCGAGACCTCATCGAGGCGCGGTGGGAGCTGGACCTGGCGCTGGTTGACACCGACCCGGCCGCCATCGCGGTGGCCGAGCGGCTTTCGCGCAGGATGATCGAAACCTACAACGCCCCCATCGCGCTCAGCGCTTCGACGGATCGCCGCGACGTGCTCGCAAACGCGACAGCCGTTATCTGCACGATCGGCGTGGGCGGCCGGCGCGCCTGGGAGCAAGACGTCTTCATCCCGCGCAAGTACGGCATTTATCAGCCGGTGGGCGACACCGTGATGCCGGGCGGCGCCTCGCGCGCCTTGCGAATGATCCCCGCGATGGTGGCAATCGCACGCGATGTGCTCGATCTGGCGCCCGGCGCACTGCTGTTCAACTACGGCAACCCCATGGCGCCCGTTTGCCGCGGCGTGCACAAGGCCACCGGTGCAGACGTTGTGGGCCTCTGCCACGGCGTATTCTTCACCGGGCACTATCTCGCGTCGCAGCTTGGATGCAAGACGCACGACCTCACCTGCACGGCCGCCGGCATGAATCACCTCACGTGGTTTACCGAGGTGCGCATCGGCGCGAACGACGCCATGCCGGCGCTGCGCGAGCTGGCAAAGAGCAAGCTGCTGGCCGAGCACGAGAGGTTCATCAACGACAACCCATTCAGTTGGCAGCTATTCGACCTCTTCGGCGCATTTCCGGCCGTGCTCGACCGGCACGTGTCCGAATTCTTCCCGCAGTTTTTTGCATGCGGCGAGTACTACGGCAAAACGCTTGGGATCGATGCGTACAGCTTCGAAGACTGCATCGCCTACGGGGACGAGCTTTACCAGCAGATGAGCGCGCACGCATTGTCGCCCGAGCCGCTGAGGGGCGATTACTTCGACTGCATCGGCGGCGAGCACGAGCAGGCGGTGGAGATTCTGAAGAGCATCCGCGGCAACGGCGAGCGCGTGTATTCCGTGAGCCTGCCCAACCGCGGCCAGGTGCCGAACCTGCCGCACGACGCGCCAGTGGAAAGCCCGGCGATCACCACCGCGAATGGTTTCCGCCCGATCATGCTGCCGCCGCTGCCCGCCGGCGTGGCGGGCACGCTGGCTACGCGCTTTGCGTGGGTGGAAACCATAGTCGAAGCCGCGCTCGAAGGCAGCCGCGACAAATTCATCCAGGCCCTCGTCCTTGACGGAGCGGTCGACAGCATCGACACCGCCGCGAAACTGGCGGATGAGCTTTTGGCCGCGCAGGCTGAATACCTGCCGCAATTTGAATGCCTGAGGAAGCAATGACCAGCAAGATTCCCATCGACATTTTCGCAGGCGTGCCCGACGTGCTGCGGCCCGTGCAAAGCGCGGCTGCAGACCGATTGGCCATAGTGAAAGACGGCCCGCGGAATCTCACCGCGCGCCCTTTTGATTATCGCAATCCGTTTCCACTCGACACGCCGGAGAAGATCAACGCGGAGCAGGCAAACGGGCCGAACACGCGGCCGGTTTCGTGGCCGATTGCCGACGACCGCGAGAATTTCGACTATTACGCCAACGGCAACGCTGCCATCGGCCTGCCCGGCGGGCCCGAATGCGCCATCGTCGATATCTTCGGCACGCTACGCTGCTTTACCGGCGCGTGGGCTTTCGCCCTGGGCGAGCGCCGGCTGGCGCCCGACCTCCGCGTGCGGCGGCTGCTCGACGGGCACTGGCCCATCGTGCTGGCCGAAACGCAGCTCGATGGCGTGCGCTACGAATTCGAATACTATGCCTGCGACATCCACGGCGCGCCGCTTTGCGAGTATCCCGTGGAAGGCAATGGCAGTTATTCATGGGTGGGCGGCATGCAGCCCGTGGGCCGCAACATCTTCCTCTGCGCTCGATGCAAGGCAACAGCCGTTGAACGTGCGGCCAGCGTGCTGCTGCAGCTTGGCTTTTCTCAGGCGCCGGCGCTGTGCGCGGGCGCTTTCTACTGCCGCCCGGCCTACGCTCCGCCGTGGCAAAACCTGCGGCTCGAACGCGCCGACGGGGGGCGTTTCCTGCTGCTGGCCGAGGGCACGGCGCTTGGAATGCTCGATCCAAACGGCACCAGCGTGACGGACGGAGAAGGCGCGATCCCGCATTGGCCCGACCGCCTGCCGCTGAGCCCCGAGCGCACCGCCGCACACTGCGCGGCCGCGCGTCAAGCTCTGCCGCCCGGCGAGTCGCTTAACATCGAATGGCTCGTGCCGCTGTTCCCGATTTCAATCGAAGACGCCGATTGCCTGCTGCGGCCGAAGCGCGAGCTGCTGCGGCAGTCGACCGTTGACCTCTGGACGCAGCGGCGAAGCTCGGGAATGCAGATCGAGATACCCGAGCGCAAGGTGCAGGATGCGTTCATACAGGCGCTCAACCACCTGGACCTCTGCTGCGTAACGCTGGACCAGACCGAGTTTCCCACGCCCGGCCCCAGCGGCGGCCACCACGTTTTCTATGACCGCGATGATGTGGAGATGATCCACGCGTACGACCTGATGGGCGAGCGCAAACGCGCCGAGGCGATGATCGACAATTACTGGCTGCGCGGCGTGTGCCAGGAAACCAGCGGCATGGTGCTGTGGCTGCTCGGCAAGCATTTTGCGATCACGGGCGACCGCGCCTGGCTGCAGAGAATGATGCCGGACGTCAAGCGGCGGATGGCGTGGCTGATACGCACGTGGCTCGACAGCCGCGGCGAAAACGACGGCCTGCTGCCGGAGACCTCGATCGGCGATAACGAATTGATCGCAGGGCATTTTGTTTCATATCACCTCTATGCCGTGGCCGGAGCACGAGCCGCCGCCGCGATGGCCGAAGCCGCCGGCGAGCGGAAACTCGCCACGCAATGGAATGATTTTCACGAGGCGTTTGGCGAGGCCGTGATGGCCGCCCTCGAAAAGCTCACCGCAAAAACCGGCGGCGTGATCACGCCCGGTTTCGAAGGCTACGAGGCGCAGCCGGTAACCGTGAATGTGAACTGGGTCGACAAACCTTACAGCTACACACCCGCCGGCGCCTATGGCAAAACGGGCGGCTGCGATTGGCTAAACGTGGCCGCCGCCTTCCCCGCCGAGGTGCTGCCCGCCGATCACCCGTGGATCACGTCGTCCCTTGCACGCTGGCGCGAAACCTATATCGAGGGCATATTCCCCTACCCCAGCGGCGGCGATTACCGCATGCTCCACAACTACAACACGATGAACCTGTCGGAAACGTGGCTGCGGCGCGGAGACTGGGCGGAGACGCTGCGCGATCTCTACGGCCTGCTGCTGCACACCACCGCCGCGCACGCGTCGGCCGAGGGGGTGGCATCGGCCGGCCGCCGCGACATGAACTGCACCCCGCACAACTGGTTCAGCGCGAAACTCGTGCGATTCGTGCGCGACCTGCTGGTATACGAGGGCGCCGACCGCCGGCTGCATCTGCTGGCGGGGCTGTCGCCCGCGTGGATGGCCCCTGGCATGCGCGTGGGCATCTGGTATGCGCCCACCGAGCTTGGCAAGATCACCTTGCGTGCGATGATGAACCGCGGCGGCATGGATATCGAGACTTACTTTCATAAACGGCCCGAAGCCGAAGGGATGATGCTGCACCTGCCGCCGTTTATCGAGATCAAACGCGTGGAGGCGGACGGCGAGCTGCTGCTGCCGGAGAAGAAGGGCTGGCCGCTGCCGGCCGGCACCCGCCAGGTGCACGTGGAATGGGAGGATCGCCCGCTGCCCGACATTTCATTCGCGCGGGTGGTTGATGCGTACGTTGAGGATTACCGGCGGCGGTTGTCTGATCTTGAGCAAGGCAGCCGGCCGAATTGAATAACCGGAGGGCGGCTCAGAACCGCCGCATCATGCCGGTTACCTTTCCGACGATCTGGAATTCGGTTTTCGAGGGATCGATGAGAATCGGCTGAAGCTTATCGTTGGCGGGCTGCAGCCTGATCTTGCCGTTGGCAGGAAAGTAGGTTTTTATTGTTGCCTCGCCATCGACTATGGCGACAATCATATCGCCCTTCTGGGCCACCTTCTGCGGGCGGATAAACACGTAGTCGCCATCGTGTATGCCGGCGTCTATCATGCTGTCGCCGCGAACATGCAGGGCGAACAGCTCGCCGTGCGACGGCGCAAGCTGCTCGTCGAGTTCGAGGATTTCCTGGATGTCTTCCACCGCAAGAATGGGTGGACCCGCGGCCACCCGGCCCACTACGGGAATCTGCAGCGTTTTGATCGCCTTTGGCGTAGAACGCGGCTTGGCCGGGCGCTGACGCGCCGCCGAGGGCTTGAGAATCGTGATGCCCCGGGATATGCCGGCTTGCGTGCTGATGTAGCCCTTGCGGATGAGGGCCCGCAAATGGGTGCGGACGGATCCGGTGGACGAGAGGTTGAATTTCTCTCCGATCTCGCGAACCGTAGGCGGGCGCCCGCTGCTCTGCACACGCTCGGCGATGTAGCTGAAAATCGCTCGCTGCCGTGTGGTGAGGTCGGTGTGTTGGGATTCTTTCATCGGTTCTTCCCGGGACTCGGGCCTTCATAACATCCGCGGTGGCACGTGGATCAACCAGATCGAGTATACCACACATGTGTGCGTAAAGCAAGCGGAAACACGAAAAGTTTCTTTGACAATGCCGGCTTCATAGGCTATCATATTCTGCGTTAGATCATTCGGATTCGCCATTTCATGAAAGGGGTTTTGTTTTGCAGTATCGAGTATTGGGACGCACTGGACTGAATGTTTCCGTGTTGGGCTTCGGCGCGATGCGGCTTCCGATGAAGGACGGACACGTGGAGCGCGAAAAGGCAATCCCGATGTTCCACCGCGCGTTCGAAGCGGGGGTGAATTATGTCGATACGGCCGTCTTCTATTGCAGCGACGACAGCCAGCGTGTGGTCGGCGAAGCATTGCAGGGCTGGCGCGACAAGATCATCGTCTCGACCAAGAACCATTCTTACGACAAGAGAGACAAGAAGGGCTGGTGGACGAATCTTGAGAATTCGCTGAGCAGGCTGCAAGTGCAAACCATCGACATCTACAACCACCACGGGCTGAACTGGAATGTCTTTACCGAGCAGGTAGACGGCCCCGACGGGATTTACAGGGAGATGCTGAAGGCGAAAGACCAGGGCCTCATCCGCCACATCTGCTTCTCGTTTCACGATAGCTGCGAAAACCTCATCAAGCTCATCGATACCGGCATGTTCGAATCGGTGACGTGCCAGTACAACCTGCTGGACCGCAGCAACGAGGCCGGCATCGCGCACGCTCACGAGAAGAACATGGGCGTGGTGATAATGGGGCCGGTGGGCGGCGGAAGGCTTGGCGAAACGGGCGGAACCCTCGCCGACAAATTGCCCGGCGGAATCGCTTCGACGCCCGAGCTCGCTCTGCGGTTCGTCATGTCGAATCCGAACGTTACCATTGCGCTCAGCGGCATGAGCACCATGCAGCACGTGAACGAAAACATCGCCGTAGCCGGCAAGGCCAGCGAGCTCTCCCCCACCGAACACGCCGATATCGAGAAGGCGATGGAGCAGGTTAAACACATGGCCGACCTCTACTGCACGGGCTGCGGCTACTGCAAACCGTGCCCCAACGGTGTGGCCATACCCGATATCTTTCGCATGGTGAATCTGCAGCGCGTTTACGGCGCGAAATCGGCGGCACATGCGCAGTATGCCAGGCTTATCCAAAAACAGAAGGACGACGACAGGCCCGCCGATGCCTGCATTGAGTGCGGCAAGTGCGAGGAAAAATGCCCGCAGCACATCAAGATCGCCGAGCAGTTGAAGCAGGCGCACCAATTGCTCACGTCGAATGCGTGACAGGCCCAGCCAGTGTGAAGGAGGAACGCGTGGCGAAATCCCTTGGCGAGCTTTTCAGAGGGATCAGGCGGTGCCGGCGCTGCGAGCGCTGCGACACCAGATTCCTTGCCGTGCCCGGCGAGGGCCAGGCCGGCGCCAGGATGCTGCTGCTTGGTGAGGCACCGGGCAAGAGCGAAGACCGCACGGGCCGGCCATTCCAGGGAAGAGCGGGTAATTACCTGGACAAGATCTTCTCTGAGCATGGTGCATCTCGAGACGACGCGTTCATTACCGGTATTCTGAAATGCTATCATCCGGGGCCGCCGAGGCGCCGCCAGATTGAAGCATGCAGGCCGTGGACCATAGAGCAGATTCGCACGGCACACCCGAAAGCGATTCTGGTCATGGGGCGTGCTGCCGCCGGCGGCTTGCTGGGCATGGATGAGCTTGGTGAGGGAGAGATCGACGCCGCATGGGAAGGAACGCTGTGCGTTGTCACGTGCCATCCCGCGGCGGCTATGCGGTTTCCGAAACGCAACGCGCAGTTCAGGCGCGACTTTGCGCGAGTCCTTCGCAAGCTTGAATAGAACAGGCGGCCGGCCTGATGGAAATCTTCGGGGGCTGGAGAATGAAACTCCAGCCCCCGACGTTGATGGGGTCATTTGGAGGGAGCGGAGCCAACAACAGTTCGCATGTCAGAAAATGCGCAACAGCACGCCTGCATGCGTTGCATGCCTGCAAGCGCATCACCCGTCAGAATACCAGGCCTATGCCGAAGAACGGGCCCTGCATTCTGAAGTCGGCGCTGTTGGTTTCCGCATCGCGGTCGAAGTCAACGTTCGTGCGGAAGAACTTGTAGCCGGCGGTGAAGTAGATGCCCTCCACGAGCGTGAGATTGAAGGCCCCTTCTGCATCGAACCACTGGCCGTTGGCATGGTACATGTCGGCGGCGAAGCCCACGATCTGCGAGCGGAACAACAGGTCTTTCGACAGAGCGAGATCGATGCCCACGCCGACGGCCGGAGACGCGACCACGGAATCCAGCTCGCGCTGCAGACCGTCCGTATTCTCCAGCTCCATCCGGGTGCTGAACGTAGCCAAGCCGAACATCAGTATGAAATCTAGCTGCTCGCCGTCGATGAACTTATGTCCCGCCAGCGCGTAATACGCATCGACGGCAAGCGTGGTTTCTGTTTCAATATCCTTCGGAAAGGTTACATCGCCGAAGACCACTTTGTCTTCCAGGTCGGCTGTTCCCTGATGTTTCGTGTGCCAGAAACTCAGGCGAAGTGTCCAACGGTCGCTGAGGCCGATGTTCAGCCGAATGTATGGGCCGAATGTATCGTCGCTCACCCCGGTATCGTCCTTGAAGTTTATGGAGGTGCCGGGCTTGCTTTGCGACCACCTGGCGGAGCCGCCGAGGTCACTCAGCCATGCGTTAAGCTCGAGGCTGATCGGCGGATAGTCCGCGGAATTTTCCTGCCACCAATCTTGGGCGAGCGCGGCCATTGATCCCAAGACCAGAAAAGCAACCACAAGTATTAAGCGTTTCATTCTCTCCTCCTGACCCTTTTCGAGAAACCGGGTTAGCGTTGCGTAAGCCGCGGGACTTTCCCGAGTGGCTTAAGGTAAACCAATTTTTCGCAGATGAAACGCACGGCGGAAGATTGTCAGCGGCCCAGCAGGGTTATCTTGCAGGCTATGTCCGGGCCGCTCTTCGGAAGGGAAAGCACGATCCTGTCGTCAACCTTGGTTTCGTGGTGAGTGATTGCTCCCCCCAGAGTCGTGTCCCACCATTCCACGCGATAGCGTCCCGCGGGGAAAGGCGAGATCGTCAATGTCTTCTCCTTCAGCATCGGCGCCGGGGTGCCGGCCACCAAACGGTCATACCATGTGTTCTTCGGGTTCTGTATCCACAGCAGCGTCTGCTTGTGCGACATCATTCCGATCACGCGGGTTTCTTCATCCACGTCCAACTGTATCCGCTTCCATGGCTGCCCGGTCCAGTCTATGCCCTTTGCGAACTTGCTGAATGCGGCGTAGCGGTAGTAGAGGTCGTTCGGCCCGATGTAGTTGTCCCACCACCACGGCATAGCCGTGCCGGCCGCGCCGCTGAGCGACGTGGCCCAGATGGCATCGTGCAGGTGCAGCCCGAAGCGGTCGCGAGCATTCAACGGGTTGTGCTCGTTGCTGCCGTGGAAGCCCCACTCGGCCAGTAGATAGGGCTTGCCGAACACCTCGAGCTTTGCGGTCGCGTCGGTGATGTAGCCCACCGCATCGTGTTCTTCAGTGCTGGCCATCCAGCTCTCGGAGGAAAGGTAGGTGTGATATTGCGCAAAGTCCATCTCCTCCATTTCCCACAGTTTCTGCCAAAGAGCATCTGCACCAAGGCTCGTTGTTACCAAATGCCTGTTTGGATCGGTGCGGCGGATAAAGACAGCTACCCGCTTGCACCAGTCGATCATATAATCAGGTTCGGACTCCCATGTAAGATAGTTCATTTCATTCCACAGCTCCCATGCCATTACGTGTGTGGAATATCCCCACCTCGCGATGATGTAGCGTAAACGCCTCAGGTAATGCTTCAGCGCAAGCTCGTGCGTGAAGAAATCGCTGATCGTTTCGGCCGGCCCGCCGTTCTCCGAGAAGTATGGTATAGACTCGCGCTTGTCGTAGCTCCTCCAGTCGTGGAAATTGTCGAGACAG
>DATLAR010000065.1:0-6509 GCA_035527355.1 Planctomycetota bacterium
CGGACTGGGCTGTACGGCACTCCGGCCCTTCAGGCCTTATTCGGAGTTGAATGAAGAATGGATGAAGAATGCAGACGGCGACCGCTGCGCGTTCGAGTATACCTTTTATACGCGAATGCCCACGAATTGTTTACACACCCGCCTGCCGGCGCCTGCAAATCGTTTATGGACACGTCCGAAGCTCTTTCGGCGATTTCGGCAATTTCGCTTGACGTTTCATTTTGCTTTGCGTATAGTATTTGCCTTGATCGGATTGAAGCGAATGGAGATCATGCAATATGCCACAAGAAGAGACGAAGGATTTGAGGGTTCTTGCGGCCGGGGCGCATCCGGATGACATCGAGATCATGATGGCCGGCACGCTGCGGGGATGGACGAATGGGTGCAGGGCGGCAAGGGCGATGTGAAGCATTGGGAACGTTCATTTCCACTATTACCGCAAAGGGATCGGCAGGGATATCCGTGTTCTTGACGGCGGGCCGCCCGCACCAGAAAGATTATGATGCCAGAACAAGCCGATGAAGGTTACGTATTGTTTCGCGAGATGGAGCACCAGGAGCTTTGGTATCCTCAGAGCAACCTGCGCAAGCCGGTTGACGTGCATATCCCCAGCGCGCTCGGCGCGCTGGGCTATTACGTGTGCGTGCTGGTGCCGGCGCAATGGGCCGACAAGCTCGATAAGGTGGAGGTGAAGGCGAAGATCGGCGGCCTGCGCCCGGATGATCTGCATCTGAAATCCGGCGAGGGCATCGACATCGAAGACCGCTTCCCCGCCGTGGAGCCCGGCCGCGTGTGGCGGCTGCTGTGCCGGGCGTATATGTCGCGCGGCGACGGCATCATAGAGGTTGCCAATTGGCCGCGCGAGCTTGGCAAAACCGACCTGCTGCTTTGCACGTGGCCGCGCTACATCGCCAGCGGCCAGGCTGATGCCTGGCTGAACTGCCGGCGCGATCCGCTTTGGGCGCCCACGGGCATTCCGCTGGGCGGCATCGGCGGCGGACGTGTGGACCTCTGCCGCGACGGCCGCCTGCGCAATTTCACAGGCAACAACAACCAGGACATGCCCCTCGAGGAACCCGACGGCCTGCCCGGCGCCGGCTTCGTGGTGATGCGGGGCGGCGAGATGCGCAGCCTCACGACCATGCAGGCTGCCGATTCGATCAGGCCGTTCGGCAAGCTCGCGTTCGAGGGACGCTTTCCGCGGGCCGAGCTTTCGGCGCGCGGGCTGTTTCCGGGCGTCGACGTGAGCGTGAGGGCCATGGGGCCGATCTGCCCGCACAACCTGCGGTGGTCGTCTATCCCCGGCATGCTGATGCGCTGGCATCTGAAGAACAACTCGAACAAGGTGCAGCATCTCACGTGCATGTTCGTTTGGCCGAACCTTATCGGCATCGGCGGCGGAATCGCGCAGGAAGAGACCGACATCGGCAAGGGCGACGGCGTTTACTGCTATTGGGAAGACACCGAGGGGCAGTCGGAGGTCGAAATCGGCTCCGACGTCTTTGCCGGCGTGCTCTTCACCGGTGGCGATTCGCCGCACCGGCTGAACTCGGCGGGCCGGCACTTGCTGGCCGTGAAGCGTGACGGCCTGGCAGCAATCGGCACCAGGGCCGGCGAGGGGTTTGGCAGCGTGTGGCGCGAGGTGATCCTGGAGCCGGGCGACGAGGCGACCTTCGATATGTCGCTGGTGTGGGCGATGCCGCACTGGGTGGATACGAAGGGCACCGACCGCGGGCACTACTGGCAGAATGATTTTGCCGGCGCCGAAGACATGACAGCCGAGCTGCTGAACCACGCCGGCGAGATATTCCAGCAGGCGGGCGCGCTGGCCGAGCTGTTCGAGCGGACTTCCCTGCCCGATTGGCTGAAGGCGAGGATGGCAAACTGCAACTATCCGCTGGTCGCAAACAGCGTGCTGCTGCGCGACGGGCGGTTCAGCATCAACGAAGGCCCAACGGAAATGGCAGGCTGCTACGGCACGATCGATCAGCGCCTTGGCTCGCACCCGTCAACGCAGATATTCTTCCCGGAGCTGAACGCGCGCGAGCTCGCGCAGTTTGCCGCGATCCAGGCGCCCAACGGCGGCATAAGCCACGACCTCGGCCACGGGCATCTGGAGCGGCCCGCAAACGAGCAGCCCTGGCCCGACATCCCGTGCTCGTTTGTGATTCAATGTGCGCGGCACGCATGGACGACCGGCGACGGCGCATTCGACGACGTGATGTGGCCGCGGGCGCGCCGCGCGCTGCTGCGCTGCGCGGCCTGGGCCGAAGCAGGCGGCGGCGTGCCGCAGGTGGGCAGGCGCACCGGCCTGGGAACCAGCTACGACGGCTACCACTACGAGGGCACCACGCCTTACCTTGGCACACTGTGGCTGGCGGCGCTGGCCGTGGCCGAAGAGTGGGCACGCAAGCGGAACGACTGCGAGCTTCTGCCGCAGATCGAAAAATGGCGAACGGCCGCCGTCGAGCGGATGGAGGCCGACCTGTGGAACGGCAGCTTCTACCGCACCTACGGGAGCGTTGACGGCCCGGCGCGCGACACGTCGCACGCGGGCCAGCTCGCGGGGCAGGTGTTTGCCCGGATGCTCGCCGGCAAAAACGTGCTGCCGGACGACCGGCTGAAGGCGTGCGTGGACGCGCTGATGCGGCTGAACGGCAGCAGCAGGTTTGCCCTGCCGCCCGACGAGGCGCAGCCGTCGGGCGAGGCGCCGGTGGAGTTCAGTTGGCTGCCGTACGTCGAGGCATTTGCATTGACGGCCGCGGCCACGCTGCGCGACCACCGCGTGCTCCCGCTGTGGGAACGGATGATGATGTTTGTTGACCAGGATGGCGAGCGGCCTTGCGACACGCGGCTGATGTACAGGCCGTCGAACGGCGAGCCTTCGTGGGGCTCGTGGTATATGACGGCTCCGGCGAGCTGGCTGGTTTACGATTCGCTGCTCGATTTCTCCTACACGCCCGGCGACGGCGTGCTGAGGCTCGTCCCGCAGTTCACGGGCACCCTGGCCGTGGTGCACCCGCTGTGGTGGGGCAGTGCCGAGGTGAAGGCGGACGGAATTACGCTGATTATCGATCGCGTTTTTGCCGAGGGGCCGATGGCCGTTCGGTCGGTTGAGCTGCTCGACGGCGACGGAAGCGGCTATCGCCGACAGGAGCTGACGCAGCCCGTGATGATCAAGCCGGGCGCCCGGATCCACTGGGAGCAGCCCAAGGAATAGCATGAACCAGCGCGAGCGGCCGTGGAAGCGCCCCCGGCATTTCCCGTCAATGGAACGCAACGCGGCCGACATCAAGCAACTCGCGAAATAACGCAGAAAGGAACCAGACGTGAGCGGATTGCTCTATCGTGAAGACATGGACGACGTGCGCAAGCGGCTGACCTCCTGGTGGAACGGCGGCGACATCGGCCGCCCCGCGATGCAGATTTATGCACCCCGCCCCAAGCCTGTAGTGGACATCCCGGCGATGCCCGAACCGGCCGGATGGACCGGCAGCTACTCGACCATGAACTTCGAATACCGCGTGAACCTCGCCGCACGAGCCTGCGCGGGCACATACTACCTGGGCGATGCCGTGCCATCATACGCGCCCGACCTCGCGCCCAACTGCCTCGCGCTCTATCTCGGCTGCAAGGGCGTGGAAGAGCCCGGCACCGTTTGGTGCGAGCCTTTTATCACGCAGCCCCAAGACGCTCGGTTCCAGTTCGACCCGCAGAATTTCTACTGGCGGTTCAGCCAGCGGCTGGGCGACGAAGCCCTGCGGCTGGGAAAGGGCAAATACCTGATGACGTTTGAAGACCTGATCGAAGGGCTCGATACGCTGGCTGCGATGCGCGGCACCGAGCAGTTGCTCTTCGATCTCGTCGAGCGACCCGAGTGGGTGCGCCAATGCATGCGGCAGATCACCGACCGCTACTTCCACTATTACGATATCCTCTACGACCGCTACCGCGACGAGGTGGGCGGCTCCGTGTTTTGGGCGTGGGCGCCCGGCCGCATGTCGAAGTTCCAATGCGACTTCTCTGCTATGATCTCCCGCGAGATGTACAAGGAATTCATGCTGCCGGTGCTCACTGAAATGTGCGAACGCGTGTCGTACTGCATGTACCATTGGGACGGCCCGGGCGCAATTCAGCATCAAGACCTGCTTCTGTCGATCCCGAAGCTGAAGATGCTGCAATGGACGCCCGGCAGCGGCACCGAGCCCGACTGGCACCCGCGGTGGTGGCCGTTGTTCCACAAGACCTTTGACGCCGGCAAGAAGGTGCTGATCAGCGGCGGAGGTGCCGAGCAGCTCAAAACACTGAAGAAGGAATTCGGCCGGAATTTCAGGAATTTCATGCTTAACGTGTGGGCGGAAACGCCAAGACAGGGCGAGGAACTCCTCCGATTGGTAACGGAGTGACCGGCGGTTTCCCAGGATGCAGGAGAATATGATGCGTGCTTCCCTTCCGCGTGAAGAGGTTATCAAAGCGATAGAACACCGCAAGCCTTGCCGCGTGCCTATGATGATACATCAGTGGAATGGCGCCGATGCCTTCGGCGACCGCACGCAGCAGGTGCGCGACATACAGGCGCAGTATCCGCAGGATGCTTTTTTCATAGTCCCGCGGATGCCAAACTACTGGGACGACCTGGCCAACGCCGACCACATCGCCGGCTACTCGTGGATGAACGTGCCGCCGCCGGCCGCCGGCAAGACGCACGGCCACGACTCGAACGTGGCGATCCGGGATTGGTCGCAGCTTCAGGGCATGCTGGATGCGTGGCCTGATCCCTCGCTGCCGCAAATCTGGAAGGGCCAGAAGGAATACAAAGGCGCCCAAGCGGCGGGCCGCTACACCGGCGCCCATTGGTGGTTTTGCTTCTACGAACGCCTCTGGAGCCTGCGCGGGATGGAAAACATCCTCTGCGATTTCTATGAAGACCCCAAGCACGTGCACCAACTGATGGATGCCATGTGCGACTTCTACTGCGCCATCATCCACGGTGCGGCCATGGAGGTGGGCGTCGACTGCATCTACACGAGCGACGACATCGGCATGCAAACCGGCCCCATGTTCAGCCCCGCGATCTTCAAGGAGTTCTTCAAGCCGCGCTACAAGCGCCTCATCGACGCCGCCCACCAGCACGACATGCATTTCTGGCTGCACACCTGCGGCGACGTCCGCGCATTCCTCGACGATTTCATCGAGATCGGGCTTGACGTGATCCACCCGATCCAGAAATACACTATGGACGAGCGCGAGGTGGCCGCGCGATTCGGCGGCAAGCTCTGCTTCTGGACCGGCATGGACGTGCAGCAGATCCTCCCGCGCGGCACGCCGGACGACGTCCGCCGCGAGGTGCGCTTCATGATCGACACCTACGACCGCCGCGAGGGCGGCTGCATGGTCACCGCCGGCAACGGCATCACGGCCGACGTGCCGGTCGAAAATCTTTTCGCGTTCTACGATGAAACCTACAACTACGGCTTGGCACACCGGGCGCACTTTGCGTAAAAGCCAGGCGCCTTTTTACGGGGAACCCGAATGGAATCAATATCAAACGACACGTGGCCTCACTCGCTGATGTGGTACAAGAAGCCCGCGCCGCCGTGGGAATGGAAGGAATGCCTGCCCATCGGCAACGGCGAACTCGCCGGAATGGTGCAGGGCGGCGTGCTCGGCGACAGATTGGCGCTCAATCACGAATGGCTGTGGCACGGAATGAACCGCGACCGTGATTTCGAGCCGCGGCACCAGCACCTCAAGGAAATACGCGACCTCTTCTTCGCGGGCAAAACCGCCGAAGCCGGCACGCTGGCAAACGAGAAGCTCGGCGGCCTCGGCGGCTTCCTGGGCATTCCCAATCGTGTTGATCCCTATGTGCCCGCGGGCAACTTTTTCATCCGCACCGACCATCACGGCGCCACCGACTATCGCCGGCAGCTCGATCTCGACCGCGCCGTCGCCACGGTATCTTACAACCACGGCGGCAGCACGTTCACCCGCGAATACCTCGCCCACTCCGAGCTGCCGCTGATCGCCGTGAGGCTGTCGAACAGCGACGGCAAGCCCTTCGATATGAAGCTCACGCTCACGCGGGTGAAGGACACGAGCTGCGAGATGAAATATTTCGCCACCGGCGATCGGTTCGGCTTCACCGGCCGCTTCCCCGAGAAAATCAGGTTTGCGGTTGAGGGCACCGTCTTCACCGACGGCGAGGCCGCATACAACAGCTACGACCTGTGCATGAACGTGAAGGGCAGCGAAGCGATAGTCATCATCACCATTGCCGTGGACCTCGATGGCAAGGACCCGCAGAAGGGCGACCGCGCCGAGATGAAATTCACGCGCGGCGATTGGCCCGAGCTGGTGCGCACGCACGAGGCCGCGCATCGGGCGATGTATCGCCGCGTGCGGCTGGAGATCGGCGACGAGCGGGCAGACGCCTGCACCGATGCCCGCCTTGCGGCGCTGCGCGAGGGCAAGGCCGACGACGGCCTGCTGGCCCTCTACGCCAACTA